>PFOB01000071.1 GCA_002792315.1 Candidatus Roizmanbacteria bacterium CG_4_10_14_0_2_um_filter_39_13 | reverse complement strand
TTATTGTCACATTTGAAAAACTTCCATTGCCTTGACTGTCTGAGGTAAATCGCGAAGAACTGTTACTTGAACAATTTGTTCCACAAAACCAAAGCTGATATCTCCGATTTGGCTGCAGATTAGTAAAGGTTCCAGTTACATCAAAATCCCAATACCCATTTGTATTCTTTTTAACTTGTCCACTCACTGATCCATGACCTGAAGATACTGCTTGAGAAGAAGAGTTTAAACTCATATTGATTGATGTGTTTTCTGGTTCTGACGGAACAGGCGTTTGCGTTGGTGCATCGGTCGGAACTACCGTTTGCGACTGAGTTGGTTGCACTGTGTGAGTTGGCGATAGTTGTTTTGGCATTATGGATGGGGTGGCTGTTGGAGTGGAGGATACACTTGGTATTTTTTGTGTTTGAGATTTTGTCGGACTTGCGGATGGTGTATTTGATGCTTCAGAAGAATTGGAATTCTCCGTTCCCATTGTAGGGGTTGGAGTAGACCTTTCCTCATTGCCACCAAAAACGTGTGAAATGAATCCGGTAAACGAAGATTGCTTATTGTTTTTCGAATCAATATCACCATTAAGATTCTCTGTTTCTGGTTTTTCTGTCGACGGTGATTCAATAGTATCGGATAATTTATTTGTGTTAGCAGAGAAACTCCTGAACCACAAAGAACCTATAATAGTCATTATTCCTAATAATACCAATGCTGATAGGACAACCGCAACTTTACTTCTGCTCATTGCTTTGAAATAATTCATATTTATTTTTGAAAATACATATTGAATATTCATAAAAAGAGTATACCAAATATTATCCTATAGTCAATAGATCCTGATGGGCGTACCGTATCTTGAATATTCAAATCGGCTTGATGCCGAGTCAATTTGCTACCACCCTATCAAGGGATAAGCTCCCACTTAATATATGGTATTTGCACTTTCGATTTGAAATCATGTGTTAATATCCTATAATATATACTTCCCATTTATAATAAATATGTCAGAAGCTTTCAAGAATCAAATATCACAACAAGGTTTACAGAATAAACGTGCAGATATAGCACCAATCATTCCACGAACTCCAGGAATGTCTCGGAGAAAATTTCTTATCTTATCATCAATCCTTGCAGCAGTAGCTTTAAATGCTGCGTGTGGGGGAGATAGTGGAACAGCAGCAACATCACATGCACCGGACAATCCATATCAAGAACCAAGGCCAATATCACTTTCTGAACGATCACCAGACGAAGTACTTCAGTTGCTTAATGAAACACCCTTCTTGGAAGCCGGATATATTGAAGAGACTATTGATGCATCTGCTATACAACAGTTTATTCAAATAACATCTCCCATTTCCAGTGAATCTTCAGAAGAAAGAAATAAGCACTATTATGCACAAAGCCTTACGACTCCTGATGGAAATTCAACAACTATTCAAGTATTTCTTCCTCAGTATTCACAAGGAGGGAAATACAGCCTTAATGAAGGTTTTCAAAGAAACGGACGACAAATTCATGGTGCTGGAGCCGTTCCAGTTCCATATCCAACACGACTCAATTGGGGAGCGCTTGATAGTTTTTTTACGACATTCCCATCGGCATTACAAGAATACAACACCCAAAAACCTGAATCTGCTGGCATTGTTCATAGCAGGGGAATCACATATCTTGCGCTTTTACCATTTGGCACACCAAAATTTGCTGTCCCTGCTCGGGCAATATTTGAATTTGGACCAATTGGATCAGAAAGTATTATCGTCAATACCGCAGCACCGATTAGCATTCCTCTTGAAAATGGAGAAGTACTTTCCCAAGCAACTCATTTTAATACACAATTTAACCGCTCATCCAGAGATCATGTTGCGTTTGACTGGCTTGAAGCCGGGACGTGGACCGAACTTGCACAACAACTAACAACAACGTATGACCAACCATCGGAAGACAGAAATAATTCTATTGGATTATTATATCAATCTCGATCACGAAATTATCCATTTGAAAGATATCAGAGGATTATTCAACAAGCAAATATATCAGGTAAAGCTGCTTGGATAAATAATGTGCATCTATTTTCTGAAACCTTCTATAATTCTATTGAACTTACAGGAAGTATGGTATTGAATGACCAATAATCAATGATGATATCCTTGCTATAATAACCTCTATGGAGCGCCAAATGAAACGGAATATTACCCTCGTATATATCCTCACTGCCTTAAACTATAGCTGGTTTTGGATCGCTATTTGGGTATTATTTTATCTTCGATTTACTGATTATGCAGGGATTGGACTTCTCGAATCTGTGATGATCACTACTTCTTTTTTGGGTGAAATACCAACCGGTGCAATCGGAGATTTACTCGGAAAAAAGAAGACGCTTATCATTGCATTTTTCTTGTGCGCGATGGGGAATCTCACCATGGGATTTGCACCATCTTTTGGGATTCTTGCGATGGGGGTCGCACTCACCACATTTGGCGGTACATTTGAGTCCGGAACAATTCAGGCGTTTGTGTATGACTCACTCGCTTCAATAAAAGAGCAGGAAAAATATGAAAAAATTCTGGGAAATTTGTCATCTGTTCGAATGACGGCACTTGGCGTAGTCAGTATTATTGGAGGATATTTGTATGCCATTTCCCCAGGACTTCCCTTTATCGTACTTTCGGTATTTCAAATGTCTGCAGTATTCGTAAGCTTTTTTCTTCATGAACCCCTGGTTGATACCGAAGTATTTTCATTACAAAACTATCTCCGCCAAACAAAGCAAGGATTTCAACAATTATTTAAAACTCATGAGGTGAAGATGCAAAATATGTTCATTATTGCTTTAACAATGATAACTCTCATAAGTGGTCAAATACTTATCGATACGCAGCTAGTTGCTCAGGGGTGGAATGCGCGAGAACTCGGAATTATCACCGCGATAATGTTCATACTATCTGCAGGTTTTGGGCAAATGACTCCATGGGTTTCGAAAAAATTTGGTCAATGGAATGGATTTATTCTGACAGCAGGAGTAATTGCAATCACGATGATACTTGTTCCCGTTGTTGGTATTTTACTTGGAACATTTTTGATTGTTACCCGACAAGGGATCGCAGAAATATTTGGAAATAGTGCCTTGGTCATGATAAATAAAACAACCGAATCAAAATACCGAGCGACAACGCTTTCAACGTATACCATGCTTTCAAATATCCCATATGTCCTCACAGCGTATTTTTTGGGGTACCTCATGGATGTGTGGAGCGTTCATGGAGTGACTGCAATCCTTGGGATTCTTTTATTTACAATCTCAGCTGTTGCTTTTACACAGAAAGGGCATAACAGTCTTTGATATAATTAAACGTATGTCTGATTCAGGCTTTGACAAAACACCAATTCGGAAAGAGGCTGATTTGCGATTTGGTAACGAACTTAAAGAGGCAGTTGAACATATAAATCAAGGAATTATTATCACTGGTCCTTCACATTCTGGAAAAACCGTTTTGGCAACTGCAATCACCGCCCTTGGCCTTGCTTCTCGAGACATGATTACTGAAAAAGCAACCAATCTCCTGCCAGATCTTGCTCTGGGGGGGTACTCGACTGAATCTGCTCAATTTCAAAAAGACACTCAAGAAGACATTAATCGAATATTGGAAGAATATTTGGATCGCTATCAAAACCTTCCTCCAATACTTATGGTGGATGAGGTCACACCACCATATATCGCATTTCTCAATCAGTTTGTAGATAGAATAAATCAATTCTATTCACATAATAATATGCAACACCCTCGCTTCGTCTGGGTGCTTCAGGGAAATGAACCGATACAAATGCTCGAAGGCGATTTTGAAGCTTTTCATTCTGCCTATCAGATTGACCTACATAAAAAAACAGCTGACTCGACAAGCAATAATGTAGGATATCGTGTAGCAGCAGCTCAAACAAATATCTTAAAAAATAGTCTTGGAGAAGGAATATTTAATGATTTCGTTAATCTACTTCAGCAACAAATCTAGTTTGAAATATCATATCCATTTCCTCCATGAGCACTCCCAAGGATCTCGGCCTGACAGGTGAGTTCTGACGTATTCATGCCGGAGAAGTCTACGTTGGCTTTTGTTCCCTCTATGAGCCCTTGAATAAGCCGCCTTGCTTTATACGCATCGTTTCTTTTCAGAAAAGTTATTTTAATATCATCATTAGGAAATCCAAAAATCTTAATTTGTAAACTTGCAAAAAATAGTGAAGAGAATATCTCAACAAACTGTATATCTTTATAACAAAAACAGCGGACATCGTCGGTAAAAAAGAACTCTCGCGAATAGATGCTCAGCTTATTTTCATCAATAATAAGTTTGTCTGGGAAAAAATCAAATGGGAAAACTGATTTAATAATGAGAAGCACTCTGTTTTTTTTCACCATTCCACGATAGAGCGGGTTTTGATCGTTGGGGCTTTGTGCCGTATAGTATTTGCTAAAAGTAATCGGCACCTCCGCATCTTCAAGAAGAGGTTTTGTTGCAGTTTAGTTTGTGACCCTGCCGATTATCGTTGGCATAATGAAGATATTAATTTGTCACCGAAAGGATTTTATCATATGAAGAATTAAATGTATAGATAGCCTGTCACATAAATACATACTGCATGCTCATAGTTATGAGATATATTTCCTAACTACCTCAACAAACCCATCTTTCTGCACCGATGGACAAATATAATCAGCTGCTTTTTTCATCGACTCCTCACCATTTTCCATTGCAATTTTGAGACCTGCGGCATCAAACATTGAAAGATCAGTCATGCCATCGCCGACTGCAATCGTTTCTTCTTTCGTAATCCCGAGTTGCTTTTGAATATACTCCATGCCCGATCCTTTTGTTGCATTTTTGTGAAATACCAATACCGCACGCCATTCAGAAACCGTCCAATGGCGTCCTGAATAAATGGAAAAATTCTGTGACAACTCTGCTATTGAGCCTTTGAGAAGCTCCTCATCTTCTTTAGATGTGCAGGTAAAGGACAACCCCGTCACGCTTGCACTTGCGTGCGAATCATCTACCCACTGCTCATCGGCCAAAAACCCCGTTTCTAGAAAGTACGGCTGAGCGGTATTTAATATTTCCTGCACTTGATCATCAGAGATGTAGTGTTCATAGATGATTGATCTATCAGGTCGAAGTACTTTTGCACCATTTTCCACAACATGGTATTGTGGGGGCAAATCGACATTTTCAAGAAATTTTGTCAATCCATTTATGGCGCGAGCAGTCACCAAAACTATGTTGATTTTCTTTGAAGCCTTCTCTAATTCATGATGAACTGCATTTGAAACCATGTCAGCGCCACCCGTGGTCAGCGTATCGTCAATATCAAGTGCGAGAAGTTTGTATTTCATGGTGAGTATTAGTATACAAGATACTCTTCAACTCACAAAAGGTAAGAGCCCACTCTCTTTGACAAAAACACATCAAAAGGTGTCATTCCGAGCAAAGGGACGTCTGACGTCCTGTAGTCGAGGAATCTCTTTATGCATTGTGAGAAAGGGATCTCTCGACTCCGTTACACTCCGCTCGAGATGACATGCGTGTCAATGAGCGTGAACTCATACCACAAAAGAATCTACTGGATACTCTCATCTTGATGCTGTATACTATTATTCGTTCCTTCAGGGTCGGGTGAAATTCCCAATCGGTGGTAAACAGCCCACGAGCGGAGATGATATCAATGCATGACTGCGGTTTGATTCCGCGGCCGACGGTACAGTCCGGATGAAAGAAGGAGAACAGTCCCATTCCCATTTCGGGATATATTTTTGACTCCTTTTTTTCATATACCTCCTTGGAGTGCAAAAATAATCATTTGTATTACCATGAATAAAACGAATACCGCTCCCTATTTCATTATGGCAGCAGCAGCCCTCTGGGCGCTTGATGGACTATTTCGGACGCAGCTTACGTATTCTATCCCAACAACTTCAATCATTTTTTTTGAACATGTATTAGGGTTTATTATTCTTTCGCCAATAATTATCAAGAATTTTCGATGGATAAAAGCCATCAAAACAGAAACCTGGAAAGTGATTCTCCTCATGACATTGGTGAGCACTGTCCTTGGAACCCTCTTTTTTACGGAAGCACTTGCTCGAAGCTTTGCCTACAATGACTATGTAACGCCGATTCTGCTTCAAAAGCTTCAGCCAATATTTGTGATCATTATGTCTGCGATTTTCCTCAAAGAAAAACTATCAGTTCGATTTATATTCCTTGCAACAACCGCATTAATGGGAAGTTATCTCATCAGTTTTGGCACGGCACCCATTTCACTCTCGTTTGATGGAAAAGAGATTATTTATCTTCTTGCAATCGGTGCAGCATTTTGCTGGGGAACCGGAACAATCTTAAGTAAAAAAGTGCTTGATAAAGTCGAGTTTCCAACGGCAACAGCATTGCGATTTTTACTCGCGATTCCCATATCATTCGCATTTATATTCATGTTGAAACAATCATACGATTTCACTCAAATTGCCACAGGAGATTTCGTACGATTTTTGATTATTGCTGGTATCACGGGAGGAGCGGGAGCCTTATTTTTATACTACTGGGGACTCCAAAACACTCAAGCTAAGATTTCAACATTTGCAGAACTTATGTTTCCCGTTGTGTCCATACTTATCGCCATAACACCCTTAAATCCGTATGGATCGCCACAGCAAATATCTGGTCCAAATATTATCGGAATAATCATCTTACTTGCCTCAATAATACTTATCACACTGGAGAATCACGCTCAGAAAAATCAGGTTCATGATTAGTCGTCAAGGAGCACGAGAGAATATTCTTTACAAAACAGTTCCCATGAGGTAAGTTCTTTCCCAAGCACCGCATACAGAAGTTGCACTGCATACCATCCATTTTCAATACCTTCATAAATTTTCCTGAATCGATAGATACTGAGGGATACATATCTTCTCTTCGGATGGGTAATGGGAATACGATACTGAGAATAGAAATCTAAATACGCTTCTAAATACTCAAACTCCCTGATTTGAAGCGCTTCATAGGACTTAGTCCACTTATTTTTAAACGAAAGCGATTTGAAGTGTGTATTGAGATCACTCTCTTCACTTTTCACTGATGAAAGCAAGGGATGATTGGTGATTTCATCATTTATGATCGCCTCCATACCTGCTTGAAATAGAATTAAGGCTTGAATGCATTCTTCAATTTCATAGGTAATATCTTTCTTTTTGTACGCTTCATATGAATGAGTAAGCTGCTTTCCCGCAGCTGAAATCAAAAGCTTTGCAATATCAATCTGAGTCATAGAATTTCACCAATTATAAAAAATTTATGAACAAATCGCACTTGATATTTTTTCATGGCATCGATATATCAGTAATAACCCCGTATAATAGGTCGATGAACCTTCAATCAAGCAAAAAAAAATACATTCTCGTTGACGTCATCTCACCAACCGAGGTGAAAACAGATGCTGAAATACATCTCAAGGAAACAGTATCACTTATCAACACGTTTGGTGGAGGTATCATTGACCAGATTATCCAACGAAGAG
>PFOB01000065.1 GCA_002792315.1 Candidatus Roizmanbacteria bacterium CG_4_10_14_0_2_um_filter_39_13 | reverse complement strand
TTCTTTCTGAACATGAGATGAGCCCATTCTTAAATCAATATGATTCATTGAAACTCCTTGAATGGGCAGGTATTCCAACAGGAAAAATTTTTCATGCAACCTCAACCTCAGATCTTCAAACAATTGTCGAACAAGAAGGGTTTCCGCTTGTTGCAAAGATAGCCTCAGACAAAATTACGCATAAGACAGAAATAAAAGGAGTGATTACTGGTATAACAGTCATGGAAGAGCTTGAAAATGCATTTCATTCCCTAGAATCAGTGAGTGAAAAAGGTTCAGGGTGCTATATTCAAAAAGAATATGCTGGGCATGAATTGATTGTGGGAGCAAAAAAAGATACCACATTTGGAACCGTTGTGCTTGTCGGAATTGGTGGAGTGTACGCAGAGCTTTTACACGAGACAATGCAGTTTGTGTACCCATTCACGTATCTGCAGTTTATCCATGAGGTCAAAAACAGTAAACTGAATGCGCTCACCAAAGAATTCAGAGGATCTCCACCATTGAATGTTTGCAAGCTGTATGAAGTTGCGCTCAGCGTTGGTTCACTTTTTGATCGTCATAAACAGATAGCTGAGATTGATATTAATCCGCTCATTGTGTCCGGAGATGTATTAACTGCGGTTGATGGAAGGGTTATTCTCCAGAAGTGAAGTGAATTGGTTTTTCTTCAAGATCGGTAATTCGCTTCTCATGATCAGTATGAAGAATATCAACATACTCAATAACCTGATCAGACAGAGCTTGAATTTGGTTTGAAAGCCTTTCTTCTAGTGGAACTAGTTTTTCTTTAAATTTCTCTTCAAGTTTCACCTCAAGTCGTTCATCAAGAAGGATCCGAATTTGATTGAGATCATTTTTTGAAAGCATTGGTATTTATTATAATATGAGATTAGCATGATTTTGTCAAGTATATATGTATGTAATTACACATTAATTATACCCACAGTGCTCATACGGACACATGACGCGCTTGCAGCAGACTTCTTCATTATTCAGGAGTTGCACGATTCGTTTATAGTTTCTCAGAAGTGATCCTTTCAAGTACCATAGATCACCCGGTTTGAGAACTGATTTGAGAAGTTCTGCCGCTTGAAATACGTCTTCAGTA
This sequence comes from Candidatus Roizmanbacteria bacterium CG_4_10_14_0_2_um_filter_39_13, assembly GCA_002792315.1. Classification (GTDB taxonomy): domain Bacteria; phylum Patescibacteriota; class Microgenomatia; order UBA1406; family GWC2-37-13; genus UBA1450. Next base: position 20,685 of record PFOB01000065.1, on the reverse strand, counting down.
TAGACAATTTTTTCTCGGGGAAATCCGTGTTGAATCGCCGTATCAATCGTGTATTTGCGTAAGTGACCAATCCCAATCACAAAATCAATATTGAGCTTTGAAAGAAGTTCTCCGGTCTTTCTATGCTCATCTTCAGGATGTTCAAGCTCTCCCATTTCGCCGATTACGGCAATTTTCTTTCCCTCCGCGAATTTGATCATTTCAAGAGTTTGTAAACCAGAATCGGTACTTTGGGGATTTGCGCGAAGAGAATCATTGAGCAATGTCGTATCCATTGGTCCCTTCTCAACGCTCATTCGTCCGCGAAGTGGTGATATTTTTGCAACGATTGTACAAAAAGAATCAAGAATATCTGAAGTAATTACTGATTGAGCCAGAAGATATGAGGCCATAATAGTCTCAGCGTGATGCACACCGATCAGTCCAGTTTTAATCACGACTCTTTTTCCCCGTATTGAAAAATCTGCAGAAGTTCCTTCGAGAGACACATTGATGGTATTTGGGTACACAAAGATATCGCACTCCTTTGTCGATCCATACCATTTAATACTTGCTTTTGTGTGACTCGCCATCTGTTTGACCATTTCATCGTCATGATTGAGCACAGCCGTACCATTTTCGGGAAGTGCCTCAATAAGTTTTCTTTTTTCTTGAATCAAGACGGTAAGTGAACCCATGTGATCGCGGTCGGTATGGACCGGAGAGATTCCGGTGATGCAGGCAACGTCAGGGTGTGCAATCTCAAGGTGATATGCCATTTCTCCCGGGTGATCGATTCCAAGCTCCCATAACAAGAACGTTGTCCAAGGCATCACTTTCAGAGCAGTTATCGGAACATTGAATGTTGTATCGAGCGTGAGGTCGGTTCGGATCGTTGAGCCATATTGAGCAAGAATTGTCGCAAGCATGTTTGTCACATTGGTCTTTCCTTGGCTTCCGGTTATTGCTATTTGAGTAGGTTTCAAGAGCGAAAGCCAGTTTGTGGCAAGAAAACGTTTGACGAGATGAAAGTATTTTTTCGTACCCTTTGGAGTATAGCTTGTCATAAAGTTCTTATTTCTTCTTAATCACATATCCATCATTCGTATCTTCAATAGTGTATCCATTATTTTCAATCTGTTTTCGAAGATCATCTGATTTTTGAAAATCCTTTTCAGTTCGTGCTTGGAGTCTTTGATCAGCAAGTGATTGAATTTCATCAGGTATTGATTCATTATGTTCTTTACCACTCAGATTAAATCCAAAAATGGTGTTCACGTGATCGAGTAAAAAGAGCTGATCTTCTGGTTTCAATTTCTCTTCTTTGAGCATATACCAAACATTCCCAAGAAGTCGTGCCGTGTTAAGATCGTCAGAAATATCCTTTTTAAATGTATTGAGCATGAACTGTGCAGTTCCTGAAAGATCCTGTGCATGAGTTATTTTTGTCCCGTTTGCTTGCTGTTTCAGATCGTAATATATCGATTGTAGTTGCTCGTATGCCTTGGCTGCAGCTTGTGCTGCTTCCCAGGTAAAGTTCATAGGTTTTCGGTAATGGGTTTGGAGAAATAAATATTTCAACGTGAGTGGATCGACCTTCCGATCGTAAAGATCTTTAAGAGTATAAAAATTTCCTTTTGATTTGCTCATTTTTTCTCCATCAACCTGCAAAAATGCATGATGCACCCACCAGCGAACAAATGGTTTTCCGGTCGCTGCTTCTGATTGAGCAATCTCATTTTCGTGATGGACCGGGATATGGTCAATTCCACCGGTATGAATATCAATCGTTTCTGATTGTAATCCTTTCATTGCCATCGCCGAACATTCGATATGCCAACCGGGAAATCCATCTCCCCATGGGCTTTCCCAGTGCATGGTATGGTCTGCAAACCGCCCAACTTTTTTAAACCACAATGCAAAATCTGCCGGATGCTTTTTTCCGGGATCGATATTTACTTCAGACCGAACTGCTTGTTTCTTATCTTCCATTTTTTGTCCCGAAAGTTTTCCATATCCATCAAACATAGTGACATCAAAATATAGAGCTTCGTCCGTTTGATAGGTGAAACCTTTTTCTTCAAGCTTCTTGTTGAGCGCGATCATATCATCAATACACTGAGTGGCATGCATGACAATAATGTCGTCTTGATCTATTTTCAAAGCCTTCATGGTATCCCAAAACTTTTCCTCGTATTCTTTTGCGACATCCCAAACCGTCTTTCCTTGTTTCTTTGCACCCTTCTCAAGCTTATCTTCCCCACTATCATCATCTCCCGTGAGATGGCCGACATCGGTGATGTTCATGACGTGTTTGACTTCATATCCAAGAAACCGCAACGATCTCTTCAAAACATCGTCCATCGTAAACTTTCTCATGTGACCGATATGTGTTTCATCGTACACCGTCGGTCCGCATGAATACATCGTTATTGATTTTTGAAGAATTGGTGCGGGAAGTTCGTCTTTCTCACGAGTGAGCGTGTTGTAGAGTTTCATGCTTCTATTATACAGATTCAGTCCAGAACGGAACAGAGTTGATATAATAAATCATGCTCAAACAAATCCAAGCTCATATTCAAACGGGTAAACTATTTCGCATTGTCTTTGTCGGCGACTCACTCACCTCTTGTGAATGGGTACATCCAAACTGGCGAGAAATTATTGAATATGTATTAAAGCAAGAACTTGGGAAGAGTATGGAAGATTGGAAACTGCCATCATGGAATATTCGTTGTATAAATTCAGGGCTTGATGGGTCAACCACATCGGATTTTCTTACTCGTCTTGATGAATATGTGTTGCAATTTGATCCTCAGCTCACGTTTATCATGTTAGGAGGAAATGACCGATTTTTTATTGATCCAAGTGACACGAAAGGTAATTTATTGAAAATAATTCGTGCAGTTCAATATTCGGGATCTACAGTGATTTTGTCTACCGAACCCGTAACGGCAAGTGAGGCATATGATCATGACAAAGAAGGTATGCAAAAAGATATTCGGATACTTGCCCAAGAAGCAGATTATTTTGTTGATATGTATGAAAAAACCAAAGATATTCCTTTGGACAGAATATATACATTCCATGAAGAAGAAGGCAATGAGGAGTGCGGGATCAATCCGGGGGGGATAGATTTTGTCCACCCAAATTCTTTAGGGAATGCCTATATCGCACAAGTGTTTTTGAAAGAACTATTTACGATAGATTTTGACCCAGAAAAGTATATGAAAGATGTGGCGAGCGGAGAAAAGTACCCTCGCTATTAATTAACATCTATGGAGATCAAAGAGTTCTCTGTTTTGTGAAAGGATTACAATTAATTACTGTTGTTCATTATCTGCAACGAGAAACAAAATATACACACTGGATCCTGAATCTGCCCATCGTACCTGTCCACGACCTGCTCCGTCAGATCCATCAATTGTTTTATCGATTAGAGGCGCTAATTCTCTATATCTTTGAGAGTCGTCATTGCATCCCCAAATGAGAATATTTACTCCAGCATTTGTTCTGGCTGGGTCACCACTGATATACGTGTCACTATCGTTGTCATAAAAATATTCCTGATCCCATGGATCTTTCATAGTGTTTTCGAGATATATTTGTGCCCCTGTTAAACTAATAGGATAGAAATTATAAGAGCAAAAATTTACTGCAGGAAAGAAAAACGTCTCCCTCGGGTATTGTGTTATGCTTCCACTTGTTCGCCACACTTTCATCGCGAGCTTCATTTGTTGAAAGTCAGCAGCGATTCGAGCAGCACGACTGTCTTTTTGAATATTGGTATATGAAGTAAAACCAATGGTACTCAATAAGGCGATTATTACAATGACTACTATTATTTCAACGAGAGTAAAGCCTGAGCGATTGTTCATACTTATTTATACCAATAACACTGGTTCCTGTCCATCTTCCACATCGAAGAGTTCCTGATCAAACAGCTTGATTTTTTTTGGAGTAATGCGATACATTCTTCCCTTCACCACTTTTTTCATCATATTTTGGTAGGAAAGAAGTGGATCAGAGATATTTAAGGTCTCTTTCCAGAGTCTCAACGCGTGTTGAATCTTTGCACTGTCTGAGATTTGTTGTGCGTGTCCATACAGTTGCAGACCACGTTTGATATCTGCTGGTTTTTGATCTGAATCAGCAATTGAGATTGCGACAAGCTCATTTTTTTTAATATGCATTGCATGAAGAGTCTCAGGACTACTCAAGAAATAAATATTCATGACGTCATCATATGAGTAATAAACCGTTGCTATCCATGGATGGTCGCCGTATGTCGCAATCGACATAAGTTTGTGTTTTTTTAGAAAATCAAGAACCTGTAGTTTGGTCAGTTTTAATTCAGTCATATCACCTCAAAAATTCTATCAGTACAAATACAGAGTATATACAAATGAGAACAAATCCTTCGAAGCGATTGATCATTTCTTTGGTGCGGATAAAGAAGTAGAAAACAAAGAATATGAGTAAAAATGCGAGCGTTGCCACCAGATAATCACCGAATGCCTGAATCTCTATGGGGTGAATGAGTGCGGTAATTCCCACAACGAGTGTTCCATTTGCTACAATCGATCCCAGCAGATTTCCCATATAGAGTGGCGCATCTCGCTTCCGGATCGCCTGAAGTTCAACCACAAACTCGGGAAGACTTGTCCCGATTGCCACAAAAAAGAGTCCTACCAAAAGTACCGAGATGTTGAGTCCCTCTGCCACACTCATACCAATACGGACGATCATATCAGCCGAAAACAGTATTGCGGCAATTGAGAGGAAAATATACATAAAATTCTTTCGTGTATTTGGATGCGTGATCTTTCGGAATAGAGTCAAGACCATACTTGTCTTGTCCTGATGCATTTCCTTGTTTCTCCGTTTGAGAATCGCATAGTTGTAAAAGAAGTACAATGCAATAAGGATAAGCGCATCAACACGAGAAAGAGAGTTGTCCATGAGTAAATACAATGGAGCCATGCCAGCGATAAATGCATGGAGTAGATCTGTCGCATATGAATGATTGTGTATCCGGAGTTTCCCCGCAAGAAGAGCGGCGCCTCCGGCAACGATCGTCATGTTGGCAATGTTTGAGCCGATCGCATTCCCCAACGAAATATTTGGTACTCCATTCAGCGCCGATGTAATACCGACAAAAAGCTCCGGCAAACTGGTCGCAAGCCCAACAATAAAGGAAGTAAGAAAGAATCCACCGATCTTCGTCTTTGTGGCGATTGATTTGAGATGAACAGATAATGTATCTGCTGCTTTAATCAGAATCAGTGAGAATGCGATGATGCCGAGAATCGAGAGATAGAGCATATAAATACTATATCAGAAATTACTCAAAAGCATCAGGAAGCTCCCCTTCAAAGACAATCTCTGAAAGCGATTTGCGATCTGATGGTATTTCTTCTGATTCTTTCGATTTTTCAGCAGCATACTCCCCTACCGCGAACATGGCATCTATTTCCCAGCTCTCATCAAGACCAAGAAGATTGCGAGCTTTTTCTTTGTCAAAGCCACCCATGGGGTGCGCGACATATCCTTGACTAGTTGCTTCAAGGGCAAAGTTTTCAAATGCAGCTCCCGCTTCAAATGAATGAGATGGTTGTGGTCGGTCTTTGTGGTATGAAATTTTTCGTGAAAATATGATCACCAATGCAGCTGCATCTCCACACCATTTTTGATTCCCTTCGGCAAGAAGATCAAAATATGTATTCCAATGTTTGGTATCTCTTTTTGCATACGTAAAGCGGGTAAGTTGGTTGTTCATTGCAGTCGGTGCCCATCGTGCGGCTTCAAAAAAACTCATGAGCGTGGCATCATCAATTGCTTCTCCAGTCATAGCACGCGGTGACCAACGATTCAATATTATTTCGTTAATTGTGTAAGTCGATGTGCGGTTTGTTTTGAGCATGGAATTATTATCTCAGATGGAGAGAGGGAAGAGTATCGGGTAGGTGTCAATTTATACTAGGAAACGAATGATTCTCCGGTAAAATTGAGCCAGAATGCAAGAAATACACCGAATAACACGCTCAGAGCAAACCAGAGTGTTGGTATCAGGAGAAACGACAAGCCAAGAGTGAGCAAAAGCGGCATAGGCTTTTTCCTTCGACTATCTATGACAAAAAGGAGGATGTTTGTGACGAACATTGTCGCTAAGATCTGAATTGCCTGAAAAACAATAAGAGAAGCCAATGATGCTCCCTGAAATGTCCACGTCGATGAGGCATATAAAAATACAATTACGGGTACTGTTTCGCTGCAAAACAATATTAGATAACGCTTTTTGATAATATCTAAGTTTTTATTTTTCATATTTTTAGTATACTCCCCTATCCGAACACTCTTCAAATCAAGAGTGTCGCTAGGACATTATATTGATGGGGTGAGTTGATGTGCGGTTTGTTTTAAGCATTAGTTTATCATCTCATATGGAGGAAGGGGTGAATGTATGCAGTCTACCGTTAATCCAATTCATAATAACTACATTCCTCTCCTTCACGAACAAATGGACAGAGATCTTTGGTAGTTTCTTTGCAGGACACGGGAATCCCAAAACATCGGTGATCCTCTCTGTCGTAGTAGTTGGTTATATTGTTTTCAGAAACACCGAGGCATGTACATTCGTAAGCTGGAACCATACGATCTTCACTCTCATAAAAAGTGAGCTGAGATTTTGGATAAAAAAATAGAAAGAGAGTCGCAAGCAAAATAATATAGTAAATGGCATAGGAGCGCCTTTTTTTTAAAAGAAATTGAAGAAATGAAACAGGCAGAATGCTACAAAGTGAAATAATACCAATAACACCAAAATAGAGTAATAAGCCAGAAGCAGCCTCAATGAAATATTCCGGATCACTGTTACGAACAAACAATTCGTATAGTGAAATGAAAAAGAAGATAATTAGTGGAAGTGAAAAAATGAATATAAGCGTATGTTTTATACGCGGCACGAATCTTTTGAGGAGTCCGAAGAGCACGATGTATACAATTATTGCAATCGGCCACAGTTGAAAAATAAGAAAGGAGAGAATATCAACAATTGAGGGTATTCTGAACCCTATAGAACTTGTGTCCATACTCTCATTAAACCAGAAAAGCGCTTTTACTTCAATCTGACGGAGAAGTCTTGCTGTCATCCTGAATTTATTTCAGGATTTTACGTTGTCATCTTTTACTCTTAAGAAGTTCGTCAACCTGAAAGGGTCCGACTCTTATCTCTTTATTCTCCCTGCCCCTGTGTCAAAAATACACTCCCCATAATCGCAAGTGGCACGAGGAAACCCAGTCCCGGGATATTCCACATATAAAATTCATTGAGTGCAATGAGTGCGAGTCCGCCGATCGTGACTGCGAGTCTCAGTGGGGTGATCGAGATATCGAGTTTTTTTCGTTTTTTATTTTCTGTTTTGTTTTCCATAGCTCTATTATACTCCATTACCCAAATAATCCCCAAAATGTGAGTGCGGCAAGATCGACGAGCGCAATGTGAATCATGAAATTGTAGAGGTAGCCATTTTTCACTTTGAGAAGGAGATATGGCATGACCAGAGCAAAGAGGGTCGTGAAAAATACCATCAAAGCAGTTGGTCCAAGCTCCATATGCTGCATCGAATAAAAGTGTGCCACGCCAAACAAAACTCCAAGAAGTATCGCGAGGGTACGAATGCTCACTTTCTGCTCGTAAAGTTTGGTTACGAGCACAATGATCATAAGCTGTTGAAGGAGGGAATCAATAGGCTTGACCCATATAAAGTAGCGATCAACTTGCATAAAAGATGCGGTGTTGTGTTTCATCAGCTCAAGCGGTGCAGTGAGAAACCGATGGCAAATCCAGTACGTTGCGACGTGAAGGAAAAATGCACCAATAATGAGTAGTAGATCACGCTTCATCGTATGTGTACTTATTTTTACAAAAATATCCTTAAATAAAAGAAGAAAAACAATACTTAAGCTTGAGAAGTAAAGAAGTGCTAACACAAATGAAGTGTGCGTGACGAAGTTGAAAAATATGAGCCAAATGGCGGCATCTGCCAAAAACCAAAGTAAGATTATTTTAATAATTTTTTTATTTATCATACTCCTCCAACTCCTCCTCAGTCGGTACTTCAAACGTCGCAATAGCTTTATCTAGCTCTTCATCAAGTGTATTTTCCGGCATCAGAAATTCATATTTTCCCAAGTTTTTATTTCGCTCTAGTATGTGAGCTTTCAATACTTCCTTTTCTGCATGCAAATAGTAGGGCTTTACGTGAGATCCGAGTGTCTTTGCCTCATTTCTCAATCGGTCTCGTTCATCCTTTCCCCACGTTCCCCATTCAATAATTATGTCTGTTCCACTTTTCAATATTTCTTTTCCGAGCTTCCATTGAAGCTGCTCGATCTTGTCACGATAGGTATTCCCCGTCGTTTCTGCATCATTGGCCCAAATTTCCTTTATCCACTCGTCAGGACACATTCGTACTGCGCCAGTTTCTTTCTCAATTTTCTTGGAAAGGGTTGTCTTTCCCGTTCCCGGTAGTCCGCAGATAAGGTGAAGAGTTGATTTTTGTTTTTTCATATATCTTTTGAAATTCTTTTCATACAATAATCCGCATATTCCTTGAGAAGTTTGCAATCAATATTTTCCGATGAGCCAGCCTTCGCATATTCTTTGAGTGCTTCTTGAATTATTGGGTTATAAATTGAAGGAAGGTTTTTCACTCCCCACTCTCCCCCTTCGCGCTTTGACGTGACGAGTTTATCTTGCATGAAAGCGAGTATTCGGCAGAAATTCAACACCGCATAATGAGGGACTTTGCACGTCCCGTCATCAGGACCGTTCAGTACATTTTTATAACTCCAATCAGCATCTTTCTGTATAGAATCAAGATAGTAATTAAGGGGTATTTCAGGAAATAGTTCACGTATTGGTTTTCCGGTAAGCATAAATCCATGTTTCTTTGTGATGACAAAATGTGCGGCAAGATCTGGATCGGTATTTGTTTCTTCGAGATCAATTGTCCGGTCGATATTTTTTTGCTTCCAACTATCTGAATAGTGAAACTCAAATGGCGTTGGGTAGGTGAAGTTCTCAAGTTGATCTGCAGTGACGACACTGAATTCCAATTTTTCAGAAGTATCCGCAACTAAACGGAGAGTAGATTCTATCAAATGATTTTTTTCAGAAAGAGTCAAAGACTTATTGATGACAATTAAAAAATCTATATCACTCGACTCGGGATTATAACATCCCATTGCAAGCGATCCATGTACATATATGCCGACCAGATCTTTGCCAAAAAAATCTGAAAAAGAGTGATTAATCTTGTCAAGAATATTTTGTGTATGATCGGGGATGTTCATGATTTAGAGTTTGTCGGGATGGCGAGTGCATTGTCACTCGTTGCTCATGCTAATTTGTAAGTAAATTCTTAATGATTTTTATCATTATCTCTTTATCTTTTGGATCACTTTCGGCAACAAGCAGTGCAAGTGCCGTCAGTGCGTTGTCATTGATTTTTCGTTCACCGGAATCTTTGAACAGATAGTTTGTACTATCAAGAAAAAACACAAATAGGAATGCGGCTGATCGTTTGTTTCCATCAGAAAATGGATGATCTTTAATGATGAGGTATAGAAGATTCGAGGCTTTGCCTTCTATCGACGGATATAATTCCTTTTTGCCAAAGGTTTGATATAAGCCGAGAATAATTCCTTTAAAGCTTTCTCTCGTTTCTTGCCCAAATAACGTGCTGGCTTCCTTTTTGCGTATTAATTCTTTCTTAAGTTGAGCAATAATTGTTATGCAATCTTCATATTTCAACACAAATTGAGTGTTTTTTTCTTTTGAATCAATAATTCCCCCTTTATCATATTGTGCAAGTATGGAAAGTGTTTTTGAATAATCTGCAAGAAGATTTAATATTTCTGACTCTTGACCTTTCAGAAGAGATTTTCTTGATTGTTTTTGCAAAAATATGACAGCATCTTGAAATTTACTTTTAGCCTCCAATAATCTTTTATTATTTAGAGTATAGCCCTCAACAATATGTCGCCGCAAGGTTCTTGTCGCCCATTGGCGAAACTTTGTAGCATTTATCGAATTAACCTTATAGCCGATTGAGAGAATAAGATCAAGATTATAGTATTCGATTTTTCTTGTGATTTTTCTTTTCCCTTCTAGTCGAACCGTTTCCAAAGTGGAAACAGTTGATTTTTTCTCCAACTCATTGGTCTTAAAAATATTTTTTACATGTTTAGATATGGCACCCTTTTGTACATTAAATAGTTCGCCAACTTGTTGTTGAGTAAGGAGAATCGTTTCATTATTTACATCAAGTCGCACTACGACCGCACCGTTTTGCGTCTGATATAGAGCAATCTTTTTGTTATTTTCTTTCATAATTTTGAATTAGTATGGCAAATCTTCTTCTTTCACGTCTACATAATCTGGTTCAGGATCTATTACAAACTGTACAACTTTAATCTCTGTATGCCCTTGGAGGAGTGCCTTTGCTACGCGGTGCATGCCGTCCATGACACGACCATTTGCAGATAAGATGATTGGATACTTGAGATCAGTTTCTTCTATCAAATGCATATGATCAACGATTGCGCGGCATGTAGGTTTTGGACCTTGAAACCAGTAGTTCTCATCTAGTTCTTTTATTACATCGAGAGGTACAACGATATGTGGAAGATTTTTTGATTTCGTTGCAAGTTTATCTACATCCCACGCATAAAAACCGTTTATTGAAGGTTTAAAGTGATACTGTTTCCTCATGTTGATCAGAGAATAACTACTAAATCGAAATTATCTTTGTCGGGATGGCGGGACTCGAACCCACGACCTCACGGTTCCGAACCGTGTGTTCTAGCCATCTGAACTACATCCCGTATGGAGTACTTATTATATCACCCTCTTCCTGCGTCAGACTTCAGCTCCGGAGGTAATTCGGATGAAGATTTCTGGCTTCCTTTTCCACCGAGAATTGATTTGCGGATCTTTCCTTTTGGTGATCCTTGAGATTGCGCTTGTCTCCGTTCTTCCTCAAGTTGTTTCTTTTGTTGTTCTTCATATGCTTCCTGACGTTCTTCCTCCTCTTCTTCCTGCTCTTTTTTTAGTTGATACTCCTCTTCCTCACGTTTTACCCGACGGTGATAGTCATATTCTTGTTGCTTTGGGTTGGGGGCGTCGGATCCAGCAAGTTGTGCGCGCGCTGCATCAAGTTGCGATGCGTCCTGGCCATCGTACTGTTTTTGCAGTTTGTCAAAATCAAGATCTGAAAAATTGTTATTTCCGTTTTCACGTTCTCTTTTCGTCGGATTTTCAAAGTTTGCGGCAAGTGGATTGAAAGCGCTTGTGATCTCTTTTACTGCCTTTCGAGCCGTATCATGACCAAGCTCCGAAAGTTGTTCAAACGATTCGTGAATGATCGTTTTGTGCTTGTATTGATTGGTACTCATGTGTGAAATAAAAACTATATTCCAAGGGTTGCCTTGGCTTTCTCAGACATGAGATCCATGGACCACGGTGGATCAAATGTCAGATCTATCTTAACGTTTTTTTCATTCACTTTGAGAGATGCCATGGCGCGCTGAATATCTGATTCAATTGTTTCAAATAGCGGACATCCGAGACTCGTCAATGTCATCTGAATGATGACTGTATCTTTCTTGATGGAGACGTTGTAGACGAGTCCAAGATCCATAATCGACATGTCAAGTTCCGGATCCATGACATCATACAGTTTATTTTCGACTTGTTTTTTGGTTGGCATAGTAGCTCTTTTTCTACTCACAATTGATTCTTTCAGTATAACATGGGATAATGATGTCTAAATAATACATTACTACTTATAAAATTTTATGGATAATATACGACTTCGATTTGTTCCCCTTGGTGGCGTGGTTGGCGTGACGAAAAATATGTATTTGTATGAACTATACAATGGCGAAGAACTTACTGACATTCTCATCGTCGATTGTGGCATGGGATTTCCTGATGCCAAAGAATTTGGAATCGATCTCATCATCCCCGATATCTCCTATCTTGAGGACAAAGTTGATAAGATTCGCGCAATATTATTCACCCATGGACACGAAGATCATATTGGTGCACTTCCCTTTCATTATGAAAAGCTTGGGCGTCCTCCCATTTATTCAAGCCGATTGACCAAAATGTTTTTACAGAATAAATTTAAGGAACTTGGTTCACCGATTCACATTCAAGAAATTGAGTATCGAAAATGGTATGATTTAGGAAATTTTCAGGCACGGTTTGTCCATGTCACTCATTCGATTCCTGATGCAACTCATATTCTCATAAAGTCTGCAGTTGGCACCATGTATCATGGACCTGACTTTAAATTTGACCTTACTCCTCCCTACAATAATCCTCCTGATTTCCATGAGATTACGCAGGCGGGTGAAGACGGCATTGTTTGTCTCCTATCCGATGCATTGGGTGCTGAACGCCCTGGCATGACCGCATCTGAATCCACCGTCGGGCAGACCTTTGAAGATGAGATGCGAAGCACGAAAGGAAAATTTATCATGACGACCTTTTCCTCAAATATTTCACGTATCAGACAATGTGTTGATGCAGCGATCAAATTCAATCGACAGATCGTATTTTTGGGTCGTTCGATGAAACAAAATACCGAAGCTGCAGCAGAGCTTGGCTATTTGCCAATCCCCAAAATTCTCCAAGGAAAAGAACATGATATCGGAAAATTACCACCAAATAAAGTGTGCGTCATTGCTGCAGGATCTCAAGGACAGTACAGCTCAGCACTTTCCAAAATGGCGCGACAGCAAAATAAATTTATCCGTATCGGGAAAGATGACAAGATTGTCTTTTCTTCAGATCCCATTCCGGGAAATGAACATGAGGTGTACTCGGTGATAGAAGAGCTTTCTCTCCAAGGGGCTGACGTTGTATACCCTGATATTCAAGATCAGCTTCACGCATCAGGCCATGGCAGTCAGGAAGATCTGAAAATGCTTGTGCGATTTACGAAGCCAAAATTTTTACTTCCGATTGGTGGCACGTTGCGGCATCAAAGGCAGTATGAAAATTTGGTAAATAGCATGGGATACAAGAGTGAAAATATTGCGCTGATTAGTGAGGGAGACACCATGTGGTTTACCAAGACCACTATGAAAAAAGGAAACCCTGTTGAAACGAAGAATGTGTATGTAGATGCTTATGGTGTCGGAGATATTGGAAATGCGGTTATTCGTGATCGACAGACATTGTCTTCTGATGGAATCGTTGTTGCAGTCATTTTGATTAACTCAAACTCAAAAATATCATCGAGTCCGAAGTTCTTCTCCCGAGGATTTGTATTTGAACAGAAAGAAGACAACTTATTTGAACAAGCGGGACAAATGATTGAAAAATCATTGAATAAGTCCCAAGGGGTGGTCATGGACCCATCAAATTACAAACGAGAAGCGGGAAACCTTCTTGAAAAGTTTTTCTTTGAAAAGCGTGGACGGCGCCCACTCGTACTTGTTGATGTTCTTCAGGTTTGATGAACACAATTTGAATTTCATATTTGACTTATGTCATCATTACCAAAATCACTGAAGCAGGTATCTTTATTTCTCGAACGCCTTCCCGGAGTGGGTGAAAAATCTGCAAACAGACTTGCGTTTTACTTGCTTCGCATGCCAGATGAGGATCTCAAGGATTTTGCCGTACAGATCGCACAACTTAAGGCACGTACGAAGCGGTGCAAGATCTGCATGAACCTGACTGAGGAGGAGATTTGTGGTGTCTGTGAGGACCTGGCACGCGATGGCACCCGTATCACGGTAGTTGAAGATGTTCTTGATCTGCTCTCTCTTGAAACCGGTGACATCTATGATGGCTTGTACCACGTGCTTCATGGTCGAATTGACCCTTTAAACCATATCGGTCCGGAGGATATATTTCTTGAGGAATTATTTACGCGCATTAAACCAAAAACAAATGGGGACGCAAAACGAACTGAGGTAACGGAAATCATTCTGGCGACCAATCCTGATATGGAGGGTGAAGCTACGGCGATGTATCTCCGCAATAGACTGCAAGAGCTTAAGGAAGAACATTCACTGACATTTGAAATCACTCGATTGGGGTACGGTATGCCCATGGGAGGAAACCTCGAATATGCTGACTACATGACACTGCGAAAGGCACTGGAAAATCGAAGAGGGTTTTGAAATCAGTAATCAGTATCGTTAGCTTTTATTATTGTTTTCATTTGTCTAATTCCCTCTGCACGAAATAGAGTATTATAAAAACGCGGATCTGCATTTTCACTTTTTGGATTTCTCCACCCACGAAATAACATCTCTGCTGGAGCAACTTCTCCAAAAGCTTGTAAATATCGAATGAGATAATTATGTGGGCGTTCTCCATATTCCTCTTCAAACTGATCATACATTTGTTTTGCACCCGGAACACCTTGAACATTAGTAATGGAAATGATTTGAGTATTATTTTCAAGGTGAAAATTAAATCCAATTCTTCCAGCATATTCACCCATATAGATTTGAAGTTGGTATAATGCCTCAGGACAGCCCGTTACACCTCTTTGGTCAGATCCAAGAGTAATTTTGTTAGTTCGTTCGAGATTTAGTGCCGCACATTGAAGAGCTGGTATAGTAACTCTGCCAAATAATTCAGTTAGGTACGGCCAAGCGCCAAGGGTTGACCAATGCACGTGAAAAATGTCTCAGTGTCCGTTCATTTTTAGTATATTTCCCGTATTCTTCGCGGGAACTTTGCATTGGCGAAAGATAAGTTGAACGCAAGGAACATTCAAATTGCTTTCCGCTAAAACCAACAATATCAAAAACTCGTTGATATTCTGCAGCAAGGTTCCATCTTAAATCGTCTTGTTTGAGATAGGGATATCCAAATAATTTCTCAGATGTATTTGAAAGATCTTCCCACAATTCAAGTTGCGATCCAAAATGCGTATCAGGAATACCTTCCTCTGTAAGAATTTGCTGAAGTCGATTTTCTCGTGACATACTGTGCGTAAATAATTATGAAGGTTATTATAGCATATTTACTATAGGATTATATCATGAATTAAGAATATAGATAAGTTACCATATTCATGTATGTCTACCACTTTATCAAGATATTATCATAGAATTATAAGATAATTTGGTAGGAAAAAATTACTAAGAAATAATGAGAAGTTGTGTTTCAACAAAACATCACTTTTTCAAGAGTTTGTGCGAAAACAGAAATTATTCGATCTTTAGTTAGTTAATGCCGAAAGCAAGAATAATTATTTACTGAATATATTTAGCGCATTCCCAATCTCTGTGCTAATCGATACTTCCCTCATCTTCTCAAACTCACTCCCCTTTTGAAGTGCGATACTGTCCGTTGTGAAGAATGCTTCAATATTTGATTTTTGAATTTTTTCAGCTGTTCCTGGGGCAAAATCTCGATGGACAATTGCCGCAATGACACTTTTTGCTCCTTGGTCAAGTGCAAAATGTGCGGAGTTGATGAGAGTTGAGCCTGATGTTGCAACATCATCAACAATGATTGCTACTTTATCCTTCACATCTCCGTACAGTGAAAGGGCAGTGCTTTGATGTTTGTTTTCAAGATCGCGTTTTTTTTCAGTGACTGCGAGATTAAAATCGTTGTGTCCAAACAAGACATTTCCAAACTTTCGTGCGCGCTCAATCCCCCCTTGATCAGGAGAGACAATTGCAATATTTTTTGGTGAGACTTCGGTATTTTTTTGATCAAGATAGTGGTGAATTGCATCGCCAAGTGCAGAAAATGCTGAAAGATTTTTGAATGGGATATCAAATACTCCTTCGGTTGCCTCATCATGCAGATTGAACGTATAGACTTTGTGAATGCCGATTGATTCAAGGAATCTGATGATGACATTTGACGAGACGCACTCACCATCTCGATGTTGGATATCTTGCCTGGCATAGCCAAAGTAGGGGATCATCGCTATGACTTTTCGTGCTTCTTGTCTTCTCAAAGCATCAGCCATGAGAAAGAGTTCCATAAGATTGCTGTTTGTTGGGTTTGAAGATGATTGAACGATGACACATGTATCATGTTTCACATCCTCCTCTATCCGAACGCGAATTTCTGAGTTATCAAATCGGGTTACTTCGACCTTTGAAAGCTTTATTTTCAATTCTTGAGCAACTTTTTCAGAAAGAACAGGGTTTGACGTGCCGGAAAAGAGTTTGAGCATATGTTAGATTGTCATTCCGGACTTGATCCGGAATCTATTTTGATAATTTTGGATCCTGAATCAAGTTCAGGATGGGACATAAACTTATCCTTGATTCATCTCCATAAGTTTTCGAGCAGCAAGTTCTTGTGTTTTTTTTACTGCATCGTTTATTGCATCGGCAACGCGATTTTCCATCACGCCATCAATTTCGACATTGATGATTCGTTGGTCTCCGCGAATGGTGATTATGACACCATTGTTTTCAACGGTCACTTCTTCTTTTTGAAGTGCTTGCTGCATTTGTTTTGCTTGCTGCTGAAGTTGTTGTAAATTTCCTAAGCCTTTAAGTGGATTAAACATAATATGATTAATTAATAAATAATGTATTTACTCTAATATTGAGATTCCTGCCTACGCAGGAATGACAGTGATTTTTTTACTTCTTTCTAGCATTATAGAACTCTACCACCGCAAGCTCAAGGGGAAGTGCTTCGATGGGAGAGATTCGTAAATTTGCATATGCGCCGTGAAAGAGTTTGATGAGGAGTGAAAGCTCTTTCAATGAAAATGACAAATGCTGCTCTGAAGTATTTCCGATACTTTTTGCCACCAGTTGTAGTCTCAATGTATTCAGCGAATCTTCAATCGCACGTTTTACATTTCCTCCGGTCTCAGTAAACTCTTCAATCCAAGACATTGATTCTGCAAGAGTGCCAGTCTGCATCACTTCAAGGAGGATGCCTTTTGATCGAATTCCCAGGTAGTTCTGTGCATCATCAAAGGTAAGCTTATCTTGCATGACGAGCTCCTCAAGAAGTTTTGTTGCATCACGAAAAGATTTTTCGCTATAGTTGGAGATCAAAGTGAGCATATCTTCCGTGATCTTGAGTTTTTCATGTCCAGCAATGCGTTTTAACATGCTGACAATATCCTTTGATTGTGCGGTGCCAAAAGGAAAACGTACACAACGTGAAATAATAGTTGAGGGAAGTTTCTCTTCGTTTGTTGTTGCGAGAATAAAAATGACGGACTTTGGCGGTTCTTCGAGTGTTTTCAGGAGCGCATTAAACGCATCTGGCGTGATCATGTGTGCTTCGTCGATGATGTAAATCCGATACCGACCAGTCATCGGAGAAAAAGATGCTTCTCGAATAAGTTTTCTGATCTCATCTATTCCTCGATTTGAAGCGGCATCTTGTTCGACTACATCAGGCGATCCTCCATTGTCGATCGTGGTGCAGTTTGCACATGTGTTGCAGGGTTCTGTTGATGTGCCATTTCCCGAGAAAATATTGTTATCACAGTTTACCGCTTTTGCAAAAATACGAGCAGTTGATGTCTTCCCCATTCCTTTTGGTCCAACAAAAAGAAGTGCATGAGGAAGCTCTTTTGAATCAAGAAGTTTGGTCATCCGTTCGCGAATCTGGGTGTTGTCAAGTTCGTGAATCGTTTGTGGTCGGTATTTAAGATAAAACATTCAGGTGGGTTATTTTAAGAATATATTTTGTATGCCATGTTCGATGAGCTGACTGATCATTGGTTCAACTCGTTTGTCACGTTCTGCGGCAAGGAGAACTGCTTGCGGGTAACAAATTACGACTTCTCCAATGACATTGTCGGTAGAACTTATTGGATCACGCAGATATGAAAAGGAAAGAACAGGAAGTGCGACATCTTCATTTTTGTATTTTAGTGCAACCTCTTTCATTTTGCGCTTTCCGACAAATGCGATGTTGAGCGCTGCATTTTGCGCCACACGATACTTATCAAGTTGTGACTGGGCAAATTTCTCCAGATTTCTCTTGTTTATTTTATATCGTGATGAGCTAAATATATTGATCATATTATTAGGATCGTTTTTTATGACGATTTTTTCTCTGTTCAATTTTTTCCTCTTTTTTGACTTGTGATGGGCGCTTATAGTACATTCTGCCACGAACTTCGTCTACGATTTTTGATTCAAAAAAACGTCGACTAAACTCACGAAACAAATTGTCTGAAGACTTGCCTTTTCTATTTGATACTACTACCATGATAAATAATACACCCCTCTTTCAAAAAAATGATCGAATTATGTGACTTACGAATGTCGTTAAAGAAAATCTCTAACACAAAAGAAGAACACACAAAACGACAAACTCTATAACTGGAACTACCGTATTCTATTATATTTTTTTGAGTATTTCAATCAGACGAGAAAGAGAAAGAGCGGAAGGAATGCTATTTGGATTTTTGGAAGAGCCATTCAGAAGCATATTCTTTGATGCATGTAAAAACCACGTTGCCTTCGGATCTACCTTAAGTATTTTTTCATACAATGGTGTAAGGTCTGATTTTGGATCAGGTTGTGTTTTAATGCGGATGGTATGATTTTCGGGATCACGACGCACTACCATATCAAATCCTTTTTTAAGTGCATATTTAACTGATGATTCATTTTGAGTTTCCATCAAAAGTGTTTTGCCCCAGGAAGTTTTCAGAACAACACCTTCGCGAATTTCGTTTTCAGCTTTGAGATCATTTTTAATAGTATAGAGGATGCTGTCAAGAATGAGCATGGTCATATTCATGAGTTCTACATCGCTACTCAAGAGTCCCCGCAACGGATAGATAAATTCATGGATCATAAATGAGTACTTTACGTCGGTAGGATCGGGAAAATGAACTTCGCCAAAGTTATCTATTTCAGTGACAAATGAAACCATGTGTTCAATTGCTTCAAAGTCTTTTTCCTTTACTTGCCCCTTTTCTGCTAAATGGTCAAATACTCGTTTTGTCGCAGAAAGTCGCTCCGCAAATTGATGATGGTCAAATTTCCCGAGGCCCGTATCGACGTGAATGATTTCCGCATTCTCATCGGGTTTTTTTCCATCGAGTGTCTCTCCTGCGGGTACAAAGGCGTGATCAGCACTTTCCCAACCGGGCATGTAGCGTTTGACAAGCCAAGATGACGCAATGGCATCAAGATCTGGTGATAGGTGTGTGACGATTGTTTTTGCCATATTACTTTACTGATTGAATTCGATTCATAACTTCATCAATACTTATTAGTTCACTTTCTTTTTCATTTCTTTTTTTCCATTCAATCTTCTCTTCTGTTCGTTTTGAGATGACCAGTCTGATTGGATTGCCAATAAGATCTGCATTGGCAAATTTTTCTCCTGCGCGTGCTTCTTCGCGATCATCATACAATACTTCTATACCTTCATCGAGTAGCTTGTGGTACAGCTTTTCAGCTTTCTCTTTAACAGCTGGATCTTGCAGATCAAGGCCTATCAAATGTACCAAATATGGTGCAATGTTTGCGGGCCATATAATACCCTGTTCATCGTGATGTTTTTCGACAATAACTCCCATAACGCGGGTCGTACCAATGCCATATGAACCCATATATACCGGAAGTTTTTCTCCCGATTCATTGGTAAAAGTGTAGTCAATTGCCTTTGAAAATTTGGTATTGAGGGGGAAAATATTTCCGACTTCAGCAGATGTTACAATTTCATACTTTTTTGACTCGGGGTCTTTTACGACCTCTTTATTGTAATAAATATCTGTTTCAGTATCATGATAAAGGGTGTCTTCGCCGGCATCACACAAGGTTTGAAACTCATGTGAATAGTTTTTGGTAAAATCTCCACCTGATGCCAAGGCTATAACGGTAGAATCTCCGAGTCCAAGACGTTTAAAAGTCTTGATATATGCTGGTTTTGCTACATTGTCATAAAATTCCATGAGATCAGCTTCGCTGGTATGGAAACTATATAAGTCTTTCATTCGAAATTCTCTCCCTCGCATTATCCCCGATTTTGCCCGCGGTTCATTGCGATATTTGACTTGAATATGAAACAGAGCAAAGGGGAAATCTTTATAGCTTGAAAAAAAACGTTTTGCAATAGGAGTTATTACATCTTCCTGGGTACAGTTGAGGATATATTCTGCATCGTTCATTGCTCGTGATGCCTTATTGGCGCCACTTGCTTGAAATAAAACATCAATCGTTTCAAGTCTTTTCGTATCTTCCCATAATTTTTTTGGAGACAGGCCTGGCATAAGCATATCTTGTCCGATCAGATTCATTTCTTCACGAATGATATTTTCAATTTTTGTGAGGACGCGCCAACCAAGGGGAAGGAATGTATAGACCCCCGTCATAACCTGGTCAACAAAGCCGCCATTTATGAGGAACGTAGCATTGGCAGAGTCATATTTTTTCCCACCTTTTATCGGCTTGGGAAAGAGTTTAGAGAAAAGCATGAAGTAATTATAACATCATGAATGGTGATTTTGTTTTTTCCCATTCTTATATCCAAGCTTATCAAGTACAATTCCCACGGTTTCATGAGGTCCAGAAGAATACGTATCTATTGCAATGTGATAGTATTTGGGATCAAAAAAATCATAATCACCATAAATTCGTTTCCATTCCGTAAAGTTTCCTTCTTCACGTTCTTTAATATATTTTTTCGCATCATCGATGCTGATGTTATCTCGA
>PFOB01000003.1 GCA_002792315.1 Candidatus Roizmanbacteria bacterium CG_4_10_14_0_2_um_filter_39_13 | reverse complement strand
GTCACAACAGATCGACAATCTGCTTTTGACGTCATCCTAGGTCATATTCCATTCAAAGGAGCAGTTCTCAATCTTCTTTCACAATTTTGGTTTGAACAGACAAAATCTATTGTCCAAAATCATATGCTATCTGTTCCTGATCCAAATGTAATGGTCACACAAAACTGCACATCAACGAGCGTGGAGATGATCGTTCGTGGGTATATGACTGGGGTTACGAAAACTTCAATCTGGTATTCATACGAAAAAGGTGAACGAGAAATATACGGTTTGAAATTTCCTGAGAGCTTGAAGAAAAATCAAAAGTTACCAGAGCCGGTATTAACACCAACAACACATCCAGAAGTTGGGAGCAAACTTCATGATGAGCGTCTGACTCGAGATGAGATCATTGAACAAAGAATCGTTGATAAAGATATTTACGAACAGATGGAACGGGTTGCATTGGCTCTTTTTGATTTCGGCTCCAAACATTGTGAGAAACAAGGTTTGATACTTGTTGATACAAAATATGAGTTTGGTATTTATGAAGGAAAACTCATGCTTATTGATGAGATCCATACACCAGACTCTTCACGATTCTGGATCGCAGATACCTATCGGGAACGGTTTGGCTCAGGAGAAGAGCCCGAAAATTTTGATAAAGAATTTTTGCGACTGCGATATGCTCATGAACTCGGATACACCGGTGATGGTGAACCTCCAGAAATGCCTCAAGATTTGATCATTGATCTTGCCAAAAGATACATCGCCGTTTACGAAAAAATCAGTGGAAAAATATTTGAAGGATTCGAGTATCCGATAGAGGAGAGAATACGAGAAGCTTTACAAAAGCTTTAGTTGCGGATATTTAAGCTCCCACTATTGTAGGTGATATTCAAAGGTTCAATAATAACTTGTTTTTTTCCTTTCTCAACGACTCCAACTTCGTATGCTTTGATCTTGTGTTTTTTTGCGATCTTGATCGTTTTTTCAACATCATTTCTCGGAATATACACCGCATAGCCGCCACCCATGTTGAATGTTGAGTATGCCTCTTCATCATTGAGTCCTGCTTGTTCTACAAGAAATAAAAGTACTGGTGGAACGGGTGGAATTGTGGATATTCGATAGGTGAAATTATTGTTCAGTCGCATAAGTTTGCGCCAGCCGTGACCCGTGATATGGGCCATATAATGAATATCTATTTGTTTATCAAAGAGATCTTGGATAAGTTTTGGATAAAGGATTGATCCATCAAGAATTGCCTCACCATACATACGCCCGTCGCTGATTTTTGTTTTGAATCCATGACTCAACTTCTCGCCGATCTTTCGTGCGAGTGTCAAGCCATTTGCATGAATTCCGCTACTTTCAAACATCACGATATGATCTCCCGATATAAGTTTTTTACCGAGGGTAAGTCGATCTTTTGGATCAATGATGCCATAACATGCACCAGCAAGATCAATTGCGCTCTCTTTTACAATTCCAGAAAGTGTCGGCGTTTCGCCTCCACCCCAGACCACCCCAGCCATATTACAGGCATGTGCCCAACCTTTTACTAAGTCAGACATTCTTTTTTTATCCTTAAACCAATCAGAACTCCCAACTGCCCAGTATGCGGAGACACTCAACGGGTACGCACCAACCGTTATCAAGTCATTCACCATAGTTCCAATCGTATCTTGTGCAATCTGATCGTAATATGTTTTTCCAGTAATTTCGTACATTGTATCTGCAATAAGATTTTTTGTTCCGAGGCCTTCTTCAACAACGGCAAGATATCGATCGCCGATATCCATAACATATGCTGATTCGCCACGACTTTTTGAAAGTTCAGTTATTCCTTTGGGAAGGTTATGAAGAGTCGTTTTTGATTCTTTTTGTGCGCATCTTTTGAGAAGATCAAGAACGTCATAATCAACTCCGCTTTGTTTGTAGGTAAGTTTTTTTTTCTGAGGCATGAGAATATATGTATTATTATACTCACGGTTCAATATATTTTTCGATTATCTGATCGACTCAGTCATTTAGAATTATTGAACCGAATGGATAGTGGAGAATTTATTGATGAAAAGATTTATACTATCAGTACTTCAGTGAATATTTAATACTCATTATGCAAAAGAATTTTAATCGTAAGCTCGAAAAAATGACTCTGGGGATAACCGGATGGATTGGGAGTCCGTTGTCAATTATTCTTCATACAATAGTATTCATTGGCATATTTGTTCTCAAGTATTTTAATGTTTCTTATGAAGAAATAATGCTTATTTTAACGACGATTGTTTCGCTTGAAGCTATATATTTGTCATTATTTATTCAAATGTCCGTTAATAACAACTTAAAGACTATAGAAGGAGTTGAGGAGGATATTGAGGATATTCAGGAAGATATGGAAGAGACACAGACAAGTATAGATATGATCGATAATAATTTTCAAAAACTAGCGATAGATGTACGAGAAATCTCCGGAGAAATTGAACGAATAGAGACAGAAGATGAGCCCGAACAGTCAAAAATGGTAAGCTCTTTGAGTAATCTTCACCGGATGCTGACAAAAGTATCGTCAGAGATTTCAAGCATTGAAACTGATATTAAAAATCTGAAAGATGTAAATCTGAAACAGCATACTAATGTGAAAGTTGGAAAAAAGTAACCCTATTTTTAAAAATAAAACAGTCCCGACGTACGTCGGGACTGAATTGAATGTGCAACTTGGTGTTCCTAAACTCTCTACACGTCGTCCCCTTTATTCTAATTATTCCAATCCATCATTCCGCCTCTTTTGCCCATATGGCCTCCCATTGGACCCATAAAGTACTCGAGATCAACACCTTGATCTTGAGCCCATTTTTCAAGTTCGTCGCGCTCTGTTTGTCGTGTATTTCGACGTTCTTGTCGCGTCATGTCTTGAAATGATTCGCGATTTGCATCGTGTTTCTTTTCAAGCTCCTCATGCTTTTCTAGAATTGAAGCTTTTTGTGCATCGGTGATCTTGCCCTGTGAGACCGCTGCATCTAATCTTTCATTCAGCAGGCCTTCCATTTCTTGTTGATGTTCTTGGTGCATTTCTTCAAAGATTGCAGATACTTTTGTTTCATCAACGCCCAATTTCACCGCCAGTTCCTTCACCATATCATCATGGCGTTCACCGCCGCCAAAATAGGCGTTGGCAGAAACAGCTCCGAGTGAGATGACACCAGCCGTTGCAAGAATAGCAATCGGAAGAATAAGATTTTTTTTATTGAGTTTTTTCATTTTGTCATGCATAGTGTGATTCACCCCCTTGCGTTATAAAGCAAATTCATTAATATGAAAACTATATCTCCTGAATCTGAAAAAATGCTTAAAAAGAAGTTTAGACTTTCTTAATAGGAAGTTTTACAATAAACGTAGTACCTTTTGGACTGTTATTTTCTGCAGATATTGATCCAGAATGATGTTCGAGAATCTTTTTTGCGATTGCAAGTCCCAGTCCAAATCCGTTTCCTTTTTGTTTTGAACGAGCAGAATCAGCACGATAAAATCGATCAAAAATATGTTCGCTGTCTTTTTTTGCAATTCCGATACCTTGATCTGAAATATGTACTTCTGCATAGTTTCCTGATTTTTTTAATATCACCATTATTGTTGAATTCTCCGGGCTATATTTGATTGCATTATCAAGAAGAATCATCCATATTTCGGGAAGGCTATACTGATCAGCTACGGTGGAAAGATCTTCCAATTCACTGATGATCTTTATTTTCTTTTTCTGAGCAAGCACTCGGACTTTTTTGATCGTTGATTCGATGCTTTTTTTTAGATCAACTTTGGTCATAATATGTGGGTCATGGGGTTTTTCAAATTGTGCAAGAGACAGTAGTGACTCAGATAAATGCTGAAGTCTATTAACGTCGAGTAAACTTTCTTGAATTAGCTCTTGTGCATCATCAAGTTTCGGCTTTTTATCTCGAAGAAATACTTCAAACGCACTTTTGAGAGAGGTGAGAGGAGTCTTCAATTCATGAGATGCATCTGATATAAACCGATTCTGTTCATACAGCATTTGTCCTATTGGGCGGAGTGTTTTACCTGCCAAGAAGTATCCAAGCCCTCCTGATACAAGTAAAATTATTCCATTCACAATTCCTAGAGAAATCAGCGTTCTTGACTGAACCTCAGTTATCAGCTCTTCATCTGAAATTTCCATAATATGCGGCATAACGCGCGGGCGATCACCGAAAAAGAATTTATCACTTTCGAGACGTTCTTGAATTCTTTGCCGTTGCATGGTTGCAAATCGATGTACTTCGCGATCAGTAAAACCGTAGATAATGGCACTAAATGCCATACTGACCGTCATAATAATCAGAAGATACCAAAGGGTTAATTTTATTCGTGCGGAATGAAACATACGTTATTCTATTTTATACCCAAATCCTCTCACAGTTTTGATAACTAATTTTTTATTAGAAAATGGTTTTTCAATTTTTCGTCGAATATTTCTCATGGTAACTTCGACAGTATTTGGTAATACGTCTGCTTCAAAGTCCCAAACATGATCAATAAGTTGTTGCTTTGAGATGACTTTCCCCTTATTTCTCATGAGATACTCAAGAATAGAAAATTCCTTCCCTGAAAGTTGGATTTTTATATTTTCGCGAAAAATTTGAAAAGATTGCCTGTCAAGAGTGAGGTCTTTAATCGATATTTTAGTATTTAGAGATTGTTTTGGGCGTCGAGAAAGTGCGCGAATTCGAGCCAAAAGCTCTTCAAAAGAAAAGGGTTTGGTCAGATAATCATCTGCTCCCGCGTCCAAACCATCTATTTTGTCCGTTGTTTGGCTTTTTGCAGTGAGCATTAGAATTGGCGTATGATTGTCTTTTTTACGAAGTTTTGTGCATACTTCCATTCCAGTCATTTCAGGAAGCATCCGATCAAGAATGATCATGTCATAATCTTCGGTTGACGCAAGATCGTACCCAGCAGCTCCGTCATAAGCGATATCAACTGCATATCGTTCCTGCTCTAACCCCTTTTTAATTGTTTGAGCAATCCGATGTTCGTCTTCTACTACCAATATTCGCATAAGTATATTATATAGGTAATACTGAAAATGAGCTGAAAATGGTTTCAGGTATAATAACCATATCATGACACCAGATAAATACAGTGCGGTTTGGGTATCGCATACTTCAATAAATGATTTTCGACAATGTCCGCGTGCATATTTTTTGAAACATGTTTATAAAGATCCCAAAACCGGCCATAAGATAAAAATAATGACCCCGCCACTCGCGCTCGGACAGATCGTACATGAAGTAATAGAGGAGATGTCGACGCTGCCAACGCAAGATCGTTTTAAAAAAATACCCATGGATCGATATGATGAGCTATGGAAAAA
>PFOB01000026.1 GCA_002792315.1 Candidatus Roizmanbacteria bacterium CG_4_10_14_0_2_um_filter_39_13 | reverse complement strand
TGATAGGCCGCAGGACCATCCCTTGGCGAATAAATCCTTTATCCCCCGCAAGCGGGGGAACTATAAGGCATTACCCCACCTTTCGGTGAGCTATTCCTTACCTAGGGGTAAGTTCCTACGTGTTACTCAGCCGTCCGCCGCTTCCTCTTGGAGAGCAAGCTCTCCTTAAGGCAACGCTCGACTTGCATATCTCAGGCGCACTGCTAGCATTCATCCTGAGCCAGGATCAAACTCTTAAAAAAGTTTAATCCTCCAAAGTTCTAAATAAATAGAACTTGTAAAGATTTGAATGTATTTGTTTGGAATGTTCCCGACGTTATGTCGGGACTTCCTAACCCGATTACTAAACTAAGTACGTGTTGTCAAAGAGCTTGTGCGATTTGAATCGCAGAACAACAATTGTAGCGAAGAGGAAGACCAAAGTCAACCCGATTCTACCGCAATTTAATTGAGGTAGTTTAGAAGAATTTCTACTTGCCTACACACGAAGTGTAAATGGATTATACGGTTCTAAACAGAGTATGTCAATAAGGATTTTAAGAGATTGCGATTTTATATAGTTTTTCAGGTGTTTTGTTGAGTCGGATCAATCCGTATATTGTTGCATCTGCATGATGATCGACTACATACGTATCAATTTTCAGCTCTTCAACAAAGTATTTATCAATACCTTTGACTCCCGCAATTCTTCCGGTAAGAGCAATGCCATTTTTGAATATTGCATCGGCTATTTCAGGAGGAGCATTTTCAATAAGCTCCCGAGTGGCATCAACCACATGATGAAACTGAGAGATGAGTGCTTCTCGAATGTCTGAAGATTTGAGTTTGATCGATTTTGGTAAACCTGTCTCTAATGATTTTCCGCGAACATTTATGGTATCTTCTTGAGTATCGAAGTTGAGGAGTTTCATTTTCAAGTCTTCACAGGTGTTTTCTCCAAGAACTAATCCATGCTTCAAGTAGGTATAATTTGCAACGATCTTATTCATATTATTCCCGGCAGTTTTCAATGCTTTTTGAGTCACGACGCCTCCCCCACTAATTACACTCATTTCGATAAGTCCTCCTCCCAAGTCCATTACAAGCTTCGGTTCATGTGAAAAAATATCAAAGCCACAGCCTGCTGCAGTTGCGAGTGCTCGGTCAACCAGGGTGACTTGTGTGCAACCTGATTTTTGTAGTGACTCTATGACTGCTTTTCGTTCAATTTCAGTGGCGATCGATGGAGCGCAGGTGATGCCATGAATTGGCGGCTTTAATATACTAAACTCTGCCATATAGGGACGTACCGATGTATCAATTGCATGACGTAAATATTCGACTTGTGCGTCAAAATCATTGAGTATCCCACTGCTCATGGGACGAATAATTTTAATAAAATCAGGTGTTTTACCTACAATAGTCTTTGCTTCTTGTCCAAAAAAAAGAAATTCTTTTGTATTGGTGTTAATGCCAAGGTAAGATGGCTCTCTATACACGACTCCTTTTTCTCCAACGGCAATGCGCGTATTTGATGTTCCCATATCAAAGTACACGTAAAAAGATGAAAAAAATGGAATACGGAGATTTTTTAAATTAGTTATAATTGAATACATGATCCAAAAATTACAAATTACAAATTACAAATTTCAAATTCTTTCAACCGTTCGTTTTTTTTACTACACACTCTTCATATTGACTCCACTTCTTATGAGTTCTCAAACATCTGAGATGTTTGAGTTCAATAAGATGTTATACATCTATCTTATTTCGGTGGGTGTTTTCGGCCTTTGGTCTACTCATTATATCCTACGACGACCACATTTGTATCTCCCAAAAATGGCACTTATTCCACTGGTTATCTTCATTTTTGCCATGATTGCTTCAACGTTTCAATCGATTGATGTCCACACATCGCTCTTTGGGTATTATGGTCGGTGGAATGGTGGATTGATTTCAGTCATATCTTATATTGTTTTATTTTTTGTATTTATTCAGGTGTTTACCAAAGACCACGTCCATACATTGCTCAAAATTTCGCTGGTCACTTCAACAGTTGTCATGCTTTGGGGCTTTTTCGCAAAATTTGGATTGGATTTTTCCTGTTTCGTTTTTGTGAGGGAACTGGCAAATACATGTTGGACTACTCAGTTTCAACCGTCAATTCGCATGTTTTCGACATTGGGTCAGCCAAACTGGTTGGGGAGCTATCTTGCCGTTCATTTTTTTATCGCCCTCTATTACTTTTTAAATTCATATCCTCTTCTCAAAGATCATGAATCGACTTTGGATAAGATGAGACATGTTCTCTCAAAATTTCACCTTCTCAAAGAATCCCATCCTTTTGGGCGTCATTTGTTTTATGTGGTCTATTTAATTTTTAATTTTTTGGCAATATACTACACAAAATCTCGTTCTTCTCTTCTTGCAGTTGGGTTGATGCTTCTGGTGGGGGGAATAGTTGCAGGTACCTCTCGCATTTCCAAGAATCAGAGATCGTGGGTTCGACTTACGGCAATACTTATTCTTTTCTCCGCGGTGATGTTATTGGTAAATGCGCAAACATTTTCACTTTATGAAAAGCAGCCGGAGAATCTTGAAATTACTGATTCATTTGAGATCCGCAAAATTGTATGGTCTGGCGCGGTAGATTTAGGAAAAAAGTACCCACTTCTGGGAACAGGACCTGAGACATTTGCCTACTCCTATTTTTTCACCAAACCAGCATCGCACAATAATACTTCAGAATGGGATTATATTTATAATAAAGCACACAATGAATATTTGAATTATTTTGCTACAACGGGATTTATTGGTTTGATAAGCTATCTTTTGGTGATCGGAGCTACCGTTTATATCCTTTACTATTATTCAAAAAGATATCAGTCAAGTCAAGCGTTAATTACACTCCTTTCTCTGGGATATGGCACGCTCCTTGTCACTAATTTCTTTGGATTTTCGACGTCAACGATTCAATTGTTTTTCTTCATCATCCCGGGTATGGTGCTTGTTCTTGATCAAAAAGAGCAAAAAGACGTTTCTGTACAAGATGCTTTTTATGGATCCAATTCAATAAAAGTGATAAGCTTTGGTATTATTGTCCTCATGTTTTTTGCAGGAGCATATATTTATCGGTATCACGCTGCTGATCGACTGTACAAGCAGGCCAAAGATCAAACGTATCAAGACAACTATCAACAGTCTGTGTTGCTTTTGACAAAAGCGCTCAAGCTCAAATACGAACAGGTATTTGAGGACCAGCTTTCTTCAAGTCTTGCCCATCTTGCGTTTGTCTCTTCATTTGATACAGACCAAAATATGGCGCCACAACTCATTAAACTTTCAAAAGATGCCAATGCCAATACCTTGCGAAACAGCGCGCAAAATATTCAGTACTGGAAGACGCGAGCAAAAAACCACTATCTCTACTTTCAGGTGACTCGTGATGCAGCAGATCTTGAGCGATCGGTAGAAAGTATGAATCACGTCATCTCTCTTGCCCCAACTGACGCACAAAGTTATTATATGCTCGGTCTCTTTTATAGTTTGCTCTCCCAGGAAACAGGGCGGGATGAATACAAGCAGAAAGCTCAGGAAAGTATATTGAAAAGCTTGAGGTTTCGACCAAACTTCATTGAAGCTCAAGAGTTGCTACAGAATTCTATTTAATTGAATAAAGCTACGCGCGGTGTTTGTTATCAGGTGAGGTCTCTTGCCTTCGTCACGCATTTACCCATTTGAATATAGTGAAGATAGTTCTGAAATTTAATACGAGCACATAAAAAAAACGAGCCTGAAGGCTCGTTTTTTTTATGTTTGATTACTTACTATGGAAGGATGGCATTAGATCTCGAAAATATTTCTACATAATGTGAGCCGCCGTCTACTCCTGCTGTCGCGTCTCCTCCATCTCCTGTGACTTTTCCTGCATTTGAAACTGATTCTTGTCGTACATTGATCTCATAATCAGTTCCTGCAACTCGTGCTCGGTACTGCATAGTACATGTTGTTTCTGTTGTTGCTCCAACGCATGTTCCCGTCGTGCCATTTCGTGGATCAACCGGTACTGTTGAGGCATACTCGCAAACGCTTTGACCAAGCCAGCTTGATCCGCATGCTTGCCCGGTGACATTGCCTGCTGCAGAACTATTTACACCGGCTGCGACTCCAAGATTGGTTGCTGATATCGTGATACCGTCATTTATGAGTTGCTCAATAATTCCTTGAATTGTTGTGGCGTCTTTCATTCGTTTTGCATCTCGTGCTTTTTTCTGAGCTTCTGCTGGATTAAGCGAGACCATGAGTGTTACGGCAAGAATTCCTATGATTGCAATAACAATAAGGAGTTCAACGAGTGTGAACGCTTTCTTACTAAATTTTTTCATATAAAAATGTAAATGATAATTAATTGATAATACGTTAATTTACTTTAAATCATTTTAACTCCCTTTGTCAATAGTAATTTAGTGTTTATTGGAGAGAGCTTGTGAGTGAAAATATTGGTGTAATCACTGCCATAACTAAAAATCCAACACTAATACCAAGAAAAACGATGATCATTGGTTCAAGAAGGGTGAGCATTCCCTTTACTGCCATTTCGGACTCGGTTTGATAATATTCAGCAAGTTTGAGGAGCGTCTCATCAAGATGTCCGGTTTGTTCACCTACAATGGTCATTTGAGTCAACGATTCGGGAAAAATGGACTCGTTGGACATGGCAGATCCAACTGACATCCCCTTTTGTACTTTTTGGAAAATACGCACAAAGGCATCATGAAACATTGCATTTGAGTTTACGTCAGTAATGATGAGTAGGCCATCAAGAATTGGCACTCCTGAGGATATAAGAATAGAAAGTGTTCGTGTTGCATCAACGAGTCCTGAAACGCGTACAATATTTCCCATGACCGGAACTTTAAATATATACTTATCAAAAAAGTACTTCCCCGCTTTCGTTTTTAGGAGCTTAATAATAGTAATAATGAAAGCAATGATTCCAATAAAAACCCACAGCCAATACTGCTCCATAAATTTTGAGATGGCCATAATAATTAACGTTGATTGCGGAAGTTCAACTTGAAAACTATCATAGAGACTCAAAAGCTTTGGCATGACAAAGGCAAACATGACAAACATCATGACAAACATTGCACTCATAATAACAATTGGATAAATAAGCGCATTTCGAATTCTTTGTTTAAATGCTCGTTGGAGCTCGAGGTGTTCTGCAAGTTTTTCAAGAATCTCATCAAGTTTTCCTGACGCTTCTCCTGATCGTACTAAGGCAATATAAAAGTTCGAGAATTGTCCAGGATACTGGGTAAGTGCCTGAGAAAATGTTTTTCCATCACGAAGCTGGCGATCAATCTCATCCAACATTTTTTTTAAGGGAGCTTTTGAAACTTGTTTTTTGATAATATCAATAGAGTCAATAAGGGTGAGCCCGGCATCGAGCATAATAGCAAATTGGCGCGTCATATACACAATATCTTGAAAAGCTACGCGCTCAAACATGCTCGCAAAATTTGAGATCTGTGATTTTTTCTTTTCTTGGATCTCAACCGGAAAATATCCGTTTGATTTGAGGTAATCTGCTATTTCTTTTTCACTACTTGCCTCCATCTCTCCTTTGACTTTTTGATTATTTTGGAGGGCTACATATTGATACAACATACTATTTGATAAATTTTTCTATCTCTTTGCTTCTGGTTGCATAACCAAATGCTGACTCACGTGAAATCATGTTTTGTTTGTACAACCGTGATAAATATTTCTCAAAAAGTATCATTTCTTGCTCTTCTCCGGTCTCCAAAACACTATCGATCATAAATGCTTTGGCTTCTCGAATCAGCGATTTCACCGCAGAGGAGTTAAATAATATTTCAAGCGCAGGAACTCTTCCTGTTTTTTGAATATTTGGAATCAGTCTCTGATAAATAACTGACCGTAATACTGACGCAAGTTGGCTTCTAATTTGATTCTGTTGAGATCCAGGAAAAACATCAACTATACGATTGATTGCTTCGGGGGTGCTACTTGTGTGTAACGTAGAAAATACCAGATGACCTGTTTCTGCAATGGTGAGTGCGGCTTGAATAGTATCATGATCTCTCATTTCTCCAATAAGCACGACATCAGGGTCTTCACGAAGCACTGATCGCAGGGCTTTTGACCATGAATGAGTGTCAGAATGAAGCTCTCGTTGAGAAATAATCGATTGGTTTGGTGTATATACAAATTCAATTGGATCTTCGATGGTGATGATATGTCGAGGTGAATTATGATTTATTTCATCAATAATTGCTGCAATGGTGGTAGATTTTCCTTCACCAGTTGGTCCGGTAAGAAGCACCAATCCTTCTTTCATTTTCGCAAATTTATGCATGGTATTTGGAAGGCCTAATTCTTCAATAGTCCGTATTTTACGAGGAACCGCTCGAAAAGCTGCTGCATGGCCCCCACGCATTACATAGTAATTGACACGAAAACGCATATCTTTCCAATCATATCCAAAGTCAATTTCTTTATTCGTTTCAAATTCTTCTTTTTGAGCACTATTTAATAGAGCTCCCAGAAGTAGTTTCGTATCTGCGTTTTGAAGCACTGGTTCAGATGCAATTGGCATGAGAACATCGTACAATCGAATCGTTGGCTTATAACCGGGGGTGATGTGTAAATCTGATGCGCCTTTCTCAACAGTGTATTTAAACAATTCTTCGATAGTCATAGATAAATAAATGGATATAATAATCAGCAATCCGTTATGCTGCTTCGGTCACGCGCATCACTTCCTCAAGAGAGGTCTCACCTCTGAGCGCTTTCAAAAAACCGTCTTGTTTCATTAAGACCATCCCTTCTTTTTGAGCTTGCGCAACAATTTCTTGTGATGGTCGTTCTTTTAATATTAAATCATTTATGGCAGCAGATGTTTTTAATATTTCATAAATGCCGATTCTTCCTTTATACCCGGAGTTATTACAATCCTCACATTTCTTACCACGAACGAGTTGAATTGGCCGGTCAGTTTGGTATTCTTTTGGAAGCAGCGGTCCTAATACTTCACGGACCGTATTTTGAAGCTCGATCGGTGGTTCATAAACTTCTTTACAAGTCTCACATACGCGGCGGACAATTCTTTGTGCCATTGCAATGCTTAAGACTGAGGCAATAAGAAATGGTTCTCCCCCAAGATCGGTCAGACGAGGAATGGCGGTTGCCGCATCGTTGGTGTGAAGGGTTGAAAAGACGAGATGGCCGGTAAGCGCAGCTTGGATTGCAAGTTGGGTTGTTTCTGTGTCTCGAATTTCTCCCACCAGTATAATATTTGGATCTTGTCGAAGAAATGATTTAAGACCAGTTGCAAAGGTAAGCCCTGCTTTTGTGTTAATTTGTACTTGATTAATGCCTTCAACTTGATATTCTACTGGATCTTCAAGGGTGACAATGTTTACGGCCTTTGTATTCAGTCTACTAAGAACTGAATACAACGTAGTGGTTTTTCCCGATCCGGTTGGTCCGGTTACGAGTACAATTCCATAAGAACGTGCAATGCCATCTTCAAATCGCTTAAGCTGTGCTCCATCGAGACCCAACTCTCCAAGTGAGGGCATTCCTCCTGATTTTCGCAGAAGTCGCATCACGATTTTTTCGCCATTTACGGTGGGGAGTGTGGATACACGGAGATCAATCTCTTCTTCCGTATTCTTATAGTTAAATCTTCCGTCTTGAGGGACTCTTTTCTCGTCAATCTTCATTTCAGACAGAATTTTAATGCGTGACACCAGGGATTCATGAATACTGGTTGGGAGAGATAATTTCTCCTGCAAAATGCCATCAATACGGTATCGAACGCGTGATTTCAATTCTTGTGGCTCGATATGAATATCAGATGCGCGGCTCTTCATTGCAAAATCCAATATGGTGTTCACAATTTTTGCAATTGGTGCATTATTAAATTCTTTTGATGCTCTGATACCTGTTTCGACGGTGGCTTTTTTTTGTGGCTCAACCTGGGCAATGGCTTTTTCTACTTCTGGTGAAATACTTCGCGTGTATCCAACACTTATGGCTTTTGAAATATCTTCAGGGAGGGCGAGTGCCAGCGTTGCTTTGATTCCTGCTTTCATCTCAATAAAATCTTGCAAACTTACGTTGAGCGGATCGGCCGAAGCAACATACAGTCGCTTCTCCTTATCGTCATACATATACGGCATAATTGAGTGCCGTTGTGCGACAGATTCAGGAATATAACTCAAGGCTTGTGGGTCTACTGCTGTTGTTCCAATACTGATATATTTGACATTCAAAAATCCCGCCTTAATTTTCATAATTTCATCCGGGGAGATGGTGGTATACTGAAGCAAATAGAGGTCAATCGGAAGATCGCGTTTCATCGAATCAACTTCATATTGACTTGCTTGTTCGTCGGTGATGATGTTCTTTTCGACCAGTTTACTTAAAAACTGTTTCGGAGTAATACCCATTCTTTCACTATATGTTTTTTACCAATGAATTTCAATAGAAAGCACCCAATATGAGCCTTCCCCTTTTAGTCCAAACGCATGATCTTCTTTCATTTCACACTATTCTTGAAAATGAAGGAATTCATATTGGAGAACATAACTGCATAATCATTGAGCCAAATGGTCAAAACATTCGTATAGATCAAATTCGTGACTTACGGAAATATCTCGTAAACTCTGGCAAATCCTCACGGCAAATTATTTTTTACTCATTTCATAAAGCATCAATTGAATCGCAAAATGCACTGTTAAAACTTCTGGAAGAAGCGGGATCAAAGTTTCGATTTGCGTTGCAGGTTGAGTCAATTGAGCAGGTACTTTCGACGATACGATCACGCTGCAAAATTATGGTGAAGTCGAATACTGATTTGACGGCACCTTCTTTGGTGATTTCTATTTCAGATGTAGTCGGAAACAACTTCTTTAATAAAAGAATGTCAGTAACAAAAAAAGATGAATCCGAACTGTTTTTTCACGAACTCCTTGCGGTACTTCGCACACAAATGAAAAAGGGGGAAATGTGGACGATACCCGTAATAAAAAAAGCCCTTTCTCTCTTACACCTCTTAAAACAAAATAACTTAAATCCACAACTTGCGGTAGATCAATGCGTGCTTCTGATCTCTTCAGTATATAGATAATATCCGACTCAGTTTACTTCTGGGGATGTTTCGATCTATAATAAATATATGAGCAATGTACGAAATCGTTCCGGATTTTCTCTCATAGAAATTATCGTTGTCGTTGTAATAATATCAATACTCGTTGCGATTGGTTCAACTTCATATACAACATATGTTGAAAAAGGGCGGGATGATCGACGAATTTTGGACGTTGAGATGCTTCGGGAAGTTCTTGAAAAATACTATTCAAATCAAGCTGGTGGATTTTACCCTCTTGATACGAGTGATTTAATTGTCGGCGGATATATGCAACGTCGTCCTGCTGATCCCGTGACAAATCAACAAGGCGCGTATCGCTACACTCCCCTTCCCACTGGATGTGATAATGCAACTATATATTGTTCAGATTATACCCTTGAAGTTGATCTTGAAAGAAAAGGATCTCAGTATGCTGTTAGTTCCAATGAAATTAACGGTACCATTGTTCCATAAAAATATGTTCAATAAACACCATTTCAATAACGGATTCTCATTAATAGAGCTTGTTGTGGTAATATCCATCATCGCCATTGTCACCGGTGCGAGTGTTAATGTGTATAAAAATTCAGTAAATGAGCGAAGATTAACTACCGATGTCAAACTCGTCTCAAGTATTATTGAGGAAACAAAACAGAAAGCTCGAGCTCGAGATGTCTCTCCCGATACAAACTGTACGAACTTCCAAAGTTATAATCTTATTATAAATCCTACAACAAAAACGATTTCCCAGTTATTTTTATGTGATGGCAATTCTCAAACAATTGCTGAGTATCAGATTGAAAATACTGTTTTCGAGCAGCCTACTTCAACCATTGGTTTGACATTTATTTCTCCGACAGGAGAACATACGAGCCCAGAGCCAACGCTCATTTTGAAAAATCTATCAACAAATACGTGTGTTTCAATTGAAATTCCTCAAATTCAAACAGTAATTGTTAGTGATCCATTTAGCTGTTGATATGCATAAAAACAACTCTCAGCAGTCGTCATTTAGTATTATTGAGGTCATTGTTTTTGCTTCGATGCTCAGTATTGTCCTTGTTGCCGCGGTTGCGTATACGGTTCGTTTGGTTTTTACCATGACACATGACAGACACAAACTTCTTGCAACACATTATGTTGAAGAAATGCATGAATGGCTCAACGGTGAACGAGAATCTGATTGGGAGCAATTTCAAAATTATTCATCTACTACCGGAACAACATACTGCATCAATGATCCACTAAATCTATCAAGAACACTCGCTTCGCTTTCAACGGGTTTGTGTGGATTTACTGGGGTGGGGACAGCAAGTACTACCAATCCATTGATTTTTCAAAGGCAACTTATTTTACTGAAAGATCGAGCGAAAACAGCAACGAAAGTGACGGCAACCGTTCGAGTGTCATGGCGAGATGAAGGAGTACTTTATTCAGAAGAAATTGTTACCGTTTATTCTGTGTGGGAATAACTATATGAAAAATAAAAAAAAAGGTTTTTCTTTACTTGAAATTGTGGTTGTTATGGGAGTACTTGGATTGCTTCTCCCATCCGTATTTGGCATCGTATATATCATCATGCAACAACAACTGCGCATCCACAGACTCTCGCAAACAAAACAGCAAGGAGATCTTATTTTGAATTATATGAAGGAATCAATTTCAAGAAATGCAGTCGGCGTTGGAAGTGCTTTGGGTAGTCCGCAATGTGTGAATGCAGTAAGCACCTATTCAAATGCCTCTGGTGAGTTTAACTTCACTTTGGACAATAGCGCCACCCCCGATATGTTTTCTTTTGAAGAAAATACAGGGCAATTATTATTTATTCAAAATACCTACCTACCATTCTTGAGTGCATATACATTTACTTCTACGAGCCTCAATGATTCTGCAACGGTTGAAGTGTCAAATTTGGTTATTGAATGTCAGAGGCGTACTTCCGATTTGGCAAATGTGAACTTCTTTCCGGTGGTTGGATTTAGCTATGATGCAACATTTGTTGATGCCACGCCGACCGCTCAAGAAGGAGTTGTTTCATTGCATTATCAAACAAAAGTTAAACTTCGACGAACGCCGGATTGATTTTTCCCGCATTTTTTTGATAAGCTAATACTATGTCATCCACCTTTTCTATTGATATCAGTGAACAATATACGCGCGTTGCTGATCTTGCCCTTTCAAAAGGCAAGATAGAGCTCTATTCCTTGGGCTATGACAACACTTCGCTTAATTATTATTCAAATCTCACTGACCAGTCAGCAAAAGCAGAAGCAGTCTTACTTTCAAAACTGCGTAAAGAACTCAATATCAGCTCAGTAAACGCAAATGTTGTCATTCCTGATTCGCTTACCTATTCCCAACTCCTTCTGATGCCAAATTTGCCGGAGGACGAACTGGTCAAATCGATCCGACTTCAGGCTGATGAATTTGTACCGCTCCCAATAGATGACGTATATATTGACCTTGAAGTAATTTCAAGGCTAAAAAATGGGAAATTACTTATTGTGTTTATTGCTGCTCAAAAGAAAATTGTTGATCATATCAATATGACTCTTGATCTTGCGGGAATTGAACCAGCAACGCTTGAAAACGAGTTAAGTGCTGTTGGGAGATTTGTGTCTGAGGTATATGCATTTGTCAAAACACCATCAATCATAATCAATTTTGGATTTGGATCAAGTTCTATATATGTGATGAATCCCCCTTTCCCCTATTTTCAAATTACCCGCACAACGCGCATTGGATTTGATATTATTCTTCGCGATCTCATGGCAAATGCAAATCTCACGAGTGACAAGGCATTTGAAGCGCTCAGTACTATTGGGCTGAACCCACAAGGGAGTATCAATATTTATGCAACTATCTTTCCCGTATTTAATGAGCTGATCACTGAAATTGAAAAAACAATTCTTATGACAAAAGAAAAATATCACGTAGAGATAAAAAATATCTATCTATTCAACTATGATAGTCATATTTCTCTGCTTCATGAAACAATTCAGAGTAAAGTTTCCCTTCCTACACAATCGCTTCCATTGTCAAGCATTCTTGTCCCAAATCCCATAACGCAAACATTTTCACACGTGCTTTCAACATTTATACCAGTTATTGCAACCCACCTACGATGAAAAGGAGAATTAATTTATTCTCTCAGCGAATTGATAACCAAACAGCAAAAAGATATTTACGCACCGGCCAACGAGTGACATACGGCGTTTTGCTTTTCGGAGTTATCGCTCTAATGGTGCTTTTTGGCACGTATATCTTCTTGAACAAAAACCTTGCTGATTTGAAAACAAAAAAAAACACGTATGAGAGATATATATTAACGAACCAGTCGTTTAATCAGGACATCCAAAACTTTGTGCAAAAATTTTCTCTTTTAAAAACCTATATCAAAACTGATGCTAATGGATATAGTTACTATCGCGCTCTTATTTCAATTCTGGAACCTGCAGGTATTGCTGATAATATCGATACTTTTTCAATAGACAATAATCAAGATCTTGATTACTCTATCAAAGTATCAACCTATGAAGAAGGAATTCAAGTTTTGGAATTCTTCGAGCGACCTGACGTTCTTGAACATTTTAATTCATTGACCCTTGAGTCATTTAATATTACTCAAAATGAAGTGGAATATACCATGACATTTAATGGCGTTATGAAATCTCGCAAATAATATGGAAGGAGTAAACAAGCTGAAATTACTTATCAGCAAAAAATACATTTCCGTCGTGCTTTTTATAGTACTTGATATCGTATTTTTAGTATTTATATCATTTCTCGGGTATAAAATATATGGCATATATTCTGAAATGCAATCTTTAAAAGCCGAAATCGATCAATTAAAATCCTCTTCACTTCTTATCAAAAATAATAAAGATCTATTAGAAGACAATATCGGCGAATACAATACGGTACTTGATAGTATTATTCCTGATACAGAGACCTATTTTCAAGTTATTTCAGCATTTGAACAACTCGAGGCGAAAACGGGAGTGAATATCGAGTCATATAGTATAAATCTTCCAGAAACAACCGAAGACAAAATGTCCTTAAGCCTCACCATTACCGGGACAAAAGAATCAATAGAAACACTTTTTGAAAATTATCACTATTTTGGAGGCAGACTTATGACAAATGAGAAATTAGAATTTAATCCAGAAGGTTTGGACTCAATGACCTTTCTCGTAAATTTGTTTCATGCTTCAACCGACGAATCCGCTTCAGGCGGTGGTTCGGGATCAAATGTCATTTCGAGCGATGATATTGAGTTTATAAAACAGATAGAAGATAAGCTCTAAGTGCTTCAATTATTTGAAGTCTATTCTTTTTGGGTTTGAAAGAAGTCTTTTAAGGCCTTCGGAGATCTGTGCACCTTTTTGCTGCCAGTATTCAAATCGTTCTTTTACGATGTCTATATTTTTATCTTCCAAAAAAGGATTGTACGTACCGATGTTTTCAATATATGCTCCATCTCGTTTTTTTCGCTTATCAAGCGCAACAATACGGTAAAATGGTTGCTTTCGTTTTCCAAAACGCATTAATCTAAGTGTGACTGCCATAAGAGTTAAATATAGGTTTCTTAAAACGTTATTATAAAGCGCGAACTATAAATTATCCAGTGCATTTTGCGCAGCGAGTTCTTCAGCTTGTTTTTTTGACTTTCCCACACCCGATCCCATTTTATTATTTTTCAAAAAAACATCAACAGTAAAGGTTTTTTTATGTTCAGGACCTTCTGCCGCCGTAAGTTTGTAGGTAGGGAGTTCTTTAAAATCTGCTTGACTTATCTCCTGAAGACGACTTTTCGGTGACAAATACAATTTCTTTGTAATGATTTCGTCAAGTCGCTTTGAAAAGAGATACTTCACGATAAAGTCATAAGCGGTATCAAATCCCTTATCAATAAAAATTCCTGCAATGAGTGCTTCAAAAAGATCTGCCAAAATATTTGTTTTATCTCTTCCCTCACCCTTTTCTTCACCTTTTGATAAATACAAATATTGTCCCAGTGAAAGTTCTCGCGCTACTTGTGCAAGGCTTTCCGTTCGAACAATTGAGGCTTTTATATCGGTATAATCACCTTCCTGAAGATCAGTGTAGTTGTGATACAAATAGATTGATGTTGAAAGAGAAAGTACACTATCTCCCAAGAATTCAAGCTTCTCGTTTGAGGGAAGATCAAAATCATGCACTTCATTGAGATATGATCGATGAACAAAGACGTTTTCAAGTAATTTTTTGTCTTTAATCGTGATTCCAATCTGTTTTTCAAGCTGGCTTCTTTTGAGATTCATATTTATTGAGTAGTATTTGCTTCCGAATTGATTGACCCAAGTACTGCATTAATAAATGCATATGAGCGTTCATTGCCCAGTTCTTTCGCAAGTTCAATAGCCTCATTAATAACCACTTTTACCGGTTCCTTTTTTTCAACCATGAGTTCATAGATTGCGAGACGTAATATGCTTTTATCAATTTTTGCAATTTTATCCAATGGATATTTCGGCGCATGTTTTTGGATATGATGATCGATCTGATCAAGCTGCGTGATAATTTCTTGCGTTGTGGTATCGTCTTTATGCGGAAGAACCTGTTTCAGGTTGTCATTTACGAAACAAAGTGCATAAAGATTTTGAACAATGTGAAGTCGTTTTGAGTGCCGTTTGTCCATATGGCTTTACCAAAGAAGTGAGTATGAAATATTAAGAGACTCATTAAAATTCTCTTTATACTTTACACACACTTACTAAACGAGTAATGAGTTATTTATTACAGTTTTTGCACACTTGCTGTGCAAGTTTGCGCTTTCCACAGTTTTTACACACAACCAATTGTGGTAATGACTGTTCCTGTTTACGTGCAAGAATTCGTTTCCCTTTTCTTGCTGTTGAATGTTTTCGTTTTGGTTGAGGAGCCATAAGATAGTATATTCACAAATATAATAAGTCCTAATAATACCATGTAACTATCCTCAAAACAATAGGATTAATCCAATTAGAGCCTGACACTTTCTCGTCGTGATTGTCATTCCCGTGAAAACGGGAATCCAGACAAGAACATGGATCCCGCATCAAGTGCGGGATGACAAGGGGCCAAGCCATAGTAAGGTTTGGAGATGGGTTCTAATTTTTGTCGATCAGATTGAGTTGATACGAATCAATTATTCTTTTGAGGTTTGGGGTCTTTTCAACCGAGTATTTCTTTAAATAACTATCAACTGCCTTTTTTGCCTGAAAGACTAGTTTTGAATCAGTCAGATCTGCAATTTTCAAATCAGAGTATCCATGTTGGTCGGTGCCATATATTTCTCCCGGACCTCTGAGTTTCAGATCATATTCTGAAAGCTCAAGTCCCGATGTCGTTTTCGCAAAAAACGTGAGTCGCGAACTATTTCTGTATTGTTGAGTCGTAAATAACAAACAATAGGACTGTTTTTCCGCACGTCCTACTCTCCCCCGCAGTTGATGAAGCTGTGCCAAACCAAATCGTTCAGCGCCCTCAATAAGCATGATGGTCGCATTGGGGACATCGACTCCCACTTCAACGACTGAGGTTGAAACAAGAATATGATATTTTCCTGCATTAAATTGATTCATTACCTCTTCTTTTTCTTTTGCCTTAAGCTTTCCATGCAGAAGAGCTACATTGAGCTTCGGAAATACATCTTTTTTCAGATGCTCGTATTCTTCTTTTGCCGCTTTTATTGAGGTCATTGATTCGTGTTCAGAGGTTTCGATAAGGGGACAGATGATATATACCTGAATTTTCTCTTCTTCAATTTGTTTTGCAATCCATTGGTACCCCGCAGTTCGTTTGGCAGGTGGCGTGACATACGTTTTTATCCGTTTTCGTCCTTTGGGAAGCTCATCAATCAGTGACAAATCAAGTTCGCTATAAAGAGTAAGTGATACCGTTCGCGGGATCGGTGTCGCGGTCATCGTCAAAAGATGGGGGTTTAACCCTTTTTCCTTGAGAAGCGCTCGCTGCTTGACACCAAAACGGTGTTGTTCATCAATAACCACCAATCCGACATCACGAAAATCATATTTTGCCGAGATGAGTGCGTGTGTGCCGATGATAATATCAAAATCTGCAGCCGTTTTTTTTGAAACGATATCTTTATGCGATCCTGTTTGTAAAGCTACTTTGAGATCCAACTTTTTCATAAGTGATGAAATGGTTGCAAAATGCTGGAGTGCGAGTATCTCGGTTGGTGCCATAATCAA
The DNA here is from genome assembly GCA_002792315.1 of Candidatus Roizmanbacteria bacterium CG_4_10_14_0_2_um_filter_39_13. Taxonomy (GTDB): domain Bacteria; phylum Patescibacteriota; class Microgenomatia; order UBA1406; family GWC2-37-13; genus UBA1450. The sequence goes on along the minus strand of PFOB01000026.1, from coordinate 5,799 downwards.
TGTTTGTTTCTTGTTGAGATAGGCAGCATATGCGGCAATTGCCGCAACAACCGTTTTACCCGATCCTACATCTCCTTGAAGAAACCGATTCATGGGATTTGATTTTTGCAGGTCAATGAGTATTTCATCTGTTGCTTTTTGCTGGGCATTGGTCAGGGTAAAGGGAAGTCTCGAGATAAATGATTGAATCTCTTTTTTCCGTGCATCGGTCAGATTGATTGGCGCGGTTGTTTGCTCTTTTGACCACCGCTGCTTTATCAATTTTGATGAAAGAATGCGCACAAATAATTCGTCAAATCCCAGTCGCTTTCGCGCAATCTCGACATCAGCCATTTTTGTTGGCTGATGAATAGTCTGAATTGCCCGGTCCAAACTGATCAATCCATATTCCTTCAAAATATCATCAGGAATAAACTCAATTGAATCCTCAGGGTTTTCAAATACTGCGTCAAGTACGTGACAGACCTTGTCACGAATCGTTTTTGACGAAAGTCCGTATACCGATGGATACACCGGGACAATTCTTCCGGTGTGTTTGGTCTTTGAGTCAATAAACTCAAGTGGTTCATACTCCACCGGTTTCATGATGACAGATTTTCCAAATGACTCAATTGTCCCTGATGCAGAGATGCAGTTTGCGCTTTCCAGTATTTTTGCTAAATAGGGTTGGTTGTACCAAATAAGTTCTATCTTTCCGGTATCATCTCGAAGCGTCGCCTTTTGAATAGTGATACGACTGCGTGTTGGCACGACTTTGATCGACTCCAACGTGCCCCGAATGGTCACCGTTTCTCCCGGCTGTACTTGGCCAATTGGTGAAACAACAGAAAAATCATTGTATCGAAACGGATAATAATGCAATACATCTTCATACGTATGCACTCCCATTGCATGAAGTCGTTGTGTCGTGCGTGAAGCTGTTTTTGGAAGTTTATCTATTGAAGTCGAAAGCATACAAATTTTTGACTACCAAAAATAAAAGAACCCATTAAAAAAGAAAAAAGGGAGCAAAGCTCGTGAGGACAAGAAGCAATGTTGCTATGATGATAATAAATCGAACAACATTTTTAAATTGAAAGATTTTCTTCAGTTTTTTCTTCATGAAAGTATTTTAGCATATGTGGAGGTTGGTATTCAATCGTCACCAAAAGTATGAGCTTAAAAATAAGGAAGGAATTGAGAGCTTTAGGATGTATTAATCAAAACTACTTTCCTTGAAGTCATCGTGGCGGCGCTTGATGAAAATAAATCGTTCCTCCAACTGGTTTGCCGTTTTCAAAAATCTGTATTGGCAAAGCACCTCTACTATAATATAAAAAGTTTTCACTGTCAATGAAAACAATTTGATGATTGTTTTCATCGTCAAAGAACATGATTTATTAATGTTATACTTGAGCTGTGACTAAAATGACTCAAATCTACCAACTCTAAGTCACTCTCCAAGAGATTAAAACCAATAGCCGGATGCGAAATCCTAGAAAGTCAGCACCTTATCATTCTCCGCCATAATCCGATAAAAATCCTCCATGTTGCCAGCAAGACATTCCAATTGGTTTCAGCAGTATTACTGGAGAGAATTATAGCGAGTTTCATAATGACCATTCGTCAAGCCAGGAGCGCATTTGTTCGATCTCGAATTCCTGAGCTTCAATAATATCCTGACCTAGCTGTTTCATTTCGGAGCGATTAGAGCCTGAAAGCAACATCTGTGACATCATTACCGCCATCTGATGATGAGGGATCATTTCTTGCAAGAAAGCCTCATCAAAGTTGGCAGCATTTTTGAGTGATTCGATATCAGAGGTTTGCCCACCCATCATTCCGCCGTGCATCATGCCTCGTCCCGTACCCATCCCAACAGTTGAATTAACAGGTACCTCTGTTCCATACCAGTTTTTGTACCAAGCTTGCATCTGGGTAATTTCCTGAGATTGGCTTTGAATGATCGCTTTTGCTAGGGTCAAAATCTCCGGACGCTTGGATCGTTCTTGTGCCAGTTTAGCCATCTCAATGGCACCTTCATGATGAGGAATCATTTGTTCAATAAAATGCTGGTCGAGATTGCTGACCACGGGTGATCCACTGGTACCCTGACGTATGCCCATCATCTGCATCATGCCATAATTATTGGTATTTACCGTATTGGTTACAAACAGTACCGTGAGCAAACTGCCTGCCAACAAACCAATGATTCCGTAGAGAAGTGGCTGATTTTTCATAAGTACATGATATCAGTTTTAGGTCACGAGGACAAGAGTAGGAGCTGAAGTATCTGGGGTGGATGATGAAAGAGTTGGGGAATTTATCAGTGTGCAACTTCAGCCCATTCATCTGCGAGTAATGTCGCTTGCTTCAAAACATTTTCAGTAGCCAGAACCTGCTCATCAGGTGGGTAGCCAAACTGTCTTAATGTTCTTTCTCACAATTACTCTCAGTTTAGCCTGTGCGCTTTCCTTCACCGTCCAATCGATTGATGTATTTGCCTTTACTCGCTCTATGAGAACTCTCGATAAATCACGAAGTTGTTTATCATCAAGTACATTCAATGCGCTTTCATTATTTACAAGCGCATCATAAAATGCTAGTTCATTATCAGTTAATCCAAATTTTTCTCTTCTTGTATCCTCTCCTTATTTCTTTTGCTATATTCAATGCGTGCATAAAATCAGCATCGCCTGACAAAAGATACAACTGACCATATTCATTTTGCGTTGTCTTCAAGTTGAGTCATATTTGCAGAGTCACGAATATTACCATCTTTCTTAGGATTTTTATTTCTCCATTCTTTTGCAGTCATACCAAAGAGCGCTTTGTTTAATACATCCGCTTCGGTCGCATACACAACAGTAGCATCTTTTTTAAACCCATCGAATTCGATGGGTTTAAAATGTGGGTTATTTACCCTTTTCTAAATCCCCAAAAAGTCAATTGTGTCTCTTGTCCCACTGTCATTCAGAGGGAGTGAAACGCCTGCCCGGAACGTCTAACGTTCCCCGCCTCTGGAAAGATTCAGGATCCAGTCTAATCACTCTACAACACCCACCCCAACACAAATCCCAAGATAAATATCATCAAGAGAAATACGAGCGATACTCCCCGTGCCTCTTTTGAATCTCGAATTACCATCGATATCAAAAACCCAACTCTCCGCGTGTATATTTTGATGTTAAAAATCTTAACCAGTGCGCTTCCGGTCGTAAACGATACTTGTTTGACTATTTCATAGACCAGTTCAATAATCCCCAAGCCCATGATGATCCCTCCCGTAAAACCAAATATCATAAGTATGAGATCGTCGTTACCTTCGGCTACCGCATACATCAGAAATAAGAATCCAATGATGATTAGAGTCATATCCTGCCATATTGGAGAAAGTTTGAAGATTCTCATAGATATTCAATCAATAAAACCAATCCCACTCAGGATACTCCACTTCTTTGATATTTCCTTTCTGAATTTTGTATACACCCTCCTCAACCACCATGGTCCATGTCCCCTCGTAATAATGATAATCCACTTCTCCATCGTTCCAGTTTTTGGTGATAAATTTGACAAATGCCGTATCATCGGTGTTTTCATACCGCTCAGCTAAAACGACAGTCACATCCAAGATATCGGTAAATCTATTGGTCCACTCTTCAAAATCTGTTTTTTGCAGATATTCCTGACTGAGGAGTCTGAATCCGTCTTCCATGCGCCTGGCTTTGAGGTAGGTATAAAAAGCTCGGACCGATTCTTCAGGAGATGCCGAAGGGTCCACCGCAATTTTTGCGACTTCCCAATCGTACAGATATGGGATCGAAGCTTTTACATCTTCTGCACTGATAAAGAGTGAAAGTCCGGCAAGTCCCATGGTATTTACGCCGACAAGCTCTCCACATTGGTCAGTGAGTGGTCCTCCACTCATACCTCCGGCAAGACTGATGCTTGTTTGTATATATCCCACTTTATCGTATTTTGACTTTCTATAATCTATAAAGCTTCCTTTGAGGGTTGTCGCATCTCCATTCAACTGGGTCCCCATCGGGTATCCTGTCGCAAGTACCGGTTCATCTTCTCTGAGGTTTATCTTGTCAGGAAGTTTAAAAACAAGATCTGGATATTCTTCTTCTATATAAAGAATTGCAAGATCTGACATCGAGTCCCCGACCATACTCACAACAGTCACAAATGATCCATCAGGAAAGATCACCTTTGGGGCGGGTTCATCTGCGATGACATGGAAGTTGGTGACGATTTGATTTTTGGATATGAAAAATCCCGTTCCTTCCGAGTATCCACCAACGATCCTGACGACTGAGTTTCGCAGTCGTTCTTTTGCCTCAAATGAACACAAGAACTTACCATAATATCCATACTGGGTTCGTAAATAATCCGCAATTACAAAGAGTGATGCGATCATATACATGAGCAGTCCGATGATAAAAAATGATTTGAGTACGTTTTTGAGGCTTTTAAAGGGAAAGAGAACTATTTCAAATATAACCTTAATAAGTGAAAAGAGCATTAGAAATGCAAATTTGACGAGATAATATGCTGAGTAGGTGACCAGCTTCAGCGGAAAATAGCGAAGAGGAAACAGGAGGCGTTTGAAATACGCGCGAAGTCTCTTAATGAGATTCTGCCACCTTGCTTTTAGTTTGTTTGATGCTTTTTCAAAGTAATCCATACATTATCACGCTCCATTACACTGTTATTGTATCTCACTCTGTAATAATTTAAAATTATATAACAAATCTGTAAGAGTTCACGCTTCTTGACACAGGATCCGTCATGCTGGCTTGCCTGCCCGGAACGTCAGACGTTCCCCGCGTCTGGAGGGTCCAGCATCTGTTTTCAAACAGACTCTAACAGAACTTTTTTTTATGAATTAACTTATGCTAAAGATTGATTTTTTGGCTATAATAAGGTGTGAGGAGGAAAAGTTTATGAAAAATCCAATGAATGTAGAAAATGTTTTAAAATTCTTTGAGAACAATTATGGTGCTAAATTTATTGATATAAATACAAAAAAACCTGTATTAGAGATTATAGCTAAAAATAAAACTGAAGAGAAATCAGAGTTTGATTTGTGGTTAGAACAACAAGATGAAGAGACTCAATCAGCTCATAAAATGGGTGAAATATAATATTACGACAAATAACTCTAACCCTCGGGGTTGTTCATTTGATTTTAAGGATAATTTATCACGACTTCAGCAAATTTTTAATCCCTACCTTCAAATCTCCAAGAAGCGGATTGTCTGCCCAAGTTTTTTCTAATGCGCCAATGAGTTTTTTATAACGAAGAATTGTATCTTCTTTGCTTGCATTAAAGCTTTCAAATACTTCATCTCCCTGTGTTTTTATATTCTCATTTAGCTCGACTAGATTGTGGAGTACATCTGCTGACTTTACGAGGAGCGAATCATGATTCATATCCTTGATATGCGAAAGAGCTGCCATTTTCCGCTCACTCCATGGAAGTGTTTTATCTTGTTCTGTGACGTCATTTACCATTTGAGCAATTCTGCCGTTAAATTCTTTTTCTAAAAACTCTTTTGTCACCGATCCATATGGTACGCAATCTTCGATCGTATCATGAAGTATCCCTGCACAAATGATATTTTCATCTGGTGTCACGCGGGAAAGAATCAGTGCGACGGTGAGCGGGTGAGTTATGTATGGGATATCTTTCCCTTTTCGTTTTTGAGTAAGGTGTACTTTTGTGGCAAAGGTGATGGATTTATGGATGAGGGGGGTGAAGATCATTGTTAAAATTAGCATATTTGCCAATTCATACGGCTAGTTAACTGACTA
>PFOB01000039.1 GCA_002792315.1 Candidatus Roizmanbacteria bacterium CG_4_10_14_0_2_um_filter_39_13 | reverse complement strand
CAACGGCGAGTGCGAAAAAAATGAGCACCCGCCTAATGCATGCGAACGAACGCAAGTGAGTGAGTCGTAGACTCTCCTTACCCGCTCATAACGAGAATAGTGACTATCTTTTTTCAAAGTTAGCCTTAAAATCACACTTAAATCTGGTTCAAGCCAGATTTTTTTTGTTTTTTGGAGTTAGTCTGGAAGTGAAAAAGACCGGTAACGGGGTTCGAACCCGTTGCCTATCAGATTCAATTTTCTATCTACTCCATGTTCGTTGTGGAGCATGTTTGTTTCGATACTGAATCTGTTGATCATTATGAATTGAATCTCCAGAGTCGAGTAAAACTTGTGTTTTGAAAGCCATATGTACAATCAATAAAAATAGGGCCGCAATAAAACTAACAATAAAAATTGTTTCAATTCTGTCTGCATTAAGTCTGAGAAACTTCAAAACCTTATACTCAAACGTCTTTTTGTAAGCATCTTCTTTGCCCTTTATATTAGGCTCAATTACTTCTTTCTCAGACTTGACTGTATCATCTTTCCAAAGCTCTCTTGTCCACCAATGGTTTTTTATTTCCTGATAATAATTCCATTAGTGCGATTGATAACTTGCATTTATCGCAATCCGCTGTCTCCAAATGCCAAAAATCAAACTTATTAAAATAAGACAAACGGATAAGATCAACCAAATACTGACCTGCTCTGGGTTACTAAAAATGACAACTGCTCCAAATATGACTCCCTCAAGGGTAATTAGCTGGGAAATATAAAAATCGTGTTTATCAGATAGTGAATCATACTTTTCAAAATGTTTCTCCAAAAACTGCTTATGCCGAGCTTTTTCTTGCTCAATCATATTTTTATTGATGGGGTCAAGCTTGGCTTTGAGGTATTTTTCTAGGTCAACTTTTAGGTTTGTGTCCATATTTGTATCCCTATTTAACTATATCTTCTAAGATCCAGAAAGGTTTTCCACCATTCTCAATTAATTGATTAATGAGGCTATATGTAGCATTTCTGGTTTTTTTGTCCATATTTTTATAAAGTATCTTGAAAGCACTAAACCACTCTTTGTCATCTCGAATAGGGAAAAAGTGCTTTTCATTTTCAATCAACCACATAAAATGTTTCTCTAGTATTAATAGTGCTTCTTCTGGAGATTCTGTTGCCAACTTTTCAATTGATTTCGTTAATTCATAATCCCATCTGAGTTCACCATCAGTAGCATCTAACGTTTCGGCGATCCTATTTGCTAACCATTTAACTTCAAAAGTATTGTTATTAACTTCCATCCAGGACCCAAATTCTTTTAGGGCTGCTGATTTTGTTTTACTCTTAAGCATTAGTTCCCAAAAACTTTTAACTCTCGTAATTCTCCATGGGTTTTTCTCATCCTTTAAGACATTAGAGCCTTCTTTTATGATAGCCGATTTACCAATAAAGTTCACAAATTCAGATAATTGTTTTTCGTTAGTCTTTGCCAAAAACGTTTTAAACAATTCGTTGTCTATTCCAAATTCTTCAAAGTGGATAAATGCTAGTGCAAAATGAATTGACAATGATTCTTGTGGATCCTTAAAGAACTTTTGTTTAGGGTAAACCAGGTTTAATGTAATATTTTTACTGTATAAATCTTGAATATACGGTTCAAAAAACAACTCCTTATAGAGATTTGTAGAAAGATATCCTTCCCACGCTGATAATTGAAGATATTTGTCTTTGTTTTTAGACCGAAACACTTCGACTAACATGTTTCTAGTCCACTTCATATCTCTGAAATAGAATGTTGGCAAATAGTGACCAAACATAAACATTATGGCTCTTGTTTCCTCATTCTTTAGCACCTCACGATAAAGCTCTTTTACGTCATCGGCCAGTTTTATTTTTTCATTAGTACTTGCATCTTGATAAACAAAATGAAGTAAAACTTGGAAAGATCGCCCCCTGACAGAGTTAATTGCAATCGTAAAAGGATCGCTTATTGAATACTCTGATTCGTTCGGATGTTTGATAGTCGATTTTGCAGTCTTTAATTTCTCATCTTCTGGTATGGGATCTTCAAAGTTAAGTAAATAATCCAGAATTTCGAATACCTTTGTCCTATATTGTTTAAAATTAATCAGGGTATTTTTATCTTTTTGCTTAATAAGCTCTTCAATTAAATCGGCCAATGTCGAATGTACCGAGTTCCAGTTGGACAGCCACCTACCTGAAGAGTCTTTATCCGTTTTGGAAAATGATTCTTTAACTCCTGAGACCTTGATTCGCAAAAACAGTTCGAATAAGTTGTCGTACTCTAAATTACCTAGCTCGCCTCTATTCTCAGCAAGAGCGTCTTTAATGCCACGAAGATAAGCGTTTGTATAGTGGGGTATTAGTTTTTTTCGATCAAAAAATAGAGTCGCACTATCAAGGTACTCGCCAATTCTTTTTTTAATATCATCTTTCAGCTGTCCAGCCACTCCATCAGCATCTCTTGGGTTTAGAAAATCGTCATTCTTGTATTTCTCTTGAAGTTCCTTAGGTGAAAGTTCTCCTTTTAGTTTTTCGACAATTTCCTTAACGGTAAGCGAGCCAAAGTCGTCTGCATTTATTGGTGATCTAGGAGTAACAGTTCCACCTCTTATTTTACCGATACTTGGTTCTGGTTGATATTTTGGGTCAATTTTGAAGTCTTTTTTATCTGCCAAAGCAATCTCTTCTTGAGTCAAGTTTTTCGATATTGTCGAAAGAATGCAAGAAGCATAGTGTCTTTTCCATCTTTTTTCATCTTCATCCTTAGGTTTGCTGAAAAGACTAAAAAGCTTAGTCACATATTCACGCTTTTGGGCATTAGACAGATAAGAGAACCCAGCCCTTAAAGCTCGTTCATACTCAGCTCCATACAAAACTTCCATAACCTTATCTGTTTCAAACAATCTAAAATATTCAGTTTTTAATTTTTCAATAAAGAGCTGAGGATCTAAACTTAAAATAAAAAGTTTTAATCTTCTTGCTGTTTGAATTTCAGGCAGTTTTACGAAGTTTTTTTGGTAAATTATTGCTTTATCTTGGTTTTTATCAGAAAACAACTTTCGAGTGATTTCGATAATAGTTGCTGCTAGGAATCTAAATTCTTCTCGATAACTATCTCCTGATACCGTAGTTAATCTTAATGTGAAGAAGTCTTCATCCATAAGGAAATAATTACCTTCTTCTTTAGAAACTCGGGAAAATACATTAATTATTATTGAAAGTGCTTTTTCTTGATATTTACTCGGCATTTCTACCAAGTAGGTAAAAACTTTGGTTTCCGATATGTCATTAATGTAGAAAACATTGTCACCTCTATAGAGGCTTTTTCTTTCTTCAGTTTCCTTTTTATCTCTAACCTTGAGAACAGCTTCAGCAAGAGTTAATATGCTTTCATAATCACTTGACTTGTTAAGGGTTTCTAACATATCGGCGTATTCAAACCCGTACTGTGTGAATTTACCCATCAAGCCAATCCAGCCCTCATTTCTGATTTTTTGTACTATTTTCTTAAGACATCTTGCCGGAAGTTTGCTGCTGATTCTTGTAAACTGGTCAATAACTTCTGGATTAAAATTCTTAACTGATATATCGAACGAGCAAATAATGTTTGTCACGATATCTGGTTCCTTGTCAGCCACACTAACTAAATAGTGAAGTTCTGGCATTCTGAAACCATAGGAGTTGGGATCGGGATCTTTCTCCTTAATGGCTTCCAAAAACCCGTTATCCCACAACCAGCACAACCACGTTTCATCAGCTCTGCTGAAGAAGTATTGTTTAGTATCCTCGTTCGTATTGATCAAGGAAGAAACATTACTAGACTTAACAGATTTGATTCCTTCTGCAAGTACTTTGTCTATGGTTGTATGTAACTCAATCTGATTCATAATTAGTTTTTATTTAGTTTCATCGAAGACATATTTCTTGAATAAACCGTAAAGTGTGTAAATAAGATCAATACAAACACTCTCATAAATAAGATCTATATCTTTCTCCTCAAAACTTTCATCTTCATACATCTCTCTTGCCTTTTTAATAGAGGAGCTCCATCGATAATGAATTATAGTATCTAAAAATAGTTTAATTTTATATATTTTCCCAAATAATCCATTGTTTGGCTCTCTTTCATCAATACTAATATTCTTGATAGCTCTACAATAATCTTTTGGAAATTGAAGATCATAAAATAGTTCTCTTAGATTTGTAGCAGAATGCTCTTTCCAAAGTTTGTCTTTGTATTTTCCCTCAGGACTGAATAAAAAATGTGTATTTTCAATGATTTCATCAAATGGTATCTTTTTCCCTCCGTCAGGTTTGAGATGCCAAATTAATTGTAAATATGCTTGCATTACCGACATTACATTTTTAGGAATTGAGTTAAATTCAGTTGGTATTTCTTGTGGCCGTAATTCTGGCTCAGATGCTGATAGTTCCTTTCCTTCTAGTAGTGGGTCTTTAAAATCACTCATTATTAGTTTCTTTGTGGTTAGGCATAAACAGGTAATTGTACCTAGAAAAGTTCTCTTCGGATTGTGCTTTGTTTAACAGAGTGCCTGCTATTTCTTCATTGCTCATGGAGTAATTGAGGGAATAGCTTGAATTCACATCGATAGTGTTTTCACCAACCTTAATTGAGTTTTCATCTCCCGGGGTGTTATCAGCTGTTTCTGTGAGTAATTTTTCAAAGGCTACTTGGTCATCAATGAAACCGTAATAATAGAGATTGCCAATAACTCCTTGGAATGTGCTGGTTGGACTCAATCTAAGCATTACTCCATCTGAAGCCATTGTCTTGGCTTCCTCCGCACTGACATGCATATGCTCAATGAAATAATCTTCAACTGTTTTTCGGGAGGATAGTTCTTCTTGTGTTGGGGGAAGCGGTTTGTTTAGAAAATAATAACCAGTCACAAGAATCGCAACTAAAAATATGCCACTGATTATCAACACCTTTTTCTTCATAACAACCCCGAAGGGCGATCCCTATTGCTAAGACGAATCACTAATTTGTGTCGTCAGCTCCCTAAAAAGGTACCTTCACCATAGGGATCATTCGGTAACTGCATTTTACCATTTTGTAGGTCTTCTCATAAGTAAAGGTTTGAGAAAACTAACAATACCCATATAGCTCATAAACTCTCTAAGTTGTACAATAATATCGTGGGTAAGAAGTTCTCGTAATATGATTTTTAGTTGAGTGCCGATTGACAACTCAGGATGGCTTTCTAGATACTCTTTGATATAGTCATCCAGGCTAAATAGGTTCGAGCACCGTATCGTTACCCGCTCATAATGACCGCACCGCTTGCGGTGAGAACATCATGAATGGATGATTGGAGAATCAACCAGCTGAGCAAAGCGAAGCTAAGTTCAACGGCGAGTGCGAAAAAAATGAGTACCCGCCTAATGCATGCGAACGAACGCAAGTGAGTGAGTCGTAGACTCTCCTTACCCGCTCAAAAAAATTTCACAAAAAAAACTAAAATATAAATAGGTTTTTGTAGTTTTTTGCCACATTTTTTACACCATTTTTTTTCATAATAGCACATTTTAGCACTTTTAAAGTGCTAAATATTACATATTTAATTGAAACACCGGTGTAAAACCACTAAAAAACCAACGAGAAATGTCTATTAACCCGGTTTTAGATACAATTAACCCCCCAGTTCTCTCTCGCGCTTGAAAAGCGCGAGAGAGAAGGGCGATTAATCTTATCGCCCCTGGGGGGAGGTGTGCACCAGTGCTAGGCTAGGACACACGCCGTTAAGGCGAGATTTCCCAAACGCCGACGTTCCGGGCGTAGATGAGATCGGGTCCGACACCGAAACGAGCATACCAATCGGGGTGCGACCCGAAATCATAGCTCGTATCGCCAACTATGTACCAAAAGCCTGACGGCTTGCTGTAGGCGACTTCGACGAAAAAGTACTTGTATCCAGTTCCGTCGAGATTCCGGTATTCAATCTGGAGCGCACTTCCAGTCTCAGACATTCTCACGATGGCCCTATGGCCACCAATGTCAAATGTCTGATCGGCCGTTGTCACGGCAGTCCAGCTTCCAGACGGCCCAGTTTCGACCACATCAGCGACTGACTCGCCGATGCCAACATCAACACCCGATGGAATCGCGGAAACAGCATCAGAAGCGACTTCCGAGCCAGAAGTAGTCGTACAAGCCGTCAAGACAACCAGTGATAGAACACAAACCAAACTAACAATTTTCAGGTAGCTTTTCATTTGAATTCTCCTTGTGAAAAACATAGAAGCGAGTGAAGTGTTT
>PFOB01000031.1 GCA_002792315.1 Candidatus Roizmanbacteria bacterium CG_4_10_14_0_2_um_filter_39_13 | reverse complement strand
GTTATCTTTCTCCTGTAGAGTATTATGATCAACGTATTAAAAGTTTGTCACCTATGTACCCGTCCTTAACAGCTACTTGACAATCGTTTTTTTCAATGTCATACTAAGCGTTGTGAAAGGTATCAAACTACTCTCAAAAACTCTCTTTATCTCTCTTGTTGCGCTTGTTTTTGTTTCTTCGATTCAGGCCATGAGTATATTGCCACCTGATGAGATTGCCAATCCGGCAGCGCTTTTTGGGCAGGACCACTCGTACACCGTGACTTTTCGAGGAAATGGAGAGGCTGTCGTCAATTTAAGAGTGTTGTTTACCAACACTGATGAAGGGAATAATCTATCGCAATTATCGTATCGAGTACCTGGTGTTGATCCTCAGGATATTGTGGCTTACCAAGTGATTCGCGAACCAAACTGTATTCGATATGCAGAAACTAAAACATTTGATATATCAGATTCGAGAGATTATATTGCCCCAAACTGTATTGAATATGACGAACCAGATTACTCCAATGTCTATTGGTATGGAAAAACGTCATACAAAAAAGCTATTGTTGCATTTGATGTCGATACCATAACTATTACCGTTCCAAAACAAATTGAACAGGGGAAATCAGGAAGTTTATTGTTGTATTACCGATCTCAAGGATATACAAAAAAAGGAGCATTTGACACATATGAGTATAAGTTTGAAAGCTTGAAAACGGAAGATCCAATTAAGAATTTACAAATAGGCGTCACGACAGATAGTGACTTGAAGCTTAAAAATGCTGATGCTGCGGTTCAATATCGAAATGATGGCGAATTTGCCTCAATGCAGGGAATGATGGCAGATAGTAAAGTTGGGGTCAGTAATGCTCAATTTGATCAATACTATCAGCAGATTGGCTCTGGACAGATAATTGAAAGTGCTACCTATCTGCAGCCGCTTGATTCATTTACGATGGAGGGGGCATATGCTGACTCATCATGGAAATTAAACGGGAAGAATATTCTCATTGGTACTGTTGTGATTGTAGTTTTAATAATCATATTTGGCTATGTGATTTATCGGTTAGTAAAATATTTGAAAAAGCGTCACACTGATCGTCATTCTCCACCATCTGACAAAAATATGGGTAGCCCCTCTCAACGAGTGGTTCCGGGAATGACATTCTTATGGATGGTTGTGGGGAGTTTCATCTCATCAATTTTAGCGGCGGGGTATACCATCTTCATTTTTATGTTCGGAACGTATCTTAATTCATGGTATTATTCAGAGTTCAACATGTTGATTATGCTGTTTCTGATTATCGTTTCTTTTGGCATTTACCCATTGTTTATTTTTGGATCTGCGATCTTTATTGGAATAAAACGCGGGCTCTGGTGGGGAGTGGGGACATTTGCACTTACACTCATGTGGCTTGTGATCTATCTCTTTGTCCTCTTTGGATTTATGATGCTCAGTCGTTCCAGTCAGAGTTATCCTCGACCAGTTCCCTATATGATGGGCACGCAGGATAGCGGCGTGTACATGGAGAAATCGGCAGAATGATTTTGTAATATATACTCTTCTTTTCGTTCTTTCTTTTATTTGATATCCTTGATATATGGAAATATTTGTAGAACTTTCAGCAATCATTGTGATCGCTATGCTTGTGTCCCTTCTCATGCGCGTATTGAAGCAGCCTCTTATTGTTGGATACATCTTTACCGGAGTTCTCGTTGGTCCGTACTTTATGAATCTTATTCAAAATGGAGATGTGATCGAACTTTTTTCAAAAATTGGAATCACCATTTTGCTCTTTATTGTTGGTTTGAATTTGAGTCCAAACGTCATTCGTGAGGTGGGGAAAGTATCACTTCTTACGGGAATTGGGCAGGTACTTTTCACCTCAATTATTGGATTTTTTATTGCATCAGCGCTTGGCATTGATCGAATTGCTGCAATCTATGTGGCAATCGCACTTACCTTTAGTAGTACGATTATCATCCTCAAACTACTTTCAGACAAAGGCGACCTCAATAAGTTGTATGGAAAAATTGCTATTGGATTTTTACTGGTTCAGGATATTGTCGCCACTTTGATCCTACTCTTTGCTTCATCTTTTGGCGGAGGAGAAGGAAATTTGCTTTCAATTGCACTGATGACAATAGTCAAAGGGTCAGCGTTGGTGTTTGGTATGATTCTGATCAGTCAGTATATTCTTCCCCGAATAAGTAAATTTATCGCAGCTTCACAGGAATTACTCTTTCTTTTTTCATTGAGCTGGGGGTTAGGAATTGCTACCTTGTTTAGCATGCTTGGTTTTTCAGTTGAAATTGGAGCATTAGTTGCAGGAGTATCTCTTTCTATGACGCCATATGCTATTGAAGTTGCCTCTAGAATGCGACCACTTCGAGATTTTTTTATTTTGCTCTTTTTCATACTTCTTGGTTCGCAAATGGTACTTGATAATGTGGCAGCACTCATCATTCCGGCGGTCGTACTTTCGGTATTTGTATTGGTCGGCAACCCAATAATTGTTGTCATCTTGATGAATGTATTGGGATATAGTAAGCGAACAAGTTATCAAGCGGGTCTTACTGTTGCTCAAATTAGTGAATTTTCTCTGATTCTTGCAGCTCTTGGGTTTGAATTTGGGCATCTGTCAAAAGAAGTTTTATCGTTAATCACATTTGTCGGATTAATCACTATCGCAGGTTCTACCTATCTCATTTTATACTCAGATGAAATATACCCGTGGGTGGAAAAAATTCTCACCATGCTTGAAATCAAAAAGAATGGAAGTGATCGAAATCGAAATAATAATTACAATTCTATTCTCTTTGGGTATCAGCGCGTGGGGCAAGAATTTATTGAAGCATTTCGCAGGCTCGACCTCAATTTTATTGTGGTTGACTTTAATCCTGAGTCGATCAAAAATCTTGAAGAAGAAGCCATTCCTTTCAAATATGGAGATGCAAAAGATCCTGAGTTTCTTTCGGAGCTTGATCTCAAAGGACTGCGATATATGGTATCGACGATTCCAGAGTTTGATACAAATCTGATGTTAATACGAAAAATTCGCGCAGTCAATAAACGGATTATCACTATTCTCATCTCAAATAATAGAGAAGAAGCGCTGGCACTCTACGCAGAAGGCGCTTCATATGTGATCATGCCACATTATCTTGGCGCTCAATATGCAGTACGACTCATTGGGCGTGCAGGCATGGATCGACGTGAATATGATATGCATCGCGAAAAGCATTTGGCACATCTTGAGAAACTGTTGGTGTGATTATTACAGAGACGACGGAATAATCTCTATTGGAGAAAGAGATATGGTTGGGGAGAGGGGAATAACAGTGGGTGTCGGCTCGGAGGTAGGAGGAGGAATTGGCGTATTAGATGGAATTGGTGTGTTGGTCGGGATTGCAGTCGGCTTTGGAGTATTTGTCGGCTCAGGGGTAGGTGTCTCGGTAGGTGTTGGGGTTACTTGGCTGCAGTCTTCAGATGGTACATAATGCTTTGAGTAATATCGTTCAATCGTATCAGTGCATAAGCCACAATATTTTTGAGAATCTTTACATAATTTGATTTTTACCACTTCACTTGGCATCGTAAATTCTTTTGATGGCGTACCTGCAAGTGCTTGGAGCATAAATCCATGCCAGATTGGTGCTGCAGCTTGGGACCCGTACAATCCGAGCATGGGACTGTTGTCATTGTTTCCCACCCATACCCCTGTTACCAGACTTGGGGTATATCCAATGGTCCATGCATCGCGATAATCATTGGTTGTTCCGGTCTTTGCGGCGACTGGTCGTCCCAATGTGAGCCAATTTGTTTCACCAAACACTTCCTTTCGTGCCTCAGTATCAGATAAAATTGAGGTGGTAAGAAACGCTGCGGCGGTATCAACTACGTGTTTTGCAAAAGTGCCTCCAATAAGTAAATCCTCATATGGTTCTTTTTTTACCTCCCCTTTTTCTGAGTGGGTTTGTGGCGTATAGCGATACAATTCGTTTCCATATTTATCCTCAATTTTGAGAATTGCATGTGATGAAACAAGCTCTCCACCGGTTGCAAGTACGCCAAATGCACGCGTCATTTCAAAAAGCGTCGCTTCGCCACCGCCCAAGACCAAAGAAAGACCATAATCTCGTTTGGGATCAAGTGAGACGATTCCCATGTTGCGGGCAAGTTTAATTGCTGATTTTACTCCCACAAACTCAAGTACCTTAACTGCGGGAATATCGAGGGAATTAGCAAGAGCTCTTCGTAATGTCACCTCTCCACGATATGTTCCATCAGAGTTTTTAGGTTGATATCCAGAAAAATTTACCGGCTCATCGGTCACAACATCTTCGGGATTTTTTCCATCCGCAAATGCTTGAGTGTAAACGATTGGTTTAAATGTTGATCCAGGCTGCCGATTTGCAAACACTACATTGTATTTTCCGTAGATTTCATCATACCAGTCATAACTTCCAACCATTGCAAGAATCTCACCGGTATTTGGATTCATTGAGACAAGCCCTGCATTTGTTGCGTCCCGTCTGTTGAGGTTTTTTATATGTTGCGCGACAAGCGTATTAGCAATTTTTTGATATTTTGAATCAATGGTAGTTGTGACGCGAAATCCGAGTCGATTTACTTCGTCCTCGCCGTATTTGGCATATAAATAGTCGCGTACCCATACGGCAAAGTGCGGTGCAAGATCGCTTTTTTCTTCTTGAAGTTCTACGAACGTGACTTTTGGTAACGTTGTAGGGTCAAGGCCAAGTCGTTCAAGCACTATTTTTTGACGAGCATAAAGCCGATCGGTATCCCCTCCAAAAGGGGTCATTGCAGATGGAGCCTGGGGAAGTGCGGCAAGTATTGCCGCTTCTTCAATAGAAATCTGTGATGGGTCTTTTCCAAAGTATGTTTGAGACGCTTCTTGTATCCCATATGCCCCCGAACCATAATATATTGAGTTCAAATACATTTCGAGAATCTGATTTTTGGAATATTTTCGTTCTATCTCAAATGCAAGAAGGACTTCTTGCAGCTTTCGTTTATATGATTTTTCCGGCGTAAGAAGTGCATTTTTGACCAGTTGCTGCGTGATAGTTGACGCGCCTTGTGAGTACGCGGAAGATGATCGGAGATTGGCGATAAACGCGCGTAATATACCACGAATTGAAAAGCCAGAATGCTGGTAAAATTCTTCATCTTCTATTGCAACAACTGCTTGAGGTAGGTATTTTGGCATACTTTCGATTGGAAATACTTTGACATCTCGTGCTTCTGCCGCATGAAAAAATGCTTCGCCTTTGCGATCCATAAGGATAATTCCGGTGTTATTGCGATTCATCAGGCGCTCGGGTGTCGCAAGATCACCGATAAAGACGAAATAGGTAAAAATGGCAAATGAGATAAAAACAATGAGTCCTGCGGCACCAACCCCAATCATCATGGGAACGCTCATATGCCGCACGCGATTTACGTACGGTTTTGAAATGTTTTTTACCATATTGAAGATGATTTTTGTTTTTTTTGGCGCTGTTTCCGGAAGATCTTTGAAAAAAACTTTGAGTTCTTCTGTGAGCGTTTCAACAAAATATTTGATTTTGTTAGAAGTCATATAGATTATTATAGCAGTTTGAGAGAGGGTTAGATCTATTTAAATTATATATGTTCCGTAGAAACATTGGGTAGTTCATAGATGAAGCATTTGATTATAATAAAATGAATAATTTAGTCAAAATTCTTGAAATAATAAACCATATATGTATTAAAATATGCTGATGTCAGAAAATAACGAAAGTGGATTCAAACAAACTGCTTTTACGCGGCTAAAAAGAACTTTCAAGGATGTATTGAAACCAGATGGACGGAGGTTTGATATAGATATTGACACTCCTGAGAATGTTGAGAAAGCTATTCAACTGTTAAAATCCTGGGATATTGAAACAGAAGCAGAAGTTTTACGAGCGATTTTAAATGGGTATCATGATGGTGCGCTATGGACAATGAAGAAATTTGACTACCCAAAACTACCTCATTTTACACTAATTAGACCAAGTAGGGGTATTTCACTACCTCAAAAGCAAGGGTATAGTCCAATGCATGACATGATTTATGTACTTGCAGATGTGGTTCGTCATTCAAAAAATGTCTCTTTATCAAAAAAATATCCCGTAACTCAGCAAGAAGTTTAAGAAATGCGGATCACGATTCCTCAATTTGCAGAGACATTTGCCGTTGAGGAAAGTACACACTTTTTAGCTGCTCATGGAGTATCTGGCCTGAACCCTTTACCGAGTAGATCTCCGAATGTAGCAGGGCTAATTGCTTATCACCGCCTCCCTCACGAACGAGATGCGCTCGAGCAAAAATCTGCATTTATGATGGAAAAGTATGGAGAAAATCCTTTTGAGCCACTCGTCAATGCGGTTAATTCAAAATAGAGGATAGAATTGTTCATGTGATATTATTACAGAATATGGATGGAGAACATATCCAAACGCCTGGATTTCTTCAATATCAAAGGAATTTTCAACATTCTGTCGACCAAAGAATAGTTAAAAATATGGATTAATGAAAAAATAACAGCTTTTATAATGATGTTTCAGAGGGGGATTGACTTACATTCATCATAGTAATCTCATTTCATCCGAAACCCAACGCCACGTACTGTTTGAATGTGGTGTTTCCCAATCCCCATCTCTTCAAGTTTGTCGCGAAGTCTCTGAACGCGCTTAGAGATGCTATACAGACTAAATTTTTCTTCTTTTTGTAGGACGAGATCCCCAATTACTTCATAGGTAAGGACGCCTTCTTTATTTTCAATTAGGGCAGTGAGGATTCGATTTTCGCCAAAACTCAATCCACTGATCATTTTGCCTTTATACAATACCTCCCCATTGAGGAGAAAAAACCCGGTCTCAACTCGGCCTATTTCAAGCGCTTCATAGATTTTTTTTGACTCCTGTGAAATTTCACGTCCGTATCCCACACGAATATTTGAGAGAAGTGTTTTGTAGTCATCACATCCTATTTCTTTAAAAACAGTTGCCAGTTTTGTATCTGAGATAAACCAATCGGCCAAAAGTTGTGCTTCTTCCCACGTATTGTGATGTCTCTTCAAAAGATCATGTCTCAGGAGTGAAGATAGTATCGAAAAAACAAGATCATACATTTGTGCATCTGTCCGTAAGTATATTGTGATTTTTGTATCATTTGGCTTGCAGAGTTCGAAGCTTGCGCGCGTCCCAAAGTGAGTGAGAAATATCACAATGGTTTTGATCTTTTTTAGTTTTTGAGGAATTATTTCATCAATCGTTTTGAGGATGAGTTTTCCGTGCCTACTCCATTCGTTAATAATAGGTGCGTCAGGAAATACAGAGTTGTGAAAAGGCTGGTAAATATTCATGAGTTTTTCCTGAATTACTTTGTTTGGCACCTCGAATCGATATGGCTCAGTCTTGTGTTCAAAGAGGGGGCGCATACGATTCATCTCCTCAAGATCAATTTTCGGGATAATTACGGTATTTTTCTTCTGTTCCGTTGCCGGTGAATATACTACAGGAATATCACGAAGTCGAAAGTATGATCGATAAATTTTGACAAATGTGATATATATTCGACGTATTTCTGTCTCCAAAGAGTAGCTTCAATGAGTTTGAATTTCCATATTTTGTATTATACGGCGAATAAATTTGAATGTCAAACTATGTCAAGATAATGTGTAATCAAAATGTAGAATAACATCTAAATAAGCTTATAGTATTTTACTATTACATCTCATGCCATCATTTATTTGCGTGAGAAATGCTTAAGGCACTTTTACAATTTGGATTCTTTACTCATCTCTGAGTAAAGTAGTTTGTGTGTCGTAGTTTGTTCTAGAAATCCCAAAGGAGGGAGAAGATGAAAAAACTGAGCTGGTTAGGCGGAGCGTCTTTGACCCTCTATGTAATTTCGGGTCAAAGAAACATCACAGAGGAACTGGCATATGTAGCTGGCGCCTGTGTGATAATTATCGTGCTTGTTGTGGTTTCGATCATTTGGCCATTGATCTTTAGCAGAAATGGCCGGACGGAAGTAAAGCAAAGTATCGGAACTCTCAAAGTTCGACGTGGTCCATTTGGTCTATTTGGTACGGGAGAGATTACAGTTACGCAGAAAACAACGTACCAAGGATACCCAATGGATGTAAAAGCAGCTACTGGAAGTGTTATGCCTGACAAGCTAACGCCAACAGGATATGCCTCTGGATTTGATTTTGGCATTTCCTGGAAAACGTTTTTTGTCGGCGTATTTTGTACTTTGGTAGGTGTTTTTTGTCTTTTTGTCCTTTATGGTTTATGGCGAGTAGGAGCATTTTAATGAACAAACTCACGTGGATCCCTCGAGCACTCTTGCTCGTGGGGATTGTCCTGGGGGCGCTTGTTTTAGGCCCCCAACCGCTCATGGCGCAGGAGGCTTTGGGGTATGAATACTTCGAGCCCTCTCAAGAGGACCCCATCCGCGTTGACTGTGGAAATGGGGAGCTCTATGACTGGACGGGGGGGGAGCTCCCCGTCCGATTTAGCTCAATGGAAGTTGAAGTAAGCCCAGGAAGGTGGTGCAGTATGGAGTTTCAACCGCCTGACTGGGTGTCTGGTATGACCATCATTACGCTGATTGCGGCATTTTTATTAGTCGCTGCAATTTTTGTATTCAGGTGGCGTTTTAAGCGTCAAAACTCAGCCGTACGACTTGATGAAGTATTCGAAGAAAATCTCTACTTTCAATGAAAGGAAAAAACCATGCGTAAGTACTTCGTTCTACTCTTGATTGCTGTAGGCACGCTCACTCTCTCTGGGTGCAATGCACCCTTCATGAGCTTCGATCGGTATGGGCCATCAGACGAAGCCTATACCGAAGGTGTTCGTATTCAATCGAATGCTCAAAAGGAAATCGCGCGCTCGAATGAGCGCATCGCAGAGAGCCAGATCAAGATAGCTCAGGAAGAAGCCAAAGGGCTCGAAGCTTGGGCGAAATTCGAATTCAAGAAGTTCCAGTCGGAACAGTGGACGGTGCGATGGGGAATCATTGCATCGCAATTCCGCTGGTACTTCTTTTTCGTTACACTTTGGGCCTGCTTGGGATACGGCATGTTCCAGCTCAACAAGGCCTTCGATCACGCACTCTGGGAGCGTCGAATTCGCGTGATTGAAAAGTCGACGGGGGAAGTGCCGCCTTGGGCATTCCTGCTTGAACCGCGGGTTCTGAATGCGATATTCAAGCGAGCTGAAGAAGTGGGTGGCGTTTTGAGTTGGAGCCCAAAGAAGATCAGTATTGTAAGTATTGAAACTGGTCAGCTTTTCGCTACCTACAGCTTCAAATAGTCCTAGCCTGAAATCCGGGAGACTTCCTCCCAAAGTCTAGTTACGACAGCAACCATCCGCCAGAGGCGGATCCTGTCAAACTAGACTTTTTTCTTCTGATGTAAAATCTGTATCTATTCTGTACGAATTTGCTTTGTACAGAAATTGGATATTCCTGTTTACATTTGAAAATCAAAGTCTAGTGAGATTGGTACTACTTACTCAGAGATGAAAAAAGAATCAAATTCTACTCAACCGGCCGGTTGATATTCCTTACTTCAACTGCTTCCACAGCGCTTCAAACTGTATTTTCATCCCTTTCACCAGCTTTTCATCTTCGATTACACACGCATATGGCGACTCTTGATTATAAGAGATCAATATCACCGTATTTTCAAAGATCAGCATGTCTGATTCGGCTTGACCGTTTATAAACCGCGCCGCATTCATTTCACCCTTTTTCTGTGCGTATGCACGATTGTCCGGGCTGTCCGGGAGGATTTCTCGTGTTTCTCGTGTCCCATCATACAGTTTTGGCGCATATTCTTTGTCAAAGAAATCTCCAATCACCTCTTCATAATTTTCAGTCAAACAAACAATGTCAAGAGATTTTGCTTGTAATGAGAGGCGATAGGCCTCTTTGAGGCCTTCTGCACCGTGCATGATTTGTATGGTATTTGTCATATATTTTCACCTCCAATCTCATATTCTATGGACTATGTATCGCTCGATACCATTTTTGCTCACCGCCTCACCCAGAGGGGCCCAGGCGATTGTTTCGCAAAAAGATATCTTCGCGACATTTTTTCTTATTAAGATGTCCATAATTTGAACTTCTAATAGTGATATACTATTATGAAAGTATAAATTTGCATAATTGTTGTCCAAAATATGGACGTATTCATAAATCGTGAATCTTAAATCATGAATCAAAAACACACTGATACACATTTGACCGATTTTCTCGAAGCACTCGGGCTTGAGACGCGTGAGATTGACGCATTCAAATACCTTCTGGAGCAAGGAACAATGACGACATTGGAGCTTTCTCGCAGCACCAAAATACCACGTACCACTCTGTATCGCATCATAGAGTCGCTGAAGGCAAAGGGAGTTATTGAAGAAGTGGTAGAGGAGTATGTGGCAAAAGTCCAAGCAGCCCCACTTTCCCGACTTGAGTTTCTTGTTGCGGAGCAAAAAGAGCGTGCAAATACATTAGTGTCACTCCTTCCAAATATTCAACAAATTATTACCAACACACAAGCAGTCTCTCAACCTGACACCAAAGTCCTCATGTATCGGGGAGGAGAAGGAATACGACAAATGATTTGGAATGTGCTTGATGCCAAAAAAGAGGTTGTGGGGTATACATATCGCCACTTGGATGAGTTTGCGGGCAAACGATTTATGGACCGCTTTCGGACGGAATTTGTCGAACGGAAGCTTACAGGACGGGATATTTTATCAGATAATTATTATAAAAGTTTGAGCGGGAGGGATTATCAATGGAAACAATGGGAATCTCGCTATATTAAACCAAATGTATTGAATATTGATCACCAGCTTGATATTTATAATGATGTCACGGCAGTTTACAACTGGCATGAAGGAGAAATCTTTGGGGTGGAAATTCATAATAAAAAAGTCGCCCACATGCAGCGTCAGATGTTTGAGATTGTGTGGAAAACTGCGGAGAATATATCAACATAATCATATGTAATTGAATAGCAATAATCTTCACTATTGGGTACAATGAATACATGAGTGATGACCTTCCCTATTATCTTGCTTTCTCCTATTTCCCCGGAATTGGACCGATCAGATTTGATATTCTGCTCAAACATTTTCAAACAGTCAGGTGCGCGTACGAAGCATCATCAAAAGAATTATTGCAGGTAATGGGTCAATCTTTAGGTGAAAAATTTATTCGCTTTCGAACTGAGTTTGATTTTGAAAAAGAGCTCCAGGAGATGATTAGTGATCATATTCACGTAGTAACACGCGAGGATAAAAAATATCCGTATGCATTTTTGAATCTTTCAGATGCGCCCATTTGTCTGTACGTCAAAGGGGATCTTAATAATTTTGATTTCAGAGAAAATTCAAATGATCTCTATTTTGCCGTCGTTGGTACGCGAAATCCAACCGCATATGGCAAACAAGTTACGACCAAATTTTCCCGAGAACTAGCGGAAGCGGGAGCGATTATCGTCTCTGGTATGGCAATGGGAGTTGACGGGCTCGCTCATTGGGCAGCAATAAGAGCGGACAAGCGAACTATCGCATTCTTAGGATGTGGGGTTAATATCATTTATCCATGGGTGAATAAAGATTTGTATTACAAAATCATTGATTCAGGAGGGCTCATTATTTCAGAATTTCCTCCTGATATGACCACGATGAAAGGTCATTTTGTGTCTCGTAATAGATTGATCTCTGGTATATCTCGTGGAGTGTTTGTTGCAGAAGGACTCAAAGATTCAGGCTCACTGATCACTGCGCGATATGCCCTGGCACAGGGCAAGGATGTGTTTGCTCCTCCCGGTCCGATCACTTCTGAACAGTCGCAGGCACCAAATATCCTGCTCAAAGATGGGGCAAAGCTCGTGACATCTGTAGAGGATATTTTGGAAGAGTATGGATTAAAAGAACAAGAATTAATACAAAATACTTTGAAAGATCTTCCCGAAGAACAAAAGAGGCTCTTTCAATTATTATCACAAGAAGCATTTACTCCTGATGACATTGCCCGCTCGATACAAGCCCCGGTTTTTCGAGTTTTGACCGTACTTTCTCAGATGGAGCTTTCTGGAATCATTGAAAAAAATGTGGCAGGGAAATATCAGATTAAGATATAGAGCTATAAATTCTGTGTAGTGGTTGGTGGATTTTCGTGTGGATTTGACGATTGATCTACGGCATCGATTTTTTTGAGACGTCTTTGATATTTATCTTTTTGAAGGGGTTGGGTTGAAATAAATGCATCAATCATCTCTTGAGCTTGTTCCTCAGAAAAATTGTCTGATGCGATTGAAAGGACATTGATATGGTCATTTTCTCGTCCATGACGCACCTGTTCTACATCAAATCCCATGCCACAATATATTCCCTTATTTCGGTTTGCGGCCATACATACGCCAATTCCTGAGCCACAAATGACAATACCTAAAAAATTATCTGGGTTTTGAAGCACGGCTTGTGCGACTTTTTGAGCAAAATCCGGATAATCGTCTTCGGGGTCATGTTCGTAGTTTCCCAGATCTTCGACTCGGATATTCTTGTCTTGAAGATACTCGACCAGTTTATTTTTAAGCTCAAATCCGCGGTGATCTGCGCCGATGAAGATGGTCATATGAATAGTATACAAGATTACTATTTGTATATATATACCAATATTGTATTGGTATAATAATCCCGTTCGTTACTTATATGTATTTTAAACATTTAAATGTCCCAAATCGAAAGAATACATAGCAGTGAGAATATTCGTCCAATGGGACAAGTATGGAAATGGCCAAAATCATCAATCGTCATGGATGCGGTGGGAGCAGCATCTCAGAGATGAATCAATTGGCTGAAGAGGGCTTGATGGGGAATCTGAATTATCAAGCAGTAATTGGTCGAGATTATGACACACTGAATTCAGTTCTTCATCCATTTGAACAATTGGTTCGAGCTCAATACGCATTCATTCAAGCATTCTATCAACCGCCAAATAGTAGGATACAGATAGCTGAAAATGGGGATTATGGGTCGAGCGTTGATGAAGAAAGGCGCATGTATTCAATCTTTGAGGGCTTTGATGCTGCGATTCTTGCAGAACGTCTCCAGAGAAGTATGCGGTCGCGATACGGAAATGCAGATTGGATTCGCGAAGACACAGAATACAGTATTAGAATAAGTATGGAAAATATCGATTCATATCTTCAGAGATCTCGTCGTATTTTTGGGTTAGATATTCCACCAATAGAACTTGGCCCTAAGCTTAATCATCTTAATTATTGTCCGTTTTATGACGAAGCATTGAGAGGGGAGTTTGAAAATCCAATAATCACTAAAGACGTAGACTTAATTGTTGATACTCGTGCGGATAATCGAAAAGTACACATTGTAGACCACGCCCTTGGCCGTGAATATTTTTTAGCCTCCACTGGAGGTTTGGGTAGTCTATGCAATATTTTGAGAAGGTATGATATAGAGTTGCGCGCTACATCGATAACTAAGGCAACGCATATTCCATCTCAGCCGCAAAGTGTTGTGTTTGATGTAGATGGTGTTTTGAGAGATGGCTATAACTTAACTCATTCTGTCAGATCAAAACTTTTCAAGAGACTAAATAAAAGGCATGTTCCATATGGTATTTGGACCCGAAATGGTGGAACGTTTGGAGACAGAATGGCTACAACTCATGCTGAATTACAGACGAAAGGCGGAGACTATCAGCCAAGTTTTGAAATTAACTTTGATAATTGGCCATTTGTGATAGGAGATAGATTACTTCTTTCGTCTTTTGCCCCATCACTACAGGAAATTGTCGAATCATTAACTATGTTTCTTGCAGATTCTCGTCACGCACGCTCTAGTAGGCAAGAAATTATTTTAGAAACAAAATCTCCACGAATACTTGCCACTTTGCCCGAATATGCTGCTTTTTCAAGCGAATTAGAAGATGGTATTTTAGTTGATGATAGAGAGTCAGCAATTGTCAGCGCTGTTTTGTTTGGACATAATTTTATTCATCTTGATGATATTAAAAATCTTCCCGATGTAGCACATTTGATTGGGGTATAATTTGTGAATGTTTGATACCCATTGCCACCTCAATTTTAAACGATATAAAAAAACTCTTGACGATGTCATTTCACGTGCAATTGGAGCAGGAGTATCTCAAATTGTTATTCCTGGTACTGATATTACCTCTTCAAAAAAGGCTATCGAAATCGCAGAAAAACATGAAGGATTTTATGCTGCGGTGGGCATTCATCCTCATCATGCAGCCAAATATCTCTCAGCTATCGTTGCCAACCATCGAGATTCCCGCCTTCGTGGGAATGACAATTCTGAAAAGATCCCGAAACAAGTTCGGGATGACATTAATGAAATTGAAAATTTACTTAATCACCCCAAGGTTGTTGCGGTTGGAGAGGTGGGAATGGATCGACATGAATACGAAGAAACAAAGTATCAAGAATATGCGGTGGATGATCAATTTCTCGAAATTCAAAAAAAATTACTTCGAAAGCAGATTGCGTTGGCAGTAAAGTACCACAAAAGTTTAGTGCTTCATAATCGTGAGGCGATCGACGATATTCTTCCAATTCTAGAAGAGAGTTGGGATGAGAAACTTGCCGGACATACGGTATTTCATTGTTGTGAACCAAATCTTCAGTTACTAACTTTTGCCAAAAAATACCATCTATTTATTGGTGTTGATGGAGATGTGACGTATGACAAGACGAAACAGGAATTCATAAAAGAAATACCGATTGAGATGTTGGTTGTCGAAACAGACAGTCCTTTCATCCTTCCTGAACCATTAAAGTCGGAGAAAAAATACCCCAACGAACCGGCATATGTTCAGTATGTTGTTGAGGAGGTTGCAAAACTTATGGATAGTTCCATTGAAGAAGTCTCACAGATCACGATGGAAAATGGAAGAAGATTATTTAATCTTTAATCCCCGCCATGACTCCAAAACATGAAGTGCATGATTGCTGCAAACAAAAAACCAATGAGATAAAAATCCATTGCATATCCGATAAACCCCCCGATCATAAAGAGTCCAACTGTTTCAGGAAGTTGAAAATCAAGAGAGGTAGACATCATCATGGGCATCATGACAATATGAAGTATTGAAAGTACGATGTAAATTTCAAGTCCAAACTCCATAGGTATATTAATTACGCTACTTTGAGAATCTCGAGCCACGCACTTTGAAATCGTCGCGGATGAAATTCCTGGGCACGATCAAATGCTTTTATGCTCATTTTTTCTTGATGAAGGTTATCATAAAATAATGTTGAGATTTTTTGAGCTATTTCCTTTGGATTGTTTGGTGGTGCAAAATCAGCAGCATCTTTTGCAATCTCATGAAATATTGGCACATCGGCAAGGACACTTGGCGTACTCATAAATCCCGCTTCAATATACGATAAGCCAAATCCTTCATTATATGATATGAGAATATTTACTTTTGCTTGCTTGTAGAGATATTTAAGCTCAGTGTCTGAGACAAATCCGGGGAAAATAAATCGGTCATCACCTTCTGCAAGTTTCAAAAATTGTTGAAGTGAACGTGTCCATTGGTTTGGTTTTATCGCTGCTTTTTTCGTGTTGGTTTCGCCGAAAACACTGCCAACAAACACACAGGGCACATTTGCCATTTTAATTGCTTGTGCAATGGTGGGAAGATTTTTATTCCATGTTGCATCTCCAACGTAAATTGCAAATTCCTTGAGATTTTGGAGTGTGGGATTTTTTGTAATTGTTTGTAGTGATATTTCAGTAAATTCAGCAACGGAATGATCAGTTTCGGTATGAAATGGATGATGATGAGCAACTGATTCATTTTCACGATCAAGATGTGGGGTAAAAATCCGTGACACGGTTGGATAAATAACCTGAACTTTTTTTTCAGGGATCTTGTAGAAATGAAGAATATCACGTTTGCTCACCATTGAATCAGTGATGATGAGATCATAATTTCGCAAAGACCATTTATTCAGAAATTTCCAAATCATCCCCTTTATGCCGACTGGAAACATTTTTGGGTATATCATTGGAATGAGATCATGTATTACTGCGATCTGCTTTTGAGTGAGTCTTCGCACCTTGAGTGGTTTTTGAATCGGATTAAAAAAGGGATTTACAAAAATACTTTGCATTTTTATCTCCTTGAGATTTGCGGTAAATTGGAAGAAAAAATTATCGGCAGGATTCTGAGATTGTGCCGCATAGGGAGAAATACCAGTTTGAGTAGCGCTTGGAGTAATATCGCCGAGGTTTTGAAGTCCTTCTTTCAATGTGTTGAAGTAACGTCCAATACCACGGACGCGACTTTTCTCATCAGTTGCGGTAGGATCAAAAATTGAAATTACCTTCATATGAATTTATTGTAGCATAGCAGAGAAATGAATTATGATCCTCTTGCAATGTTTATAACCTATAGTATAATGCTGTATGAATGAACTAATGCCACCGTCGTATGGATTGTTTGCGCACGAAGCTGGGAAGATTGAGCTAGAAAATCCAGATATTGCCAACCATGACATCAAAAGCGCAATCACATCAATTCAAAATGGATCAGCAGATATTTTTGAGTATTTGTCAGATGAGGAATTTGATCAATTATATCGAGACCTCATGATTGATCTGGATTCCAGTGGTGAAGAAATTTCTCATGTAATTGCAGGAAAAATCGAAAGCATTCAAACTATTGTTGAAGAAGTTCAAAAGAGAGATGAGAAACTTGTCGTGCCTTCACAGGTTCGATTTGCCCTCAATCCAGAACATCATGAGTTTTTATATCATCTTCACAATCTCTGGAAGAATCCAAATAACCTCCATACCATAGAGTCTTTGCGGCGATGTCGGGTTGATCTTCCACTTCTTCTTGAGGCGTTTGGCGTTCAAGGAGATGACTCATGTGCCAATGTTGTAGTATCGGGCGTCATTGCAGGAATGGCATTGAGTAGTGCTCGAAATGCAGTAAAATATGCTGCAAAAGAAACCATACCCGTTGCAAGATTGATTGAAAATCAGAATGGGGGTAATAGTACATTGAGTATCTATAATGAAAGCGCAATTGCTCATTCTTTGCCAAATGAACCATATCCACATTTACGACCAATATCACTTGGGGAGCGCGGTCAGGCGACATCTTCATCAGTGCCCGGAACAGGAACTGGCGCTTGGGCGATGAAGGTACTTGGTTTGCTTCATGGTGCACAGAGTCATATATGGGAAACAGGGGCTACCATGATATGATGGTGTACGAATATGAATCGAGAATATCTTTCCCATCGTACGCCCGAGGCTCAGCTTAAATTGCTGCTTCTATGGTCACAAGGAGAATTCGCTTGATATCTACGACTTCATGGTACCTGATGGGCTCAGATAGTATTTTGCTAAGTGAACCTGAGATTTCAGCATCGATGTGCACAATTCCAATTATTGGAATTTGAAATGCATCTGCCCAGCCAAGCTCGATACCTTGGCCAGTTGAAGGGTATGAAACCTCAGCAAGTACTTGGTCACATTTATGCTTCTGAAAGAGCATTTTGGATGGATATTGTTTTTTGTTTGTTTCGTGAGGAAAGATGAGCGAGTGGCCCGATGAGTGAAAAATCTCACTGAGAGGCTCGTACAATTTTGTTTTGAAATCAAAATTACTACTATGTGAAATGTAGATAATCATAAAGAAAAAGAACTATATTATTTTGTACCAATTAAACTGCGACCGGAGCTTTTATCGGCGGATTGGGGTCATATCCTTTTAGTTCAAAATCTTCAATCGAAAATGAGTCTATATCCTTTACTGCAGGGTTAATCGTCATCGTTGGAAATTTCCGAGGCTTCCGAGCAAGCTGAATATCTACTTGTTCGTGATGATTTTTATAAATATGTACATCGCCAAAGGTATGGACAAAATCTCCTGGTTTGAGATGGGAAACATGTGCCACCATCATCGTGAGGAGCGCATATGAGGCGATATTAAAAGGGACACCCAAAAAGACATCTGCGCTGCGTTGATACAGCTGACAAGAAAGCCTTCCCTCAAGAACATAAAATTGAAACATCGTATGACAGGGTGGTAAACCGGCTTTTGCCATCTCTTGAATATCGGCGACATTCCATGCTGATACAATCATCCGACGAGAATTAGGGTCATTTTTAATCAGATCAATAACGCCGGCGATTTGATCGATCTTTTCACCTTTGGGGCTCTGCCAGTGCCTCCATTGAACACCATACACGGGTCCTAGATTACCCCATTTTTTTGCAAATACAGTATCCTCTTTAATTTTTTGGATAAAATCTCCCGGTGAAAGGGGATTTGTCGATTGTTCTTTGTAGTATCGATATGGCCATGAGTCCCAGATATGGACATCGTTGTCAACTAAATACTTAATGTTTCCATCTCCTTGCAAGAACCACAATAGTTCATGAATGATGCCACGAAGGAATACTTTTTTTGTCGTAAGTAAGGGAAATCCTTGAGATAGGTCAAAGCGAATTTGTCGTCCAAAAAGGCTTAGAGTCCCTGTACCAGTACGATCATCTTTATAAGTACCGTTTTCTTTGATGTCTTTCAGTAGTTTGAGGTACTGATATTCAGGATGTTTTCTCATAAGTGTAATTTAACCAGTGCTTCCAAAGCCACCGCGAGATACGTTACTCATGCTATCTACTTCTTCAAAGTCTTCGACTTTGGCAATTTTAACCAGGAGTGCTTGTGCTATGCGTTCGCCTTTTTCAATGACAACATTCTCGTGTGAAAAATTCAGAACCTGCACGCCGATTTCATCGGTATCCCCATTAAAGTCCTGATCGATAACTCCGATGCCATTTGACACCATTAGATGCTTTTTGATTGGTATAGAGCTACGACTTGCGAGCATCAGAAAATATCCTTCCGGAACATCCACCACAATATTTGTCGGAATAATAGTAGGAGAAAACGGTTTGACTGTGGTTGTAACACGTGCATAGAGGTCGAACGCAACTGATCCAGGAGTCTGATATTGTGGTATTGGAAGGTTAGAATCAATGCGTTTAATCTTGAGCTTCATACCTCACATTCTAGCACAAAATTGATTATTTGATATATTTAGATGTGAAAAAAGAGATACTATCATCAATATACATTGCTTAAGTTCTGTGCATTTTTCATATCTAAATATATCAAAATATATTTTAATCAATCAATACTCTTTGACCGCCAAAAGTCATATTGAAGTCCTATAGAATATTAATTGAGTATATTATTTGTACATAATTTAGTTTGTCATATAAATTAAAACTAAGAGATTGCACATTCTGCGTAAACTAAATATGTATCTTATATTTTTAGTGTAGAGGTTTATTTATTGGCGATAGAGGTGAATCATATTCACAAAAAACATACTAACAGAAAAGAGATAGATGAATGTTTTTGCCCAGATTCTTGACTTCCAGGAGTAATTGAAGAATGACCACTTCTATCTCCATTGAAATGAAAAGCTTATCATAGTGATCTAAATATATAGAATATATTATTTCAATCGTACTCAAATAGTACTCTCAATACATATGAGGAACTGTCGGCAAACTAATGACAGAAGTCTTTGAAACGGTAAAATTTCCTAATTTTTTTTAAAGATGGTCTTTTATGCGAGGATATAAATCAAAAATTAATTTCAAATTAAATTAGGATGACATGAGATATCAAGAGGTTCAGGAGAGAAGGAAATGATTTTAACCGTACAATATTTATGTCAACATTATTGACGGAAAGTTACAAGGCCAAATACACCATGTTCTGTAATGAATGTGGGCATGTATTGATCAAATTGCGCCTATGTACTCAGAGAATTAATTTCTGTTAGGGTCTAATTCCCCGCGGCATGCCGCGTCATCCCCGACTCGATCCCCATTTTCATGGGGACGGATCCAGTCTGGATTCCCGTTTTCACGGGAATGACAGATACCCCGCTGCTTGCTGCGGGGTAGAGTTCATTAGCCGGAGATTTGTAACGAATGTATTTGGGTAAATTATGACAATATAAATTCAAGTCGATTCATGAATTATATTTGTTTTTATATATTAATAAATTGTGGATAAATTGTGGATAAAAGAATGATGAGAAAATTATCTCGTTTTATAAATATCAGTAGAATACCTGGGTATAGTATTAGAATTGAAAAGCATCAATGATCGAGAAAAATAGTGATATGGAATGAACTGTAAGGATTTTAAACTCGAATTTGTGGCTCAATTGCAATGGGATATATGGGCGTGCATTTCATAAGTAATACGTGTTCTCCTCACGAATGTGCGTACCAATATTTCATTAATTTGGTCAAATATTGATGAATATAGGCATCATTTACACTAGAGGTTATTGTGGATAACGTATTTGGCAAGTATTCATTCAGAGTGATAAATTCACATGAAATCGATATAGATTGTGATAAAAGCCAATGGTAAGATATTGAACGAAATCATAATATTGTAATGTTTATGAAGCTTATTGAAACAAGGTAATTATGGGTAGTAATATTTACAACGAAAAAGAAAATTTGCTATTGACATATTATTACGATCGTGACAAAAGTTTGATTTTTCTATAGTCATCTATATAAATGTTGTTCTATCAATCTTTAATCATTTGTGTAGCTTATTGAAGCCCTATAAATAAATTATCTCCATATATGCTATCAGATAGCTTAAATCAAGAAAACTATAAGTTATATCATAAGTAATAGGCTCTATAAAGCCAAAAGAAGAACTACTCAAAAATATTATAAGTTTTTAAAAATTCACTAAATAATACCTCTTTTTTCCCTTCGAGCTGTACTAATTTAAGCGTAAGTCTGTTGTCTGCGAATGACATATTTTTGATGAGCAATCGTTTTTCCCCCTGAGGGGTTGGTACAAAAGTCCATATGCCTGGCCATATTGTCAGAGCTCTATACATGTTCCAAATGACATGATCTATAGAAATTGGATGGAAAATCGGTACATTATTTTCTTCATAATATGAATTAATGAGCCTTGGTAGCGGTCCATTTTGAATTTTTTTATCAATTTTCAAACCGCTTACCAGTAGACCAAGGGGGATAAATCCGTCTTGTTTTGTAATACGGCGCGTGTATGATGCATTTGCATGGGTTTGCGGTTTTGTAGGAACGCTGCCATTCTCTTCAAGAGCATTTACTGCACCTTCTATCATTGTTGTTGCTATTGGAATGGTTTTGGCTTCAATATCAGTACGATTCATGTTGAGATCAATGGGCATATCAACCTGATCAATAATGGCTCCTTGATCCATTTCTTCGTTCATTTGGATAAGTGTGACGCCGGTTGTTCTTTCCCCAAGGGCAATTGGATATGTTGTCGGCGCTGCTCCACGATATTTCGGAAGACGCGATGGATGAATATTCCAAAAACCAAACTTGACTGAATCCAGTAACTTGAGAGAAATCATTGCGCCAAATGCAAATACGATACAAAGCTCTATATTGAGGTTCTTGAACTGATTAATGAGCTCCTGTTCTTGATTAGAATCAATACGTTGGTCAAATACCTGAATAGAGGAGATTTTGGCCTGATTCTTAACATCAGTAGGGGTAAGTGCAAGATGTTTGCCAGCAGGTCTATCTGGTTGTGTCACGACAAGCTTAATTTGAATATTTTTGTTCTTGATGAGTGATGAGAGCAGTTGTGCTGATAGTTTTGGGCTTCCAAAATAGGCAATATTCATAGTGGTTTCACAAATTCAAATGTTTTTTCAATGAGCGGAAGAAGACTTTCATTCACCGTCACTGATATGGTGCGTTTGTTATAGGGGTGTTTACGTGAAAAATGAATAGTAGTTCCTTCAGAATCTTTAAGATTTTCACCTATCATGGTGAATTGTTGAAGCTGAACTGATCGTGTTGCAGTTTTTTCTGAAGGGGGAAGAGATGGTTTGAGTTCGTCTCCGCAGTCTAACGTAAACTGATTTTTATCACTACTTGAGATAAGAGATGCTTCGGTACTCGCATCTTTCAACGTGAGGGTATCGGGGTACAAGAAGGAAATATTGCAAATGTCATTGGTATAAAGAATATAGGTACTGTCTTTTTGTGTAGGAATAGGAGGCTCTGCCGACGGTGTGATGCTCATAAGAAGAGAAAATGCCTCATCTGTAACATTTACTGTTTTACCATATTGAACACCGAGAATAAAAATGAGTGTTGTAAGAAGAATAAAGATAAATAGTATGGGTCTCCTTTTCATATTCATGAGTATATCATGAATTGATGTTCAAATTCGATTGAGGAGCATCTTCCTGAAAAAGTTGAATCAGTATACTATTTCAGATCACATCAAGCATAAGTAAGAGTTCACGGTCTCTGACAAAACTATATCAAAATAGACCAATCAGTCTATTATGTCATCCCCGACTTGATCCCTGTCATTCCCGACCTGCCTCGCCAAGCGTAGCTTTAGCGAAGTTTGGATCGGGAATCCATGTTTTTCTGGTTTCCCGTTTTCACGGGAATGACAATGCGTGTCAAGATTTTGTTAAGGACGGGTACATAGGTGACAAACTTTTAATACGTTGATCATAATACTCTACAGGAGAAAGATAATCTAGTGTTTG
>PFOB01000004.1 GCA_002792315.1 Candidatus Roizmanbacteria bacterium CG_4_10_14_0_2_um_filter_39_13 | reverse complement strand
ATATCGGTTATATGTATTTAATATATTAGTCACCGTTTGGGTATCAGTTTTTGCAGAGCTTGCAAGTTTTTGAACTGCCTGTGTGTTGTTTGAGATTTGTGTTGTGTAGCTGTTGGTGATTTTTGAAAATGCTTCTTGAGGTATATGAATATCTTTTGTGACCACTTGTGAGATTGAGATAGTTTGTGGCAATGATTGAATGAGTGATTCACGAATTTTAGTTTTCTCTGCTGTTGTGGTAGAAGTTGAGGCAAGAATTGTTCGGGCAACGGCATCGTTTTTAATAGCTCGATTAAAAAGTTCCGAACGAAGGTTCATAAATTGTTGACGCTCTGCAGGTATTTTTGCTTTCACTGGATTTGAGATGTATGCAAGGTTTTTATTGACTACTTGATTCATTTGTTTATTTGTTTCCACGCGGGCAACGTCAGTAATCCGTGTTGCTTGAAAATTCATACTGCGCGTAAGATCTGTTGTCAAAGACTTTTTGATCTGATTGAGTGATGCAATATTTACATTGACATCTCGATTCGTTGGCGTCTTTGTATCAATCTTGAGAGATGGTAATGATGGGGGATGAGAGGGAGAAGGGCCTTTTGATGGACCACCGCGCATATTTTCATACATGGCAAGTAAGATATTTTTCATGGCATATATTCCTTCACAGCAATAATCTCGGAATATCCGTAAAAGCCACCATGGGAAGAATGTGACTGCCCAAAGCATGATCAACGTGATCACATATTCGGCAAATGTATCTACATAACTTCCATTATTCATTGCGCCGATTGGGCGATCGACAACTCCAGAAAGTACCCGTTGTGCCGGTCCGCCATATACAATATTCAAGCCAGTTGGATATATGTATCCATCAAGGCCTCCCGCGCGCGAGAAATCAAAACTAAATGGTATACCCTCACTCCAGATCTTGGCCATTGCACCGAGAAAGAGTGCGACGAGTGGGCCATAAAAGAGCCATTGGAAAAATACCCCAATCCAGATCCATCCGGTATTTCTGATGAAAATAAAGGGCATGAGAAGGGCGAGAAATGGTGCGACAAAGAGCATAAACCAGAGGAGTATCTTACGAAGAAGGAGCATTACACCCATAACATAGTAGGTGACATTCGTCATTTTCAACATAAACATTTCTGCATCGATTCCTTCTTGGATACGAATATTGAGATCTCGGCATCCAATAAAATTTCGATAACTTTGTTCCGTTGCACCAAGTAGTGAAGAGTTTCCTGGATCTACAAAGTATATCTTAAAAAGATCTTTTCCACCCAAATTATCAAAAAAGAATCTCATAAGAATCTCGGAGAATTGTATGAGAATAAATACAATTGCAGATGAGAATGCGACATATAAAAGCATTGTTCCAATCTTGATGATCGTTGGCCAGATGGCAATCCCACTACTTCCTCCTGCAAAGAAGTTCCCAATACCGTTGTAGACGTTGCCTCCGCGGCGACTAATGATGTAGCCAATGCCAAAGATTGTTGCGACAAGCACAACTCCAACAAGGGCGACAATACTCGAGAAATTCCAGATCGTGCGAAGGACCGGAGCTTCATCAATTGCATTCGTGTTGAGAACCCAATATAAAAATTGTCGTGCACGTTCATCTGACTTTCCTTGTGAGGTTATTGCCGGATCTTCCACCCAGTAATGAGATCCAATTGGGTCGCTTATGAAATCAGCGTACGATGTGGCACATCGCTCACCAAGATTTTTATATATATCTTGCCCATCACTTAAAAAATTTACTGGACAACTCAGAGAAGTATCGACTTTATTACAGGGGATCGGGTTAATTGGAAAATTGTATATATCAGTATTTTGAGCAAATGAACTCTGTGCCATCGACACAAACATGGCAACCGCCAATAAAACAGCAAATAATTTATTTCTCATTTATATATTCATATTAGTATAGATGGAGATTGTTGACAATAGAAAATACTTGTGTCATTATGAAAATAACTACTAATTGTTTATTACTATGAAAAATTACTTATTTCTTTTGTTCGGTTTGTTTTTGTTTGTATTCGTTCCACAAATAAGTGCACAACCTCAGGTGAAGTCTGGATTTCGAACGGTTTGTCTTGATGCAAAGTGGTGTAATGAAGATGGCGTATGCCCATCAGGAAAGAAACAAGTACATCGAACAGCCCTGAGCACACAAACATTAAAAGCGGTCCCGTCCTCGCCATCATATATTTTTGAATGTGTCGCTGCAGATCCAGACCCAATTTGTACAACAGGAAATTCGGAACTCGATATTCTTCTTACCTGTCCAGACACAAGTATGATGACACCAGACCAAATACGCGAGAACTGTGACGGATACTGGAAACTCACTCAAGATACGACGCGAGATATTGGATATGATCTTCGCCATTCAGGCGACTATGGTATTTGGCACCTTGACCCAGCATCAAACACGTATGTCCAGAAAAATCATGCAAATAAAGATGAGTTAATTCTCCAATCTGATGGTCAAGGGAATCTTATTCCTGTCGAATGGCAAAGTTATACAAAGGAATCAAGAATGAGAAAGTTTCTAGTTTACAATACTATTACGGGGACAGCCGCCGTTCCACAGGATGGATCAACTTCTCAAACGCAGGGCACTCTTCCCTTTACATTTCGATCTTCGGATTGTTCTGGAAATGCCTATGATCCCTATGGTACTGTATTTGACATGATGACTCTCGAACCAATTCCAAACGTTGAAGTCACTCTCAAGCAGTTCAGCACAACATCCAACGCAGAGGTTGTTATTACAAATGCAAATCCATTTGTAGTTAATCCGTTCAAAACAAGTGAGATTGGTTATTTTACCTTTTATGTGGTTGATGGAAACTACACACTATCTCCCGCGCATTCAAATTATGCGCAAGCATCACTTGCAGATGTTTCTCAACTTCCGGTAAATGCAAATAGGATCTATTCCGATTTTTA
Organism: Candidatus Roizmanbacteria bacterium CG_4_10_14_0_2_um_filter_39_13; assembly: GCA_002792315.1. Taxonomy (GTDB): domain Bacteria; phylum Patescibacteriota; class Microgenomatia; order UBA1406; family GWC2-37-13; genus UBA1450. The sequence continues at coordinate 2,963 of PFOB01000004.1, read as the reverse complement.
TTATTCTGATTCTCCCGTAATTCGACAACGGGGAAATATTGAGCATAGAGATATTGTCATGAAGCCAAATGCTAGTAATCCTCAGGGATACACGTATCCTCTTGAAATGCTCGATGAAACTCGCCAAGAGAAGAGTGGACAACTCATATACAGTGGCTATTTGTCTCATCCATTTGTGCTTCTTGATGTTGAGATATGTACTCCGGGAACTCCCGCGACATGTACATTCTACAAACAGTTTAACCATCGAAACGGTGGTCCAAATAAGACAGGAAAATTTGTTATTACGCTCGACCAATCCTTATTGGATCCAAATCTAGGCCAATACTTCAATATGAAGTTTACGAAACAAGACTTAGTTACTGCCACCCTGACACAAGAAAAAAGCGTCATGGGAAAATATGTGGCATGGGTACGGGATATGGTTGATAAGGCAGTTGGAGTCGTTCATGCGCAGGACGGAAACACCATTGAATCAAAAGTAGAGCCAATTCCTGTTTATCTCGAAGGCTTTGCATACGACAATGATGGAAATATTATTCCCAATGCAACGGTTGGTGTATATATGTACTTATTTTCAGGCTCACCTATGTATGAGACCACTGCTGATGCAAATGGGTTTTTCCGAATTACAACAGAAAATATTCCTTCTGCAGAGTATTCATTGAGATTTACTTCACCTAAGAATGCAGAAAATATTTCATATCAATCAACGTCACAGTTTCTTGCAAACAACAGTGAGTTTCTCTCAGCAGAAAAGATAAATCCGTACAAATCAACCAATGCAACTACAAATCCTCGACGAAATATAACTCCGAGCTTTGTTCCACAACAGAAAATATCACCATTGGTGACAGAGGTCTCACCAACTGCCGCAATGGCACCAAGTGGTACCGAGGAAGCGACAACCACAACCACCACATCAAGAAATCCAATGTATTTGATTGGAGCAGTTCTTCTGATTCTTCTCGGAGGAGCAGGAGTGATGCTTGCGGTGTATGTTTACAAGAAGCGTTCAGCGGACGGTGAAATGTCAAAGCCTGAACCAACAGAACCAAAAGCGGAGTAAATAACCACAATTCGTTATGCTTGCAAAAGCCTTGGCTGGTGCAACAATTGGACTTCATGGAGTACTGGTCACAGTCGAGGTTGATGTGGCAGGACGAGGTTTCCCCACCTTTACTATAGTTGGTCTTCCTAATAAATCTGTTGATGAGTCAAAAGAGCGCGTCCGGACAGCACTTACAAATACTGGATATGAGATGCCCGATTCTCGTATTACGGTAAATATGGCTCCTGCCGATGTCCCCAAATCTGGCTCTGCCTTCGACCTTGCTATAGCTATCGGCATTCTTGCAGCATCGGGGGTGATATCTCAATCTGCTCTTGAAAATAAAATGTTTCTCGGCGAACTTTCACTTGAAGGAAACGTAAGGAAAATAAATGGCATCGTTCCTTTGATACTTCTGGCGCAAGAGGAGAAGATACCTGAAGTAATTATTCCAAAAGAGAATGCTGAAGAGGCATCAATATTTGAAGATATGATTATTTATCCGGTATCAAATCTTCAGGAGCTGATTGATCATCTTCTCGGAAGAACATTAATTCAAAAATTTACATCGGTATCAACATGTGTCGATGAGGAGCATTTGTTTTTTCAACATGACTTTTCACAAATAAAAGGACAGGAGCAAGCAAAGCGCGCTCTGGAAATTGCAGCCGCGGGCTTTCACAATATCCATCTGAAAGGTACGCCTGGCGCGGGGAAAACACTCCTTTCTCGAAGTATGCCATCGATTTTACCCCGATTGGAAAAACAAGAAATGCTTGAGGTTGCAAAAATATATTCTGTCGTTGGTGAGCTTTCAGATGAGACATTCCATGGAATTCGACCATTCAGGTCGCCACACCACACGACGTCACGAGTGGGATTGATCGGTGGAGGAAGTACCCCAATGCCCGGTGAGATATCGATGGCACATCGGGGTGTTTTGTTCTTGGATGAGTTTCCCGAATTTCCCCGAAATGTGCTTGAGGCGATGCGACAGCCATTGGAAGATGGGGTAGTGACGGTGTCGCGTGCTGCTGGAACGCTCACATTTCCTGCACGATTTCTTTTGCTTGCCGCATCAAACCCCTGTCCCTGTGGCTATTTGGGTCACCCAAAAAAAACCTGTAAATGTGCTCCCGGAATGATCATGCGATATAAAAAACGACTCTCTGGTCCGCTATTGGACAGAATTGATCTTCATATTGATGTTCCGCCGGTTGAGGTTGACGAACTGTCAGATGAATATCAGAGTGAATCAAGCAAAGCGGTGCGTTCTCGGGTGAAAAAAGCACGGAATATACAGGAAAAGCGATTTTCTGCAGATATTCACCTTTTCAATAGCGAAATGTCATCATCTGATATAAAAAAATACTGTGTACTTTCTGACGATGCCCAAAAAATGCTCAAAACAGCAGTTGAAAGACTGGCACTTTCTGCGCGATCATATTTCAAGACGATAAAAGTGGCACGTACTATAGCCGATTTGGAAGGTTTCAAAGAGATAGAATCAGCACATGTTGCTGAAGCATTGCAGTATCGGGCAAAAGAATGGTAAATAAGTGTTGACAACAACAAGCAAAACTGAGTAATATAATGATATTAGTGCATGTGAATATTTAATTTTTTATGTTTTCAATTAAATCAATTTCGGGAGTAATAATCGTCTTTATCACAATCGCCTTTGGCTTTCTATTGTTTGGATCTTCAGAAGTGCGCGCCGCACTTGCATATTCAAACTGTTCCAATCTGGAATATACTCCTGCAGGCGTTCTTGTAGGTACCTATGCAGCTGCTAAAGACAAACTACCCACGTGTACCACTATTAGTAACGATGATCTCGGCTTCAAAATACCATCACTTGGTGATCTTCTGACCTTTGCTATTCGTGCCTTCTTTGTCATTGCTGGCCTTG
>PFOB01000067.1 GCA_002792315.1 Candidatus Roizmanbacteria bacterium CG_4_10_14_0_2_um_filter_39_13 | reverse complement strand
AGCAAGAACTTAAAATTCATGGGGTTGTTCGAGCAGTTCTACGGAAGATGAATGGAAGAATAAATTAACATCTTGCACAATAAATCAAATGTCTCTATACTGAGATTTAGGTATGTCGTTTTTATTCACCCTTATTTCACTCATCATCTCCATTTATGCCTTAGTAAAGATTCATTCTATTGAGTCAAAATTGAATGCTTCATCAAACCCAAACATTCCTCAAGTAGTGGACCAAAAAACACCACCGATTATTTCTCAAATACAAAATCAGTCTCACTCCCAGACGATACCAATTCCAAAGAATTCTCCCGATCCATTCCAACGATTGTGGAGTTGGTTTTCCCATGAATGGCCTCTGAAAACGGGGGCCTTGTTTATACTTATTGGCTTCGTGTGGCTCGTTTCATATGCTTTCTTGAATAATTGGATCGGTCCCACTGGGCGGATAACATTTGGACTGATCATCGGAGCACTCACCCTTTTTGGGGGTGAACGGAGAATCAAATCAATTCAATCTCAGGGCATTACCCTTGTCGGTCTCGGATCGGGCATTATGATTATTTCAGTCTATGCAGCGCAAGAAGTGTATCAAATGTTTCCAAGTACGGTAGCGCTCATGCTCATATTACTCACTACCATTTTGACCACATTTATAAGTCTGAGGCACCGAGTACGATCTCTTGCGATATTTGCGCTCATTATCGGCATGATGGCACCAATTCTTATCGGATCAAGTGGAAAAAGTATTCTCGGATTATACTCATATCTTCTCGTTATCACTCTCGGAACTATTTGGATTGCAAATAGATATGCATGGAAAATTCTCACGCCACTTTCACTCCTTGCGGTCACAATCTATAGCTTGGAGTATTTTCTCTACGGCATCTTCAGTCAAGGTACTCAGCTTAGTGCGAATATAACTCCTATTGAAATGACTCAACTTCAGTTTATATCAATTACCTTTATCAGTATTTTTTACTTTACTTCACTTACATCAATCGTTACCTCAAAAAAAGCTACGAATTACGATTTGATTTCTGCGGCAGGAGTTGCCGCGTTTTCACTTGGTTGGATTAATGGATTGGTTCCTGAGCATTTCAAAAGCATAATCGTCCTATTTACCGCATTGTCATTTGCATTTGGTGCATATGCAATATATATCAAAACCAAAATTCCATCAGCGGTGCAAATCTATACCGCAATATCAATGGTACTCTTGGCCATTGCTACCGCATACCAATTTGATGGTCCCGTTCTGATTATTGCGTTTTCGCTTGAGGCACTTATTCTTCCCATTTTCTCCGATCGATTTATTGGAGGATCGATGACAAAGTTTATGCTTCTCTATTATATTCTTCCCTTTATGCTGTCTTTTGAATCGATCACCTCACCATGGAGAGAAACCAACGATATTGTAATTGGCACCGTTGTCGCTGCATCATTTCTTCTTTCAGGAATATATTTTTATTATAAAAATAAAGAAAATGAGAAAACAATTCATACGCTTTCTCTTGGACTGTCAATCATTGGGGGGATTTATGGTCTGATTTGGATTTGGCAGATTCTTGATTCTCTTTTTATGGGAGAATATACTGCACGGGTCATAAGTCTCTTTTTGTACACGATTATCGGTCTTTCTTGTTATATCACCGGAGAAATTCAACTGCGAAAAATTCTCCAACGTTTTGGACTTGGAATTCTCATTTATGTCATCGGAAGACTTTTGATTGTTGAAGTTTGGGACATGGAACTGGTACCTCGAATTATTACATTTTTCCTCATTGGGCTGATGTTTATCGGATCAGTCTTACTCAGGAAAACAGCAAAGAACCATGCGCAATAAACTGCTTTCATATCTGGTCGGAATTGCCATATTGTCTCTCGGCCTTATGTATTATCCCCACCTGGGTACACAAGGATCAATGCTCATGGCATTACAACCGCTCCAAAAGCCAACTTCGAGCGTGCAAGATTTGAAGCACTACTTTCAATATGTGACGCGCGTCGAGCCGACCAACCGCGCAACGCCACAAGTTGTTGAATTGCCGGTCGATATTGGCGATACCAATAAGTTTCTTGTTGTCGAAAATGAGACAGATTTGGTCCAGCCCCACGCAATTTCTATCAGAAACATTCTTACACCATTTGTTGCGCTTGACTCAAACACTGGATCACCATCGGCATATTTAAATGATGACAATCTGTCTACCTATGCGTCATTTCAACTAGATTCAAATCTTTCTGGAACAGGAGTAGAAACCGAATCAACCATTGAGCTTCGATACCAAAATAGCATCGTCACATCTGAACTCAACATAGTATTTGATCAAAATGTCCAACCACCAAGCTCCATAACAATTGAAAAAAAGAGCGCGTATTCACCAGATTTTGAATATGTCATCAGTAAAAAAATATTTCAGAATCCTCTTTTTTTTCCTCAAACAAGCGCAGATACATTTAAAATTACATTCTATCATTCACAACCATTGAGAATTGCAGAGATATCAATGGGGGAACAATCATCGCAGGTGGATTACTTTATCCGTTTTCTTGCCCGACCTAATAACTCATATTCTGTACACAGTTTGCCATCTGGATCTCTTCCTTATATGGATACCGCATATTCAAGCACACTCCTTGGAAGTCAAGTCAACCCAATTCAACTTCAATCATTGACCGCATTCATCAATCCTGACTATCAACTTCCCGATTCTGATAATGATGGAATTTTAGATGACTCTGACAACTGCTCACACATAGCAAATCCTGACCAACTGGATAAAGATGCGAGTGGCAGGGGAGATGCATGTGAAGACTTCGATCTTGATGGGATTTTGAATGCAAATGACAACTGCCCCGATCAACCCAATCCGATGCAACAAGATGAAGATGGCGATGGAGTAGGGGATCACTGTGACGGAGTAGAGAGTCGCTGGATAGAGAAGCTCCCCTTTCTCCCGTGGTTGGGAATAGGTGTTGGATTTTTGATCGTTTTATTTATGTTTAAAACGACGATGGAAAAGAAAGAAATTAATCTTCAAAATATACCAGAATCTGATCTACCTAATGAATAATAATCGAAATTCTCATCTAGCTAATAACTATAATTCGACTGATGGCTTTGTTCCTAATATCAGCGAATCATGTATATTTTATTAATCTTTTCTTTTTTATGCAGGGAAGGGAATGTCGAGAATGAGAAAAAAGAAGCATTATTGCAACTCAACTTCCAGACACTAGGAACTGAAGTGTTTGCATTTATGTTTGGGGGATGATTTTTCTATAAAATAACCCAGTATCTTTATATATAATCTTTCGCCCCTCAAAACCCACCACCTCCTATGTATGCTTTGCTATTTGACTGAACCAAAATACCGGTATTTTGCCATACCCTCCGGGAGTATCGATCACATATTCTGGCATGCAGAGTCCAGAAATAGTTCCTCGAAGTTTTTGTATGATTTCTTTTCCTCTTGCAACTGATATGCGAAAATGGTGTGTTCCTTTCGTGAGATCCAAATGATGGAGGTAGTAAGGCTTTACTCCGCTTTCAACGAGTTTTTTAAATAATTCTCCAAGAATTTTTTCATGATCGTTTACTCCTTTTAAGAGCACGGTTTGAGAAAGTATCAGAGCCCCTGCCGTTCTCATTTTGGAAACTACCGCAATAAATGCTGGAGTAATTTCTCTTGGATGATTCACATGGAGAACAACGCTACAAGGACCGGCATTTTGCAGCGAGGCTAATAAGTTTGGAGTAATTTTCTGCGGATACACTACCGGTGTGCGCGTATGAAACCGAATCATTTTAACATGAGGTATTCTCCGAAGTTTTGAAACAATCGATTCCATAAAGTGGTCGGTAAACATAAACGGATCACCGCCTGAAAAGATGACTTCCCAGATTTCTATATGAGCGCGAATGTATGCAAGTGCTTTATCTAAATGAGCACCATTAGTATCAAGTATATTTTTGCGAAAACAAAAACGACAATGTACTGCGCAAACATTGGTTAGCATCAACAGACAACGGTCAGGATATCGATGCACGACGCCCGGAGTAGGGGAGCAAACAGCATCGCCAATTGGGTCTGCTAACTCATAATTTTTTACTTCGTGCTCCAATTTATCAGGCAAAATCATTTTTCGAAGTGGATCATCTGGATCTCTCCAATCAATAAGATCTGCATAATATTTTGGGATAAGAAGAGAGAATGGATGTTCGATCAAATCCCCAATATGTGCAGTTTTTGTATCGAAACCCGATTCTTTAAGATACTCAATGAGGGAAGGGGTCGAGCATATGAAATCAGATGAATAAAGCATATATTTTGTATGTAAAATATATCAGAAGGATTATACAATAGTAGGATGAGACTCAATAAACTTCCGATTGTACAGGGCTTCGTCACATTTCTTAATTCAAATCTAAAAAAACACACCCTTCCAGAGTCAATGAAAGCAGTCATCCAAAGATCTTGTTCAAAGGTCGCAACTCATGGCCTCTCTCCAGAGATTCAAAAACTATTGAACGAAAATCCATGCATCCTTATTGCAAATCATCCGCATGATGCAGAGGTGATCACCATTTTAAGTGCACTTCCAAATCATCGGGATGATATTTCGATGATCATCAATTATCGGATGATGGGGATTGTTTTGGAGCTTGATAGATATTGTATTCCCGTATATATAGAGCATCATATAGATCCAATCAAACGACACCCTCATATTGGTAAATTAATTGCATTAACAAATTCAAAGCCGCTATTTAATGAGGATTATGAACATCAAAGGAATAGAGAATCTATAGATGACGCAGCAAAAAAAATCAATGATGGAGGAATGGTTTTGCTCTTTCCAGGAAAGAGAGCAGGGACAACAAGATGGTTTCCAGGTGTAGGACACCTCACCTCTAAAGTCAAAAATACTATTGGGGCATACATTATCCCGATCTTTGTAAAGGGCACATCTGATATAGATTTCCTTCGAATGATTCCATATGGAGGGATGATGCTTCCTCAGATTGAAATGACTTTTTTCAAGCCAATTCCCATATCAAACCTCTTGTCATTGAACCCAAGAGAAATCACAAAAAGATTGCAAACTGATTTTGAAAAAAATGAGCGCGCAGTGCTCAAATAAAATCGTATAATAAAATCACTATGACGTACATAATTGTGGCATTACTTCTGTACACCGCAACAATAATTCTTGGCGCATATGCATCTCGACATGCAGATAGCAATCTCGTGACGGCGATTATGAACACCATGTCTGCAATTCTTCCCCTTGCAATTATTGTGCCCTACTTTTCAAAGATTAACGTTCAAAATTCAAAATATGGGATTATCGCCGCAATTATTGCCGGAGCAACTATTGCACTCTTTACCTTGAGTTTGAACAAAAGTTTTACCGTCAATAAGGTTGGTATTGTCACTCCAATCGTCTTTGGGGGAGCGATTTTTCTTTCAACAATCTTAAGTGCAATACTTTTTAAAGAAAAAGTCTCCATGATTCAGGGTTTTGGCCTCACATTTCTGGGGATTGGATTTATCATTGTCACCTACGCTCGATGGGTAGGGAAGTGAGGTACAATAAATGTATGAAAAATGTTCACCCCTCAACACATCCACTTATTGCCCACAAACTATCACTTCTTCGAGACGTCAATACCAACCCAAAACTTTTTCGAGAACTGATATGTGAAATCTCATCACTTCTCACATATGAAGCGACACAGGACTCAACACTTGTTGATATTGAAGTTCAAACTCCATTATCAAACGCAGTCGCCAAACAAATAAAAGAAAAAAGCGGCATTGTTCCCATCCTGAGAGCGGGACTTGGTATGGTTGATGGAATTTTAAAATTCTTACCAAATGCAAAAGTGTTGCATATTGGACTATACCGTGATGAAAAAACCCTTCAACCAATTGAATACTATAATAAATTAACGGAAACGTGCTGTGTTGATCGCGTATTTGTGATTGACCCCATGCTTGCAACAGGAGGTTCGGTCACCGCAACGATAGATATTCTCAAAAAATGGGGAACAAAGAAAATCACATTTATTGGAATCATTGCAGCACCAGAAGGCATAGCAGAAGTTCAAAAAAATCATCCTGATGTGCAGATATATGTTGCCGCAATTGACGAGCGCTTAACTACAAAAAACGACTCTTTTCCTCCCGGATATATTTTTCCTGGACTGGGAGATGCAGGGGATCGGCAGTTTGGGACATAAAAATCCAAATTCTATATATTAAAACGATATTCCTGAGAAAAGGCAGGTCGGGGAATTATTACTTACCTGATAACAGGTAGTGCTATTTTCAACAATCTCAGTTCCATTTTCTGGCTGCTCCCACAAAACAACTCTACTAAGCGGATCATTTCCCTGAGCGTGATTTATTGTCACATTTGAAAAACTTCCATTGCCTTGACTGTCTGAGGTAAATCGCGAAGAACT
>PFOB01000021.1 GCA_002792315.1 Candidatus Roizmanbacteria bacterium CG_4_10_14_0_2_um_filter_39_13 | reverse complement strand
AAACCGCTAAAGAAACATTTACAGTCAATTGGATTTGATTCCATCTATGGAGCACGCCCCCTTCAACGAATTATGAACGAACTTTTGATTGATGAGATCGCGCTTCAAGTCATTGAGGGAAAGATTCAACCTGGTGATACCGTTGATGCAGATTATAAAGGTATCAAGGTAACAATATCGATCAAGAAGCCAAATTAACAGTCAGATTTAATATACACGCAGATATCATCGTCTTGGGCCGTTTCATCCGCCCTATTGTGTGACTCAAAGACTCCATCGGGTCCCGCTGAACAAACCGAGTTTGCTCCCAAACCGCATTCTGTATTTGGGGTTCCATCATAAAAATATGATCTATCCCATGGATCGTTTGGAACTCTATCAAGGTATTCTGGAACAAGTCCTTGAGCTGAATTATTCCATGTGGCTGTAGTAAAGATATTACCGTATGAATCATCCATTCCATCAACCCATGATCCAGTTCTGGCATTATGAATCATTATGGCTTTTACCATTTCTTCAATATCCGCTGCCGTTTTTGTATTTCGCGCTTCTTTGACAACATTTTGATAAGAAGCAATTCCCAATGTTGCAAGCATGCCAATAATTGAAATAACAACGATTAACTCAACCAGTGTAAACCCTGATTTCATAGTTTGATTATACTCAACGGGAGAAATACTATTCAAGTATTATTTCATCAAACAGTATCGGACAATTCATATATACTAATGACATGAAAAAAATAACAAATACCATTGTGTATCTTGTTATTTTTTTCCTTAATTTTCTCCCCATTAAAGACCCAGATTTTGGCTGGCATTATCGATGTGGGTATGAACTACTTCAAGGGCATCCGTGCCTTTCAAATACTTTTACCTATTTTCTTGCGGACTATCAAGCATTCTATTCGAGCTTTATTTATGATGGAATTATTGCAGTGGTTTACAATTATTCTGGATTTCTCGGACTCAGCATTATTCACGCGCTGATCATGACCGGTGTTTTTTATCTTTTTTATAAACTCTCAAAACAAAATATACTATTTGCAGCAGCACTATTTTCACTCGTAATATATTTAGCCGGAGGAACTCTTGGTCTTGGGCTGCGACCGCAGGTTGTTACCTATTTTTTCATTCTTCTCGGCTATTGGATGCTTCGAGATAAAAAAGTCATTAAAATTAATTCTATTCAATTCCAATCTATTCTTCTCTATCCACTTCTTATTCTGTTTTGGGTCAATACACATATTGGATTTTTTACCGGACTCGTGGTTTTTGGCGCATATTGGCTGAACGTTTTTATCCAAAAAATTTCAGGAAACATTTTAAACAGGGCTTTATTCATGACAACTGTTGTCGGATTATTATCATTTATTGCGACACTTCTGAATCCATTTGGATACAAAGTATATATTGAACTTTTTAATCATCTCACCTCTCCGCTTAATACCATGATTGCCGAATGGGTTGCGCCACCCCCACTGTATATTCTTATCATTCTCATAAGTCTCGTGCTCATTCCCATCATTAAAGTGGTTCAAAAAAAACTCTCAATTTTTGAAATGGTTCTTCTCCTCTTTTTTGGCATTACGGCTCTTATGGCACGCAGAAATACTCCGCTCTTTCTCACATTTGCAGCGATATTTTATCTCCAGATGATGCCAAAAAAAGATATCAAAAATATATATCCACTGCTCATACCATTTATTGGAGCAATTTTCGTTTCGGTCATGTTTATTAATATTCAAAAAACAATTGCGTTTCATTCTGACTGGAATCTCTTCTGCACGAAAGGTGCAACCAATTATCCCTGTACTGCAATAAAAAACTATCCGATGCTCTCAGGAAATGTGTATGCAGCGTACGAATGGGGAGGATTTTTAATCTGGCAACGCCCTGATATCAAAATCTTTGCTGATGGTCGTATGCCTGCATGGATTGATGAAAATGGTGAAAGTCCGTACAACGTCTTTATCAAAATTCTTCAAACGCAACCAGGATGGAATGAAAAGCTCCGGAAATACAAAACTGATTATCTCCTCATTGCTCAAGGAACTTTTTTAGATCTTCTTCTTGATGAGAGTGCTGAAAAAGAGGGGTGGAAAAAAGTATATGAAGACAAGACCCACGCGATTTATAAGAATCTCCTTACCTACTAAGAATTTCAATATCTTTATTTTTATACACAACGGTCAAAAAGGGATATGCAAGGGCGTCAAATTGTTTTTCCTGCAAAGATACGACGACAAGATTGATATTATTTTCTTGTAAAAATGACTTGGCTTCTGATTCAGACAATGTTCCCGAATAAAAATTCTCTGCTTTAACAAGTTTTGTATCATAGTCGGGGGATTGATCCTTTATGCCAAAATATACGTGCTTCCCCGTACGCGCAGGGATGTAGCTTGAGAGCGAAGGAAGGGCTAAAATACCATTCTGATCACTTCTCTCAAGAAACTCAAAACTTTCCCTATAAGATTGGGGAATATAAAACCAAATATTATTACTATTATGAGCTTCCGCTATCCGCTTGTTAAACGTATAAATAGAAGTGGGAAGTACCATCATGAGAGTAATTATCATTATGAAGATTAAAAATAAATGAGAATGTTTTGAAAAGTTTATAAGTTGTATCACAAAAATAAGCGCCATCGGAAACAATAAACCGCTCAAAAATAAACGACTCAATCCAAAGGGCAGAAGCGACAAGCTTATAGACACAATAATCCATATATTCAAAAACCACATCAATGGTGTTTTGTTCTTTGTCAAAAACAATTGAAAAACAAAAAATACGATAAAAAATCCGTAGCCAAGAAAGAGCGATAACAATGTAATTTGGTGTGGCTGATAACTGGTAAGCACTGAAAAGCTAGAATTAAGAAAATGAAACGTATAGAAAATGGCAGGAGGAAAAACAAAGGCAGAAAATATTCCCAAATAAGTAAATGGATATTTTTTTTGCATTCTCATGGAGGAAACCAGCACAAATATTGAAGTAATCAAAAAAAAACTCACTAACCGATATGGATAGATAGGAATAAGTACTACGAATGCTGCAATTGAGATAAGTAATAAACGTATTTTCTGTTGTTCTACTGCCAGAAAAAAGAAGACGAGAGATGAAATGTAGAGTAAAGCGGCAATTGCCTCATGTGGTTTTTGAAAATTACTCAAAAAAGTGACACCCGGTATATAGAGGTCAGTTGACATTTCAGGGGCAGAAAAGAGAAAACCAAGGCCACCACCAATCGAGATAATAAGGAGCGCATACAAAGAATGAAATGGTTTTTTTATCAAAAAATTCGTTACGGCAAATATTCCCAAAGCCAAAAGAGTGCCGCATCCGATTGCAAGAATTTGGTAAAGAAGAATGTTATTTACGTTTGGAAATAGTATCGCGGAAAGGGTGTAAATTGGATAGATGAAAGCGGGCTTTCCTTTTTCAGTAGTGTTTATGTTTGATAATAATATATTCTGGTCTTTTTGCGCCAACTTAATTGTTGCAAAATAATTGTTAATGTCCCATGGATCAAACCATGAAGCTTGACCAGAATATGAATAGTTTTCCGGTGTATTTATCAGTCCATTATAGTGAGGATAATAATTGACATACAAGATCACGCCAATAATTAAAGTAAGTAATACTCCTGTAATTAATTTCGACATCAATTTTCCCATTCTTTCATTCTATACTTTTAGTCCACATGATAAAATAGCCACATGAAACATAAAGTTATCATCGTGCTTCCTGCGTATAATGCTGAAAAAACATTGGTAAAAACTTTGCGAGCCATTCCAAAGGGAATCGCTGACGAAATAATCCTTAACGATGATGGCTCAAACGATAAAACGGTCGAGATTGCAAAGAAACGTGGCATATCCATATTCCAACACGCCAAAAATCAAGGATATGGCGCAAATCAAAAGTCATGCTATACAATTGCCCGTGCTCACAAAGCAAGTATCGTAGTGGTTCTTCACCCAGATTATCAATACGATCCCCATCTTATTCCCCATCTCGTCGATTTTATTAAGGAAGGATATTTTGATATCATGCTTGGTTCGCGAATTCGAACACGGAAAGAAGCACTGGAAGGTGGCATGCCTGCTTATAAATATTACTCAAATCGCGCCTTGACCTTCATTCAAAATTTGGTAACGGGCCAAAATCTCGGCGAATGGCATACGGGAATGCAGGCGTATTCAAGTAAAGTATTACAGAAAATCCCCTATGAAACATTTTCTGATGACTTTGTTTTTGCAACTCAAATGTTTTTAGCCGCATCAAAAAAAGGATTTCGTATTGGTGATATCCCCGTACCAGTTCGGTATTTTAAAGAGGCATCGAGCATTAATTTTTCTCGGAGTGTTCGATACGGAATATTGACCTTAGGAGAAACGCTGAAATATCTTTTATAACCAATCATTCATCAGAAACATTACGACAAAGCCGAGCGATATAAGTGCTATACCAACCATAATTCCGATAAAAGCACCTGGCGAGCCTTGATAGGGAAGTACCACATTCATACCGAAGATACTTGCAATAATCGTTGGGATCGTGAGTATGACCGTTATTGAGGTAAAAAAACGAATGACCCGATTGGTGTTATTAGTCATAATGGTCGAATATGCATCTCGGATATTTACAATGCTTCGAAGGTTTTCTTTTGAAAGTTGGATTAACTGATCGTTGTTCAGGAAAATGTCTTCTATAAGATCTCGATCTTCTTCATACAATCTTATGTAATTATGTGAAAGAAGATTATTTAAAACGGCATTGGTCCGTACAAGCGCAAGATGAAAATCATTCAAAACCCGTTCATATCCGACAAACAAAGCAATATCCTTATTGTTAATTTTTTCTAATTGATAGGAACTGCTGCGTGTTTCACGGCTAATGGTATGCAAATAGGTATTAAATGACGCATTGATAAGGGCAAACAGTTGCAAAAAAAGTTTTGTTTTCTGAGTTGTATAGAAAACATGTTGCTTCATGAATCCTTCCAAAAGCGGAAATTTATCCTTTGTGATCGTGATGATATTTTCATTTGCGACAACAAATAGAATCGGAGATGTCGTGATTTGATTGTTGCTATTGAGGGGAAATCTACTAAAAATGTATACTACGCCATCCTCTTCTTCCATACGCGGTACTTCGTATTGGTCGATCGCATCATGAAGTAATCCAATATCCAATCCGTATGAATCAGTAAGGGTTTGGAGATCCTCTTCTGTTGGTTCTTCGACATGAATCCATGATCCAACTCGATACTTTTCAAGCTTCTGGATTTTCTTGTCTCTGAGATTGCGATAGTAAATGTTGATCATACCTCTTTACATAAATATACATCTGACATACGGCAGATGCCGATTCATTAATTATGCGCTATGGCGCACTCATTTACAAATCAGCTTTGTGGGAGGTAATATCCACTTTTTCACCAATAAAACTTACTCCTTCTTTTTCAAGTCGCATTCTTTGGACAGATGGTCCCCCATGGCCGTAGTTTGGCGCAAGGCCACCGTCTTTCATAACAACTCGATGACAAGGGATTTCCGGCCAACTTGGGTTGTGGTGAAGAACCTGCCCGATTGCACGAAATGCTTTTGTTCCAATTTTATGTCCAATATCACCATACGTCGTGACTTTTCCAACCGGCACTTTTTTTATTATTTCATACACTTTATCTCTTATTTTCATTACGTTCTATTTAAATAATTATTTCTGTAATTCTTTTGCAAGTTTTTCTATTTCACTCTTTTTCATGTGAAACACTGGATCAAGATGAAATCCTTCAAGTCCACCAGTACTTTGTGGCATGATATGGATATGTGCATGGGGTACTTCATTTCCGATCGTTACATAGGAAATATATGCAGATCGTTGTTTTTTTTGAATCATCGTGCCGACTTTTTTTGCAACTTCCCAATACTCTCCAAATTCCGGCACATCATTCACCCATCGGTAATGCTTCTTCGGGATCACAAGCGCATGACCTTTGACGCGCGGAAAAATATCTAAAAATGAAAGATACCGATCATCTTCATAAATCTTGAAGCTCGGCAACTCCTTATTGGCAATTTTACAAAAAATACAATCTTCCATATATGTGGTAATCATACTATAATGAACTTATATTGACAATCTTCAAGAACATTGTATGATGGTGTATGAGTACAGTCTGCTATTATTAATTTGCATTCACGTTTATGAAAATTCACATTCCAGCCGACGTTCCAGAGGACATGCGCGCAGCTTATGAAGCAAATTACAAAACCATTACTCATGATACCGGACGCCTTATGTTATTTGCCGGAGATCAAAAGATAGAACATTTGAATGATGATTTTTATGGCGAAGGAATTGCAAAAGAAGACAATGATCCCGAACATATGTTTAAGATTGCAAGCCAAGCAAAGATTGGCGTTTTTGCATCGCAACTTGGACTGATTGCACGATATGGAACAGATTACAAAGATGTACC
>PFOB01000043.1 GCA_002792315.1 Candidatus Roizmanbacteria bacterium CG_4_10_14_0_2_um_filter_39_13 | reverse complement strand
AATGAATCCTTGAAATGGTTTGCTGACTGGAAGTATCCGGTAGAACTTATCAATGCCGTATCTGCCCATGCTTTTGGATCAAAGCGGACCGAGACGCCGCCAAAAATACCGATTGATTTTGCACTCATTGCGTGTGATGAACTTTCGGGACTTTTGTATGCCTACAGCCTCATGAGGCCGACTGGATTTGATGGCATGGAAGCAAAGTCTGTCATGAAGAAATTCAAAGACAAAGCATTTGCCGCAAAGATTGACCGCACTGAAATCAAGATGGGCGTCGATGGCTTGAAGCTTGATATGAAAGAACACATGCAAAAGCTTATTGAAGTCTTCGGGCAGATGGAAGAATTTAAAAAATAATCAGATTGCCAGATACATCTCTATAAGGTCTAAATATTCTTTTTTATACAACACTCCTTCGGGAAGCCGACCGTATTCTTGAAACCCCATTTTTTTATAGAGATTTTGGGCAGCGCTATTACTTCCATACACATTGAGTCTGATGATCTTCAAATCATGCATCTGTGTTTTTGCTTGTTCGATGACAGTCTCCATCAGTTTTTGGCCAATCCAATCTCCCCGATACTCGCGCGCTACTGATAATCCAAAATCGCCAATGTGCAGTCCACGTTTTTTGTCTATAAAGTTTCGCTCGACGGAAGAGTGTCCGATGATTGTATCATCGTGCAAAACAACAATAGGCGTAGCATCTCCGCGGAGAATCTTTGCAATCTGATCCTGAACATATTTTTGCTCTTCTCCCAAAGAGATGGTCTCCCCGGAAAACCGAATAAAGGTATCTTCTTTTGAAAGCTCATTTATATATCGACACAACTCCACAGCGTCATCTTCTTGAATATATCTGAGAATAACTTTTTTTCCCGATTTTGACGTAAAATCTTCAATTTTTGCTCCTGGAAAGTGCATATTTATAAAAAATGAGTAATTTATTCAAAATATATGTTGCTTTTTTGGAAAAAGTATGACTATAATGATCAAATGGCAAAATTCAAATCCCTACTCCTCTGTCCACCTTCCTTTTATGATATCAGATACGAGATCAATCCTTGGATGAATACCGACAATCCGATTGATAAAGCAAAAGCTCATGAACAATATGAAACACTCAAATATGCATATGATGCGCTCAACGTCACCTATCATGAGCTTTCCCCAAACAATCACTTTCCTGATCAAATTTTCACCACTGACACCGGACATATTGAGAAAAATATGTTTATCAAAGCGCAGTTTAAATACAAAGAACGCAGAGGTGAAGTAACGGTTGTTGAAGAATTTCTTAAAACTCATGGCACATATCAGACGATTGAACTGCCAGAAGGAATATATTTTGAAGGAGGCGATCTCATTAAATTTGAAGATATCTATTTCTTTGGCTGGGGAAAACGCTCTTCAAAAGAAGCACTTCCTTTTTTAAAAAAGCATCTGGATGCTGAAATTGTGGGAATTGAACTTATCGATGATTGGTATTATCATCTCGATACTTGCCTTGCACCGATAAACAAAAAAGTGGCACTTGCAAATCTTGAAGCATTTTCACCAGTAAGCGTTACAGAAATAAAAAAATACTTCGGTCAGATCATTCAGACTTCCGAAGCAGATAACAAAATGTTTGCATGCAATATGGTAACGATTGATGGAAAGGCAATCCTAACCCAAGGAATTTCAGATGAGCTGAAAGATCAACTTCGTCCTCATGTTGATCTCATCAGCACCGTTGCGATGAGTGAATATATAAAAGGGGGCGGAAGCGTACACTGTGCTAGCTTGGAGATATTTGATTAAAAAGTTTGAAATTTGATATTTGAATTTTGACATTTTTTATGTTGTATACTATAATTATCCATGGAACTGCAACAACTACTTAATAACCTTCCAGAACTTCACGCGCACATCGGATCATCTATTGCACCACATGTCTATTGGCATATTGCAAACTCAGAAGGATTCAAACTTCCCAAGCGTGACTATCATGAATTTGTCGATCACGTAGTCCTTTCTCCTGATCGTAAGATGACCTTAAAAGAATACCTTGATACGATCTATCATCCGATTCTTGATAAATTATCAACAGGTGCAATCGCACTTGAAAAAGGAGTATACGAGACATTTAGTGGTGCGTATCGAGCCAATCATATCACCCTCTACGAGCTTCGGGGAAATCCTATGAAGCACAACCGCGAAGGTGAAGTAGATCTCGATCACGCTATTATGGCAATGCTTCGTGGTATGGAACGCGCACTTCTTGAGTATCCAAAAATGAGAGCAGGACTGATATTTTGTCTTGATCGACAGTTTTCTTTTGAACACAATCAAATTATTGTTGAAAAAGCCATAAAGTATCGACATCGGGGCGTTGTTGGAATCGATTTTTCAAACTACAACAAATCAGGATTTCACTTTAAAGATTATGTCGGACTTGTACAAAAAGCGCGAGATAATGGATTGAAAATCACCGCACATTCTGGTGAGACCGATGACACCAATGATATGTGGGAATGTATCGATACCATAAATCCTGATCGCATCGGTCATGGAGTCAAAGCAGCATATGATAAGAAACTTATGAAAGAACTTGCCACTCGAAAAATCACCCTTGAAGTATGTCCTTTGAGCAATCTCATGACCAAGGCAATTAAAGATGACGCAGAAATGATGCATGTTCTTCAAACACTTTTTGCTGAAGGAGTACAGTTTTCGATAAACACTGACTGGCCGGAAACAATCAAAGATGGACATTTGAAACAACAATACAAATACATTCTTGATCGAAAAATGTTAACAGAAAAACAAATAAAACAAACCATTCATTGGGGATTTGATGCAACATTTATCCCGATGAAAGAAAATACAACAAATTTATATCTGTAATCATGAATCACTCACATAAAATAACCGACCAAGGAATTACCTATGATGATGTTCTTCTCATTCCGGGATACAGTGATTTTCGAAGGCAAGAAATATCTCTTCAAACTAAGCTCACCAAATCAATCAGCCTTGAAACACCGTTTGTTTCGGCCCCCATGGACACCGTGACCGAATCAGATCTTGCAATAGCACTTGCACGCGAAGGAGGAATTGGAATCATTCATCGAAATTTATCAATACAAGATCAGGCAAATGAAGTTGCAAAAGTGGTTGGGGCGATTCACGAATCGCCCGTACATGGATATGTTGGAGCTGCGGTTGGCGCAAGCAAAGGATCCATTGAACGGGCAAAATCTCTTATAAATGCTGGAGTGGACGTTCTCGTCATTGATTCTGCACATGGCTATGCAGATTATATTATCGACACCATAAAAGAATTAAAATCATCCTTTCCGAAGCTTCAAATTATTGCTGGAAATATCGCAACCTATGAAGGAGCACGAGCTCTCATCGATGCAGGAGCTGATGGACTTCGCATCGGTATGGGACCGGGTGCAATATGCACCACCCGAATCATTTCCGGAATGGGCGTGCCTCAGATCACTGCAATTCTTGAGACTGCACGAGCTGCAAAAGAATCTGGAGTTCCCATTATTGCCGATGGCGGAATTAATTATTCAGGTGATATGGTAAAAGCATTTGCCGCAGGAGCAAGCACCGTCATGATGGGAAGCATGTTTGCCTCCTGTCAAGAATCACCAGGTGAGAAAGTAGAGCTTTCCACCGATCAGGTGCCATCTCGTTTTAAAAGCATTCTCAAACAAAATACCGAGACATATACCTTCAAGTCATACCGAGGAATGGGGTCAATTGGCGCTATGAAAAAAGGGGCTGAAATCAAGTCAGAAGATGAGTTCCATGGAAAAAGCTATGAAGATCGGGTACTTGTTGCGGAAGGCGTTGAAGGTCTGGTTCCGGTTCGTGGCACGGTTAAATCGGTACTTGATCAGGCTATTGGAGGCATCAGATCAGGAATGTATTATGTTGGAACAAAAACCATTGCTGATCTGCAAGAAAAGGGTACCTTTACTCAGATCACCCATGCCTCACTTACCGAAAGTCATCCTCACGATATTCTTGTTACCAATGCAGGAGAAAACTATCAATGATCGTTATCATAGATTTTGGTTCTCAAACAACTCACCTTATTTCTCGGCGACTTCGCGAGATTTCAATTGAAACCATCATCGTCGAACCAGAAGAATATTTTGAAATAACAAACGACTTTTTGGTAAGTGGCATTATTCTTTCCGGTGGGCCAGGAGATGCGTATAAAAAAGATGCGCTCACCATTGATCCAAAAATACTCGAGATGAACATTCCTGTTTTGGGAATTTGTTATGGCGAGCAAGTAATAGCACAAGTATTGGGGGGCGCGGTAAAACCAGGAGTGAAAAAGGAATATGGCCCTGCCACACTTGAAATAACTCATACTTCATTGTTATTTCAAAATCTAAAATCTAAAATCCAAATTCCAAAATCTATTTCCGTCTGGATGAATCATGGCGATGAGGTGGGAAAACTTCCCGATGGGTTTCAAACGATTGGAAAAACCGACACAATTCCCTATGCAGCAATCGCAGATGAATCACGAAAAATATACGGCATTCAATTTCACCCGGAAGTAGTACATACTCAGTTTGGTATGCAGATTTTGAAAAACTTCGCAGCAATCTGTGGACTCGAGCCCAAAGATCAACCGATTACCAAAGAATTTATTGATGAACAAATACTCGATATTAAAGAATCTGTCGGAAAAGAACAGGTCATTGGCGCACTCTCTGGAGGAGTTGATTCATCTATCGCCTGCCTCATGGTACACCGTGCAATCGGCGACCAGTTTACCGCAATATATATTGATTCTGGACTTATGAGAGAAGGTGAAACAGAAGAGCTAAAAAAAGTCTTTTCTGATACATACAAAATGAAAGTACTGATTGTAGATGCGCAAGATGAATTCATACAGAATCTCAAAGGAATTACTGACCCTGAAAAAAAACGAAAAATAATTGGAAAAACATTTATTGATGTTCTTGAGCGAGAAGCAAAAAAACTAAGTGCCACCTTTTTGGTACAAGGAACGATATATCCCGATGTCATTGAAAGCGCTGGTACAAAACATGCAAAAAACATCAAAAGCCATCACAATGTCGGGGGTCTTCCTGAACATATGAATGTGGTACTTCTTGAACCGTTGCGAAATTTTTATAAAGACGAGGTACGTGCGATTGGCACATTGCTGAGTCTTCCAAAAGAAATAACCCATCGACACCCCTTCCCTGGTCCCGGTCTTGCCATTCGCATCATTGGGGAAGTCACCCCAGAGAAAATCAGAATTGTAAAAGCTGCAGATAAAATCGTACGAGATGAGATTCATGAGGCAGGTCTTGACGATTCGCTCTGGCAAGTATTTGCGGTCTTTACGGGGATCAAAACGACTGGTGTTCGCGGTGATAATCGTGCATATGGCGAGACAATTGCCATTCGCGCAGTCGAATCGCTCGATGTAATGTCATCAAATTTCGCCAAATTACCCTGGAATGTACTTGAAAAAATATCTGTTAGAATAGTAACTGAAGTTACTGAAGCAAATAGAGTGGTCTACGATATCACGAACAAACCTCCAGGAACTGTTGAATGGGAATAAACTTTAACAAAATTTCAGTGAACTCCATTTTTAGACTTAGAGCTATTTCTCGCAGCATCAGACTCAGTTCCAAGAATATCAACACTCCTATTTGCCAACATTATATATAATTGCCCAACAGAAGTTACCCCAAGATTCATAAGCATATTTCCAATAATCCTATCTATATCTCCAAGCCTACGACCCATTGAAGAGCTTTCAGGGCTGAATCTTGTCGCCCCAATAACCCCTTCTGGATCTTCCATTCTTCCTGCATTATTATATCTTTTTTCTATTAGATCTGGTCGCATCGCCGTCTCCACAAAGCAAGTTGGCTCGCTTGCATCTCCTGAATTTGGCAAAACATAATTTCCTGCGTAGTCCCTTAAATAAACGAGACTTTTTTCTGCACAAGCACCGGTAGCCGCTCGCACAAAACCCACTCCAGCACCGAGATATATTGGGATTGACGCATTATCATCACTTCCAAGATGTGCTACGACAGTTATTCCTCTCAATTTCTCACTTGCTTTGGCCTTAATTACCTGTTCCATAGCATTTTGGAGAAGGGTGTTTGCATTCGCACTATCACATCTTGTACCTGGACCGTGACCAAATTTTATAATATCAACGTGCTCTGCCAGTTCTTCAGCATACGGCACATCTGGAACGACTCCGGCTGCAATTTCCATATCGTCTCCAAATTCTTTGCGCAATTCTTTCGCTGTTTCTAGTATTTTTTTATCTGGGGCAATGGTATGTATTGTAAGCGATCTTCCTCCAAGTGAAATAAATTCACTAATTTGATTCTTAGTCTCATCATCTAGATTTGGGCCTACAGCTAAAGCAATATTGTTTTTAAAAAATTGTCGTGCAAATTCCTGATTTTCTTTTTTTAGCCCTGATAGATCCAACGAATCTATCAATGAAAATACTTCCCGAGCAAGAGTTACTTGATTTTTAGGTTCAATAAAAAAGCCGCTACGAGTAATGGTGGTTCTATGTCCAGTAATTGCACCATATGCGATGCTTTGTACTGTATTTGCTCCGGTCGCCATATCTACAATCTCAACCATACTTCTGGCATACCTTCCCATCTTACCAATTATGCCATTTTTCCTTGGGGCTTTTCTCGATGTTGCTTCATGGGGGAAACCTTGTCTATTTGCTCGCATATCATTCCAAGTATTATTTTTAGTCCAAGATTTTTCTAGTGCTCCATCAGCTCTCTCACGAACTTCTTCACCCTGGTCACCTACTACATCTTCCATAAAATCGTGCGATCGAATTGAATATTCGGGATAATTATTACCATCTATATCTTCTTGAACTTTTCGAACGTTTTCTATCGTTTCATCGCACACCATTTTTCCTAAATATTCAGCAGAATCGAGAAATGCTTGGTGTTGAATTTCCTTCGGTAATAAATATAACTTTGGAAGGCCAAATTCATCAAGCTCCACTTGTTGCCATTCTTCAGGGGAAAGTACAATTTCAGGGGCAACGGTTTTGGGATCTAGTGAGATCAGCAATATCTCATTTTTGGCATTCGTAGAAAATTGTCTTGGATCGAGATAGTAGGCCTGCGGTTGATCTCCAGACAAGAATGATGCCTGACGATTGTAGAGTGCTTGGGCAATAGATATACCCTGTTCAGGGATATATGACTCTCGAACTCTGCGTGCAGCATGCAAATCAGGTCGTATATCTGCACGCTCCAAACTTGACCGAGCAGGTATAGGTTCAAATTTAGGCAATCTATCAGCTACACCAAGCCATCTTTCAATACTTCTTGTCATAATTAGAGGTAAATTATATCATGTAATAATATGATCCCAACATAAAATTAATTAAAGGAACTTTATATTAAATATATTCATGCCAACCCTTACCTTTCATAAACTATCCTGGAATCAGTTTCATCGTGACTGTGTCGATCTCTACAAAGAAAAAGTAAAAGGAACACACATTGACGTAATCATTTCAATTACCCGTGGGGGTAATATTGTCTCGAGGATTTATTCCGATCTCCTTGGCGTCATTCCTATCTCAAACATCACCATGTCTTCCTACAAAGACATGAAAAAACTAGACAAGCCAATAATTACCGAAGAACCTTCGCGAGACTTTAAAGGAAAAACTATTTTGATTGTTGATGAAGTGTCAGACACCGGTGCAACATTTCAAATAGCAGTCCCCTATTTTCAAAAAAGAAAACCAAAAAAAATATATACTCTTTCTCCCTATATAAAACCGCATTCAGTATTTATTCCTGACTTCTGGCAAAAGAGTATCGACGCATGGATCGTGTTTCCCTATGACATCAGGGAAACATTGGAAGGGTTTGAGAAGATGTTTGGAACCAAAGAAAGAGCAAAAGAAAAAATGATAGAACTTGGATTTAAAGATTGGGAAATTGAAGCAGCGCATTCATAACTTATTTTTCCAGATCTTCCACCCAGATAAGAGTAAAATAGGAACGCTCACGTACAGAGTCACCCACTCACCAAGATAATCTAGTTCATTTCCGGTAGTAATATCATCAAGTGCAGTCCAATCAACAATGAGCGTGACAATGATGAGCCCAATCCACAAATATCGTTTCATAAATTTTATTATACTATCTTCATACACCTATGAATAAACTCTTAATCGCAACTTCAAATGAAGCAAAGAAGATTGAGATGAAGCATGCTCTATTGCCACTCGTCGAAAAAGGAATCGCGCTCTTAACTCTGGATGACTTTTCAATAATTGGAGAACCGGTTGAGTCTGGTGGTACTTTTGAGGAAAATGCAAAAATAAAGGCTCAATTCTATGCCAATCAGGCAAAAATTCCTACACTCGCAGATGATGGCGGACTCATGATTGATGCGCTTAATGGGGCACCGGGCGTCAAGTCACGTCGCTGGCCAGGGTACGAAGCAACTGATCGAGAACTTATCGATTTTGCGCTCGATAAAATGAAAACAATTCCAAAAGAAAAACGCACCGCACAACTCAGAGCATGTATTTGTTTTTTTAATCCATCAACAAACGAATTTGTGACAAATGAACAAGGAATTGAAGGAACGATTTCTGAAAAACCTACTACCTATGACACCAATGGATATCCCTACCGCGCGCTCTTTATTGTAAAAAAATTCAATACATTCTATGATGGACTCACTCCAAAAGAACACCAAAAGATTAATCATCGGTTAAAAGCAATACAACAACTTATTCCAGTAATTTTAAAAAACGTTTAGTATAATCAATTGATGGGAATATATAACTTCTTCCTCTACTTTATTTTGCCAGCGTTTGCGCTCTTCGGCATCTTTACCAATAAATATTATTACAGTAAGAAACAATCTCAAAAAATGCGCTTTAATATGGGAGAGGATTTGTTTTTTGCAAATATTATAGCGCCAATCGTTGCAATTCTCCTTATCATGGGGCTGTATATTCAAATTCTTGATATTCAATTCTTGGGAGAAATACGGTGGGAACTTATGAGTATTCTTGCTATCACGCTTCTCTCGCTCATTCTAGGCATTGGTCTGGGGGGGCACGTTGCTTCCATTAGCATTGAGCGCGCAGTACCAAAGTATTTTCAAAATGGAGAATTCAAAAGAATATTATATTTTTTTCACATGCCATTTGGTCATATTATGACGTTTGTGCCAACAACGCTTATCTTATATTCCCTGGTACTTCTTGATTTATTCAAAGGAAAAATCGTCGTCATTTCTCAACTTCAACTCATTATTCTGACTACCTTTGCAATACTACTTGGCATTGTGAGTGCCGGAACGATAATCATTACTCATGTCACGCGTGTCATGCTCTACACGATGGTAATTATCACTACAACCATATTTATTGCTCTTACCGCTGAATCTATCACCCTTCTTGAGCATGGATCAGCGTACTTTTTTACCTCACTATTTGTAACATGTGTTATCTCACTTACTATTTATCGGAATATTCATTTAATATCGGAAAAAGCACATTATTATATTCAGTCCAAATTTAAAGATGGCGATCTGATCAAAATAAATCCTGAGGACGATTCCTAATATACGTTTTTGCCCTATGGTACAATACTTATATGCTTGATATTCAATACATAAAAGATAATACGCAAAAGGTTAAGGACGCTGCAAAAAACAAAAATCGAGAAGTTGATATTGATAAAATTCTTGATCTCGATGAAAAAAGACGATCATTTATTCAAAAAATCCAAACGCTTCGAGAGGAGCGAAATGAAATTTCAAAAAAGCATCCACCTTCGTCTGATGATATTGAACGAGGAAAAAGTATAAAAAATGAATTGAAGAAAATTGAGAATAATCTTAATATTGTTGAGGAGGAATATAACAATCTCATGTTCTATGTCCCGAATGTCCCTTTTGATGAAGTGCCTGTCGGAAAAGACGAATCCGCAAATGTTGAAATAAAAAAATGGGGAGAACCAACGAAATTTGATTTTGAACCAAAAGATCACATTACTCTGGGAAAAGAACTCGATATATTTGATCTTGATCGCGGTTCAAAAATCTCCGGATTTCGTGGCTATTTTTTAAAAAATCAAGGGGCGATTCTTCACATGGCTCTCATGATGTATACCCTGAGAAGACTTACAGAAAAAGGATTCACTCCCTTTGTTGCCCCCACTGTCGTCAAGACGTTCACTCTTTTTGGATCAGGTCATTTTCCGTGGGGAAGTGAACAAGATGTTTATGGATTAAATGATGAAGGAACACATCTTGCCGGTACCGCAGAAATTCCCATAACTGCATACCATTCTGGAGAAACACTGAATGAAGCTGATCTTCCAAAAAAATATGTTGGTTTTTCTCCCTGTTACCGACGAGAGGCCGGAGCATATGGTAAGGATACCAAAGGACTCTATCGTGTTCATGAGTTTTGGAAAATTGAACAAGTAATTATTGGTAAAAATGATTTTGATGAAGCAAGAAGCGTACATGAAGAGCTTCAAAAAAATGCAGAAGAAATACTTCAGGAACTGAATCTCCCCTATCGACAACTTCTTATGTGTACGGGAGATATGGGAGAACCACAACACAAGAAGTATGATATTGAAACCTGGATGCCATCTCGAAACGCCTATGGCGAGACTCATTCCAATTCAATCATGGGAGAGTTTCAAGCTCGTAGACTGAATATGAAATATAAAACAAAGGAAGGAAAAATAAAATATTGTTTTACATATAACAATACGGCAATAGCATCTCCTCGAATACTCATTGCACTCATTGAAAACTACCAACAAAAAGATGGAAGTATCAAAATTCCAGAAGTCCTTGTTCCATTTACGGGCTTTGATGTGATCAAAAAATAATAAAGGAATCTTCCAAATTACTATTTTTTAATCAATATGTATCAAAAGTATCTCGCTGAGTATTTCGGCACACTG
This sequence comes from Candidatus Roizmanbacteria bacterium CG_4_10_14_0_2_um_filter_39_13, assembly GCA_002792315.1. Classification (GTDB taxonomy): domain Bacteria; phylum Patescibacteriota; class Microgenomatia; order UBA1406; family GWC2-37-13; genus UBA1450. Next base: position 14,124 of record PFOB01000043.1, on the reverse strand, counting down.
ACACTAACTCTTGTTGTCATCTTGTCTCTTGCGGGAATTTTTCCAGTCTCAACACCAGTTCTTGCAGCGATAACTCTTGGACTCTTTGTCTTCAGCGTTGGACATATTTCCGGGACACATTTAAATCCAGCAGTAACAATCGGCCTTTTGGCCATTAAGAAAATAAACTCCAGTGATGCGCTTTCGTATATTATGGTTCAGGTATTTGGAGCAATTACAGCACTCATTATATCGATGGTCATGGGAATATCATATGAAATTACTGTAGAAAGCTCTCTGATGATCGGAATCGCAGAGACTGTTGGAATGATCTTTTTTTCATTTGGCATTGCATCAGTTGTTTTTGGTAATATTCACAAAGCAGTTTCAGGCATTGTCATTGGAGGATCACTCTTTATGGGGATTGCAATTGCGGCACTCATGGGATCAAATGGGGTACTAAACCCAGCAGTTGCTGTTGGAATCAAATCATTTAGCATCATGTATATTCTTGGACCAATCGTGGGGTCTGTAATCGGAATGAAGTTTTATGAACTTATTCAATCTGGCCGACCGATAATGGTAAAGAAGTAATCAAATATTCTCAGCGATTTTCTCACCCATTTCAGATGTTGAAAGAGGATGTGCAGTGACAATATCTTTTGTTCCCAATCCTTTCAAGAGTACTTCATCCACTGCGTCGCGCACTGCAGTTGCTTCTTTATGTAAATCAAAACTATATTCAAGCATCATGGCGGCAGACAATATTGTACCGATTGGGTTTGCGGTATTATTCCCTGCTGCTTTTGGATATGACCCATGAATTGGTTCATACACACTTGTTTTTTCACCAATAGAAACTGAGGGCAACATGCCGATTGATCCCGTTATGACCGAAGCTTCATCGGATAAAATATCTCCAAACATATTCTCCGTTAATAATACGTCAAATGCTCTTGGATTTTTTATGATTTGCATTGCGGCATTATCAACAAACATATAATCAACGATTATATCAGGATAGTTTTTTGATAACTCTTGTATTGTTTCTCGCCACAATCTTGACGTTTCAAGAACATTTGCCTTATCAACATGGCATATTTTTTTCCTTCTTTTTTGTGCAATCTCAAAGGCATACTTACCAACTCTTTGAATTTCTTCAACCGAATATGTCAATGTATCATATGCCGTTCTTCCCTTATCTTCTCTTCCTCGCTTTCCAAAATAAATACCACCAATTAACTCACGCACTACCACAAAGTCTGTACCTTTAATCCATTCTTCTTTAAGAGGGGATTTATGAAGGAGTGCATCAAAAGTTTGAATAGGTCTGATATTTGCAAATAATCCAAGTGTTTTTCGCATTTTAAGAAGCCCCTGCTCTGGTCGTACTTTCAACGTTGGATCATTATCATATTTTGGATCACCAATTGCACCAAACAAAATTGCATCTGATCTCAAACACAATTCTTCAGTTTCTTTTGGAAATGGTTCTCCTACTAAATCAATTGCTATAGCACCAATTAATCCGGTAGTGTATGAGAATGAGTGATTGAATTTTTTTTCGATCATGTGGAGGACAGTGAGTGTCGCATTGATGATTTCAGGGCCGACTCCATCTCCCGCAAGAACTGCGATATTTTTTTTCATACTCTTCCCGTCAATGAATAATCATTTGTACGCTTTGCCTCGAACTGCTTTAATTTCCTTTGCAGACTGAGAAGATATCCGACATCATCAAACCCTTCCATCAAACACATCTTTTTATACGTACTTATTTCAAATTCTTCCATCATTTTATGTGATGGTACTCGAATAAGTTGATTTGGTAAATCTATTTCTATACGAACATCTGATTTCTCTTCAATAGCATAAAAGAGATCTTGCAAAAATAATTCTGAAACGGTGACTGGAAGAAGAAAGTTATTGAGCGCGTTACTTTTAAAAATATCTGCAAAAAAACTCGATACAACAACTTGAAATCCATAATCCTTCAGAGACCATGCGGCATGTTCCCGACTTGAACCACAACCAAAATTCTTTCCCGCAACCAGAATTTTCCCCGTGTATTTTGGATTATTGAGAATGAAATCTTTTTTTTCATTTCCCACATGATCATATCTCCAATCATTAAATAATATCTCCCCAAACCCTTCTTTTGTTATTCCTTTCAAAAAACGCGCCGGAGTAATCTGGTCTGTGTCTATATTTTCAATGGGTAATGGAACCGCTGTTGACGTGATAATAGTTATTTTTTTCATAGTTTAAATAAACTCTCTTGGATCAGTGACAACTCCGGTGATTGCAGTTGCTGCTGCAGTCAAAGGACTCACGAGCATTGTTTTTGCACCAGGTCCTTGTCGACCTTCAAAATTTCTATTACTTGTTGATACACAGTATTTCCCTCGAGGAATTTTATCTTCATTAAATCCAAGACATGCAGAACACCCTGCACTTCGTAATTCAAATCCTGCTTCTTCAAATACTTTGTCTAGTCCTTCTTTTCGTGCCTGCTTTAAAACTTGAGTGGAGCCAGGAACAAGGATTGCCGTAATATTTTTTGCTTTTTTTCTCCCTTTGAGGATTTTTGCTGCTTCCCAAAAATCCTCGATTCGAGAGTTGGTACAACTCCCAAAAAATACGTAATCAACTTTCTGACCGATTAATTTTTGCCCTTCAGTCAAACCCATATATTTAAGAGACTTCATTAATTGTTTTTTGTCTGAATCGGATTCACAATCACGCACACTTGGGATAGGTTTATTTATTGAAACTCCCATCCCCGGATTTGTACCATAGGTGATCATTGGCTCAATCTCACTTGCATCAAACATTTCAACTCGGTCATACTCTGCCCCCTCATCGGTTGGTAACGTCTTCCAATATGCTACGGCTTCATTCCACTTATCGCCTTTTGGCATGAATTCTCGATCTTTCATATATTCATATGTTGTCTCATCAGGTGCAATCATTCCTCCACGCGCACCCATCTCGATACTCATATTGCACACCGTCATTCGTCCTTCCATTGAAAGATTTCGGATTGCTTCTCCGGCAAACTCTACAAAATATCCCGTTACTCCATGAGATGAAATTTTTGAAATGACATACAGGATAAGATCCTTTGCAGTAACTCCTTTTTGAAGAGTACCATTTATCTCAATTTTCATCGACTTTGGTTTTTGCTGCAAGATGGTTTGTGCTGCAAGAACTTGCTCAACTTCGCTCGTGCCAATGCCAAATGCAATCGACCCAAACGCACCATGGGTAGACGTATGGCTATCTCCACACACAATAGTCATTCCCGGTTTGGTAACGCCCAACTCTGGACCAATGACATGAACAATTCCTTGCCACGGATGCCCCAGACCAAAAAGCTCAATTCCAAAATCTTTGCAGTTTTTTTCAAGTGTTTGAACTTGTTTTCGAGAAAGCAAATCTTTTATTGGCAGATGTTGATCGATAGTTGGAACATTGTGATCAGCGGTTGCCCAGGCACGATTTGGTGAATGCACTGAGATTCCCCGCTCCTTTAGCCCATCAAATGCCTGTGGCGTGGTAACCTCATGAATAAAATGCGCATCGATAAATAGCACCGTTGGAAAACCATCTTCTTGTGCGACTATATGAGCTTCCCAAATTTTGTCAAAAAGCGTTTTTAGCATATTATTTTTATTGATTTTCAGGTCGTAAGCTCCGAACTTTTTTCCCTGCTTGCCACAACTCCATGTTTCGAATTTCATCAAGCTCTTCCTCAAGTTTTATTCTATACTCTGCATCGCTATTCTTTTCAAGAGTTCGACGTGCTTCTTCACCACTTTCAACGCTTTTGTATAATTCTTCAAATACGGGTGCGGTTGCATCTCGAAACTTATCCTTCCAATCCAAGGCTCCCCGCTGTGCGGTCGTTGAAATATTTGCGAGCATCCAGTCCATTCCCTTTTCACCGACTAACCTAATCAGACTTTGCGTCAGTTCTTCGACCGTCTCATTAAATGCCTCAGATGGAGAATGATTATGCTTTCGAAGCTCATTGTATTGCGCTTCAAAAAGTCCTTCAAGTGCACCAACCAATATTCCACGCTCTCCGGTCAGATCACTACATACTTCTCTTTCAAACGTTGTCTCAAATAAGTACCCCGATCCAACAGCAATACCCAATGCTTTACATTTTTCTTCAGCATTTCCCGTTGCATCCTGATGGACCGCATAAGAACTATTGATACCACTGCCATCAACAAAATTTCGACGAACGGTTAGACCCGATCCTTTTGGTGCGACAAGCATGACGTCAATATCTTCAGGAGGAACAACGCCAGTTTGATCACGATACGTGATAGAGAATCCGTGAGAAAAGTACAATGATTTTCCCTTGGTCAAATGTGGTTTTAGTTTTGGCCAAAATGCTTTTTGTCCTGCATCTGAAAGAAGATAGAGGATAATGGTTCCTCTTTCAGCAGCTTCTTCAAGTTCAAATAATGTCTCCCCCGCAACCCATCCATCCTTAATAGCTTTCTCCCACGTCTTTGATCCTTTTCGTTGACCAACTATCACATTAATACCATTGTCCTTCATGTTGAGTGCTTGCCCTGGTCCTTGCACGCCATAACCGAGTACTGCAACCGTTTCGTTTTTCAAAACCTCTTGAGCTTTTTCAAGCGGAAATTCCTCACGGGTTACGACGGTTTCTTCGACTCCACCAAAATTCATTTTTGTCATATTTAAGTATATTAATTATTAATGTATGTCATTCCGAGCGAAGTGTAACGAAGTCGAGGAATCCCTTGTTTTGAAAAAGAGATCCCTCCATGCGCTACGCTTGGTCGGGATGACAATTAGCAACAACCTACAATTCTACTTTACCGCCACCATTTCAATCTCGATTAAAGCTTTGAGTGGCAATGCTGCAACAGCAAAGGCGGCACGAGCTGGCTTATGATCAGTAAAATACTGACTATAAATTTCATTCATTTTTGAATAATCACTAATATCAGAAAGATACACGGTTGATTTCACAACTTTTTCCAAACCTGATCCAGCTTCTTCTAAAACATGTTTCAAATTATCCAGTACCTGTTTTGTTTGATTTTCAATTCCCTCGACTAATGTTCCTGCATCTGGGTCAATGCCAATTTGTCCTGAACAAAAAACAAGACCATTTGCTTCAATGGCTTGAGAATAGGGTCCAACCACTTTTGGCGCCTTGTCTGATTGAATATATTTCATATAGTTATAAATAATTAATAATTATACTGTCATCCTCGCGCCTTCCCGCCTCTGGAGGGAACGCGGGGATCCAGTCTGGATTCCCGTTTTCACGGGAATGACAATGTCCTAGCTTGTAACCGCACCTTTTGATGCACTGCCAACAAGCGTTCGATATTTCGCTAACACTCCACGAATATATGGCGAATCGGGAGCTTTATATTTTTTCCTTCTTTCATCAAGAATTTGCTTGTCAACCTCAATATTGATTTCCCGCTTCTCCACGTTGATATCAATGATGTCTCCTTCTTGCACAATGCCGATTGTACCCCCTTCAACTGCCTCAGGAGCCACGTGCCCAATCATTATGCCATGAGTACCACCTGAGAATCTTCCATCAGTTACGAGCGCAACATCTTTGCCAAGCCCTGCCCCTACGAGCGCCGAAGATGGTGAGAGCATCTCTCGCATGCCTGGACCCCCTTTTGGACCTTCGTGTCGAATGATCATAACATCTCCATGATGAATTTTTCCGTCAAGAATAGCAGTCATTGCATCATCTTCACATTCAAATACGCGCGCAGGTCCTTTGTGCTGTTTGAGCATTTTTCCAGAAAGTTTCATTACTGAACCTTCTTCTGCAAGAGCTCCTTTCATTATAATGATATGTTTTCCGGCAGGCGCAAGGGGTTTTTCAATTGAAAAAATTACGTCCTGGTCAGTTGGTCTGTCAGGTGCATCTTTCACATTTTCAGCAATCGTTTTTCCAGTCACGGTCATACAATCCCCATGAATCAGCCCCGCAGAAATAAGCATCTTCATCGCCATTGGGATCCCCCCAATTTCATCCAAATGCTCCATCATATAATCTCCTGAAGGACTAAAGTTTCCAATGAGTGGGACGTTTTTCCCAATTGTTTCAAAATCATCGATACTCAATGGAATATCCGCTTCATGTGCGATTGCGAGCAAGTGTAATACTGCATTTGTCGATCCACCAAGTGCCTGAACGACAACAATCGCATTCTCAAATGCTTCTCGTGTCAAAATATCACGCGTTCGAATTCCCTTTTTCATCAATCCAAACAAAGCATCGGCGGTGCGCTTAACGTCATCAATTTTTGTATTTGATACATGCCCATCTCTCCCCATTGCAGGATGAGACGCACTCCCGGGGACTGACATACCAAGCGCTTCAAGAGCAGATGCCATCGTATTTGCTGTGTACATTCCGCCACATGCTCCGGCGCACGGACACGACTTACACTCAATTTCATGAAATTCTTCCGTAGTTATTTTGCCCGCACTCAGCGCTCCAATTGCTTCAAATACGGATACGATATTCAGATCCTTTCCTTTGTGCGACCCAGATAAAATAGTCCCCCCATACAACGTGATTCCAATTGAATTGTTTCTCGCAAGGGGCATAAGAGATGCAGGGATTGTTTTGTCACAACCCGATAAGGCAATCGTACCATCTGCTGCATAAGCCTCACTCATCATCTCGATTGAATCGGCGATCCATTCTCTTGAAACGAGTGAATATTTCATTCCTTCTGTTCCCATGGTTTCTCCATCGGTGATCACCGGAGTCCCAAACATATATGGCCTTCCGCCCAACTGAGTGATAAATTCTTCAGCCACCTTTGCCAGCTGATCAATATGCGCATTGCATGGAGATACATCAGAGTACGGAGAAGCAACACAAACGAGCGGCTTTTCAAAATCTTCATCTTTGTATCCAACGCCACGCATCATGGCGCGCGCTGCAGCACGTTTGATCCAATCTTTTGAACCAGGAATGCTCGTCAAGATTGCACTTCGTTTTTTTAAATCGTTTGTTTCATTGCACGCAGTGCAATGTTTTTTACATGATTTTTTCATAAATGATTACACTAAATACTGATAAAGCATCTGTTTTTCCGATAATTTTGTGTACTTCAATTCTATCGCATCCATTCGTTTCATAAGTGGCTCTAAATCTTCTTTAGTCCTGAGCTCAAATCCCACTAATGCAGGCGCTTTTTCTTTTTCAGTTTTTTTCATATATTCAAAGCGTACAATATCATCATTCGGACCAAGTGCCTCGTCAAGCATTCGCTTGAGTTGTCCGGGTTTTTGGGCAAATTCAATGAGGAAATAATGTTTTCGTCCTTGGTAAACAAGGCTTTTTTCCATGATTTCTGGATATCGCAAAATGTCATTGTTTCCGCCACTCAAAATGCACACAATTGTTTTTCCTTTGATTTGATCTGCCATAAAATCAAGTGCAGATACCGTTAGTGCTCCGGCAGGTTCGGCCACAATTCCTTCATTTTGGTACAACTCAATCATGGTGATACAATCCTTTCCCTCGGGGACAAGTAATACATCATCAACATTTTTTTTAACTATTTCAAATGTCAGATCACCGGGTGTTGCAACCGCTGCACCATCAACAAACGTGTTAATTTTTTTCAAGGTAACAATTTTATTTTGCTTCAGTGATTCTTTCATGCAGGCAGCTCCTTCGGGCTCAACGCCAATAATTTTGGTATTTTCATCAGTATTTTTTAAATATGTCGACACACCTGAAATTAATCCTCCCCCACCAATACTGGCAAAAACATAGTTAATTGTTCCTCCAACTTGATCGACAATCTCTTTCCCAACCGTTCCCTGACCCGCGATGGTAAGCAGATCATTAAACGGATGCACATAGATAGCCCCAGATTTTTTTTCAAATTCTCTTGAGGCGATACTTGCATCGTCAAAAGTCGTCCCGACAAGTTTAATGTCAACAAAGCCGTCTCCAAATTGCTTGACTTTATCAATCTTTTGATTTGGCGTGATTGTCGGCATAAAAATAGTACCGCGAATTTTGAGTGCATTACAGCTCCATGCTACGCCTTGTGCATGATTTCCCGCACTTGCACATACAATTCCTTGACTTTTTTCAACATTGGAAAGCGAAGACAGCTTATTGAATGCACCACGAATTTTGAAAGATCGAACTTCTTGCAGATCTTCTCGTTTCAAGAAAATAGTTGCATGATATTTTTTTGATAATCGCGCACTCTTTTGCAATGGTGTTTTTTTTGAGACACCTTCAAGTCTTTTTGCAGCATCTTCAATATCTTTTTTTGTTACGCTCATATGAGTTTGTTCAATCCATCAACATACGCTTGAACAGCGGCCACAATAATATCGGTGTCTGATCCGAATCCATAAAATACTTTATTTTTATACTCAAGTTGAACATTCACGCGACTTACGTCGTCACTTCCCTTTGTCATTGCCTGAATCAAAAACTCCCGTAAAACGGGGAGCGACTTCTTTATCACTTTCGCTTTTATAACAGATGCATTGACCGCTTGATATGAAGCATCGACCGGGCCATTACCATTTGCCGATGTAGTGTATTCAACACCATCTACTAATATTTTCACCGTTGCCATAGGTTTTAACGGATATCCACAAACCACTTCAACAAGTTTTGTTTCAATTCTTTTTGGAGAAGTCAAAGTTTTACCCATCAACATATGAAGATCTTCATCGAGAATTTGCTTTTTAGAGTCGGCAAGTTCAAGAAATTTTTCATATGCATTTTTCAGTTGAGCGGGCTTTAATTCATATCCTAATCGTTCGAGATGATGATTGAGCGCTGCTCTTCCAGAACGCGCTGATAATACAATTTCAGACGAGGCAATACCAACATCGTGTGGGTCAATTATTTCATAATTTTCACGCATTTTGAGTACACCATCCTGATGAATTCCGGAGGAATGTGCGAATGCATTTTTTCCGACAATTGCTTTATTAGCCTGGATCGGCATATTCATAAGTTTTGCGACAAGTCGACTGGTTGGATAAATCTTTCTTGCATTGATGTTTGTGTCGTATGGAAACGCATGTGTTCGCATAATCATTACTACTTCTTCAAGAGATGTATTTCCCGCACGTTCTCCAATTCCGTTCATCGTAACCTCTACCTGTCGCGCACCATTTTCAACACCTGCCATTGAATTTGCCGTTGCAAGACCCAGGTCATTGTGACAATGCACGGAAATAATTGCGTTACCAATGTTTGAAACATGTTCCTTCAGGTATTTTATTTTTTCTCCATACACATGGGGGAGATTGTATCCGGTTGTATCGGGGATGTTGACCACCGTTGCGCCTGCCTTGATGACAGCTTCAATCATCTGAGCAAGATATTCAAGATCTGCACGTCCCGCATCTTCTGCATAAAATTCTACGTCTTCGACAAATTTCTTCGCATACTTCACTGCCTCAACACCACGCTTGAGAATATCCTCTCGGGTTGATTTGAATTTATACTTAATATGCATATCTGATGCGCCAATACCGGTATGAATCCTTTTTCTTTTGGCAAACTCTAAGGAAGCTGCTGCTGCATCAATATCACCTTTAACGGCACGAGTCAAAGCACAAATAATTGGTTCTGACACTGCTTTTGAAATCTCAACAACTGATTGAAAATCACCTGGGGACGAGATGGGAAATCCCGCTTCGATAACATCGACTCCCAATGCTTCAAGTGCTTTGGCAATTTCAATTTTTTCTACGGTGTTCAGTTGACAACCCGGAACCTGCTCTCCGTCACGCAGCGTTGTATCAAAAATATGTACTTTTTGCATATTAGGTGTTAAAAACTGCTATACGTCCTGATTGGACAAATTCTTTTATTCCAAATGGCTTCATGAGTTCGTGAAATTCGTGAACCTCGCGTTCGGTTCCCGTAATTTCAATTACTAAGTAGGTCTTCGTAACTTTAATAATCCGCGTATTTTTTGATATCGTGATCAAATGTTCTATTTCCTCTCTCTGCTTAAGTTTGTTTGCTGAAACTTTCAGCAACGCAATCTCTCGAGGAACTAGATCTTCATCAGTACTATCTATTACTTTGGTAACTTCAATAATTCTATACAGTTGCTTAACAATTTTTTCGACAAGCTCAGCCTCTGCAAAAACCACGACGGTAAAGCGCGATTGATCTTCTTGATTGATCTCAGAAACCGTCAAACTTTCAATATTTATTTTTCGTCGTAAAAATAAATCAGCAATACGATACAAAACACCCGGTGTATTTTCGGTAAATATTGAAATGGTATATAATGTTTTCATAAATTATTTTTTTATTTTAATTACGAGAGTCTCACTTCTTCTACTGATGCTCCTGAAGGAACCATAGGGAAAACATTTTCCTCTTGTTCGACTTCAACTTCTAATAGATATGGACCCTTATGATCTAACATCTTTTCGATTCCTCGATTTAAATCATCTCGGTCTGTAATTTTTTGCCCCTCAATGCCATATGCTTTTGCAACACCGATAAAATCGGGACTTTCCATCTGAGTCATCGAATATCTTTTATCAAAAAATAATTCCTGCCACTGACGTACCATTCCCAAAAATCCATTGTTTAGTATGACAATTTTAACCGCAATATCATCTTGAACCAACGTAGCAAGTTCTTGAATATTCATCTGAATTCCACCATCTCCCGCAATACATATCACGTCTCTTTTGGGAGCTGCACATTTCACCCCCATTGCAGTGGGTAGTCCATACCCCATTGTTCCCATTCCTCCTGATGAGTGAAAGCTATTTGGTGTATTGAAAGAATAATATCGTGCAGTTATCATCTGATGCTGCCCAACATCCGAGACAACGATGGCTTTTCCTTTTGTTGCTTCAGAAATTCGACAGACTGCTTCGGCCATTTTTATTTTTCCTGTTTTTGGATTTTTTACTTTATCCCAAACAAGCTCTTTTTCTTTTAAATCATTTGCCTTAAAGCGTAGCACCCATTCCTCATGTTTTTGTTTATGCATCAACTTCGATAACGCGCAAAGTGCCAATTTTGCATCGCCCACAATTGGTACCTTCGCCTGAACGATTTTATTAAGCTCCGCAGGATCAATATCAATATGAATTACATGTGCATCAGGTAAATACTTTGACAGATTCCCCGTAACCCGATCATCAAAACGCATTCCCACGGCAAGTACAACATCTGCTTTATTTGAGAGAATATTTGGTCCATAATTTCCATGCATTCCTAAAAAACCAACATGTAGTCTGTGATTGTTTGGAAACGCAGATATACCATGCAATGTGACAGCAACCGGAATATCACCTTTTTCCGCAACAGTCAAAAGTTCATCATACGCTTTGGAAATATGTATCCCATGTCCCGCTAAAATGAAGGGTCGTTTTGCTTGATTCAATAATTCTGCAGCAAGTTCAATTTGTCGGAGATGAGGTTTGACCGTTGGGTTATAACTTCTGAGTTTTATCGACTCAGGATACTCAAAATCCGACATATTAAACTGTGCATCTTTGGTGATATCAATGAGCACGGGTCCCGGCCTTCCGGTTCGTGCAATGTGAAATGCTTTTTTCAGAATAGAGGGAATTTCTGCCGCATCAGTAATCTGATAATTCCATTTCGTGACCGGAGCAGTAATTCCAATTACATCTGCCTCTTGGAAAGCATCAGTCCCGATGACTGATGATGTCACTTGACCCGTGATACATACCATGGGCACGGTATCCATCATCGCGTCACCTAATGCAGTCACTAAGTTGGTAGCGCCCGGTCCTGAGGTTGCAAACGCTACCCCTGGCTCTCCAGTAATCCGACCCCAGCCTTCAGCCGCATGTCCCGCTGCTTGTTCGTGTCGGACAAGAATGTGGCGAATTTTCTTGTTCTCCAGATAATCATACAACGCGTCATAAATTGGCATAATTGCCCCACCGGGATATCCGAAAATGGTTGTTACTTTTTCATGCAACAGTGATTCTATAACGGCTTGTGAACCTGATATTTTGTTCATTTATTTTTAAAGGCGAAGATACCTTTTTGCGAAACAATCGCCTGGGCCCCTCTGGGTAAGGCGGTGAGCAAAAACGGTATCAAGCAAAAAACTTTAAACTGTTATTATTGTTCTCCAACTTTCATATTTGTCTTCTTCCCCTCTGACAACTTTGAAAAAGAGGTCTTGAATGGTACCAGTAATTTTGCCTCTTCTTCCCGTACCTACTTTTCGATGATCAATCTCTGAAATCCACGCAACCTGCGCACCAGTTCCACAGAAAAATGCCTCATCTGCAATATAGAGTTCGCTTCGGTCAATGGTGCGCTCTTCAACAGGAATATTCAAATCCTTTGCAAACTGAATGATCGATCGTCGAGTGATCCCCTCAAGAACATCATCGGTCTTTGATGGGGTTATGAGTACGCCATCTCGTACGATAAACAGATTCATCGCAGATCCTTCTGCCACATTTCCCGCTTCATTTAAGAAAATCGCTTCATCAAAGCCATTTTGATTTGCCTCTTTTTTGGCAAGTGCTGAATTGATATATCCACCGGATATTTTTGCGCGAGAAGGAATTGCATTGTCTGAAATTCTTCTCCACGATGATACGCACACTTTGACACCCTTGTCGATTGATAAATAATTACCCAAAGGAATCATGTATTCAGCAAAATAAAAGGGATTGTCTCGTTCCAAATTTGGAGTAAGACTTAAGCTTCCCGCATATGCAAACGGACGAATATAGGTATCAGTCTGTGGCGAATTTTTCTTCATGAGCTTCATCGTAATATTGATCAAGTCTTCCTTTGAATACTCAATAGATTCTCCGAGAATTTTCAAAGAATTTACAAATCGCGCCATGTGATCATTTAATCTAAAAATAGAAATATATTTTCCTTTTTTACTGTAATATCCTCGAATGCCCCCAAAAATGCCGGTTCCATACTGCAATGCATTTGTTTGAATATTTACCTGTGCCTTTTCAACAGGAACAATTTTCCCCTGAAAAAATGCATACGGTAGTGCGTTTGTTTGTAAGTGTCCCATATTTTGAAAATTAAATTGGTAATTTAGGCTATAAAAAAACCCGCCTGTTGGCGGGGTGCTTATCGGACATTCAAGCTCCTCGCCGCTATAAGCGGTTAATAAGGAGAACGTAAATGAATGATGTGTAATTTCTCATACGATAGAATATTATAAAGCAGGTTCCTGATTATTACAAATGAGTATATGAGAGTTTATCTTGATAGTCATATTGTTCATAATCCAAATGTAGGTAACATACTCACCTACAATAGACTATTTAACATAATGCCTAAATATATAATAAGACCAATAATAGCAATAATAGTTTGCCATATATAATGTCTTTTCTGACGCGAAACTACTATTGTGTGTGCTTTTTTATCATGCCATGCTTGTTTATACACATCTTTTTCTACATTAATATACCCAATACCAAAAAGCAGTAAAGAGAATGGCTGCAGAAGTGAACGCGTGAAGGCATGTTTGACAGAAACACTACTACCGACTTCTGTAACCACCATCATTCCAAAAGCCTTTTTGCCCGGTGTAGTGGACCATCGCGTAAGGAAAAATGTATGATAAATGACATATAATAAATAAAAAGTTAGGTAGCCAACTATAGGAAAAGTAGGCATCTTAAATCGGAATAAAAAGTATAGCAAACCTATAATAAAGACTATAACAATGTTAATTCCAAGTATGAGAAAATAGTCAAAAAAGTAGGCAGCTGCTCGTTTTGTTAGACTTGCATATTTGTATTCTGAATCGATTTTTTCCATATATCAATCTATTTTTACACCATCTCCCTTGCTAAGACAAATGAGAGCATTGCTTCAGAGACGACGCCAGCCCGAGGTACCACACAAATATCTGATCGTTCAACGGTTGCATCTGCTGATTGCTTTGTTTTGATATCAACAGTTTGCAGTGGTTTGTAGAGTGTCGAGATAGGTTTATGATAAACACGAACAATGATTGGCATTCCATTGGTAACCCCGCCCTCAATCCCCCCTGCACGATTGGTTTTACGGAAATACATATCTTTGTCATTCCCGTGAAAACGGGAATCCATGGATCCCCGATCGGG
>PFOB01000078.1:9966-25125 GCA_002792315.1 Candidatus Roizmanbacteria bacterium CG_4_10_14_0_2_um_filter_39_13 | reverse complement strand
ATCAAAGTGCATATCTTCACGTCGAAACCTTGTCATCCCCTATTGAGATATTCTTTCATTTCTTGTTTTGACTTTCTTTTCACATCTTCAGCTCGTTCGAGCTTCTTCTTAGCAATCTCTCCGCGTCCTTTGGCCAATGCCAAGGATAGCTTGATGTGACGACCCTTAGTATAACATGAGACCGGTACTAATGTCAATCGTCCCCCGGTCTTGAGTTTTATTTGTATTTTCTCAATTTCCTTCTTGTGAAGGAGGAGTTTGCGCTGTCTGGTCGCAAAATACTCTTTTGGACGAGCAAATTGATAGATCGATATTTCAGCATTTATCAGATACATTTCTTGTCCGATAATTTTTCCAAATGCCGTCTCGAGTTTGAGGTTTCCATTTCGAATAGATTTGACTTCAGCACCATTTAAGACTATCCCTACTTCAAAGGTATCGATGGCTTCGTAGTCTCTTTTGTAGAAGCGATTTACTATTCTCATACGTACGATTATACAACGTGAATACTGCTGTAAACACTTATATGAAGTTTGGATTGTCTCAAGTAAAGAATTGACAATCATATTTATATTTGTTATAAATAGATGATTTTAGTTATAAATGGTTAGTTTTAATATATATGAAACATTTAGATAAACAGATCATCTCAACTGAGGAGGCTTGTCATTTGCTGGGATTAAGTAGGCAAACTTTATATAAATTAACCGAACGAGGAGAAATTCCTGGGAAAAAAATTGGCAATAAGTATAAATTCGATAAAAATCAATTATTGGAATATCTACAAAACAATAACGAATATAAAACTTGGGAAATAAAAGGGGATTTTGCGACAGCAGGAATAAAGAAAATGGCCAAACGAACGTTTCAAGAGCTCGCTTCAAACATTGAAGAGTTGATCGTCAATTCATATGATGCTGATGCAACAGTTGTACAGGTAATTATAAATAATGATAAAAAAACAATTAGCATAATTGATGATGGAGGTGGAATGGACGAACAATCTTTGAGTGATTACGTGATATATGGGGAAAGTAAAAAAGTGTCGGCATATCGTTCTCCAAAATTTGGTAGATCCCCAATAGGTGAATATGGCATGGGTGGAAAATTAGCAATAACAAATATTTGCAACAACTGCAAAATTATCACTCGAAAAAATGGAAAAGAACATATATTCAACATGAATAGGTCAAAGCTTAACAAAGCAAAATATGTTAGTGAAATTAAAAGCAAAGTATTAACAAGGGCTTGTTCAAGCGATCTATATGGTACACAAATATATATGGAGCAGTTATTTGCAAAACATATTGATTGCGAAAGGCTACTAGAGAGATTTTCAACAAAAATGCCAATTAGTCAAAATTTTCAGATCATCTTAATTGTGATCAAAAATGGCGATGAAACAAAAATGAAAGTGCTTGAGCCAGTGTTTGAATATGTAAAAAAATTTGAGTTCAGTGAAGAAAAAAGTTTACTTGGAAAGGTCAAAATGACAATTTATTTTACCAAGGAACCAATACCTCAAACAAAGCAGGGTATATGGACTCGAGTTAATGGCAGAATAGTCAATGAAAAAGCCGAATGGTTTGATTTATTTCGTGCAACTTCTGGAACAAGATATAGGTATAGGCTTTATGGTTATGGAGAAGCTGATGGATTAAAAAACTTTGTTACATTTGCAAAAAATGACTTCATTGATTGTCCAGAATATCGCGAATATTTAGACTTTGGACACAAAAATATTCTCAAAGTACAAAATACTTTATTGCGAGAAGATGAAGATAGTAAAAAAAATAGCGATAGAAATCTAATTAAGGAAGTTGAAAAAGAAATAAATGATATTGTTTCAAAGCTTGACAATCCATTGGTTATTGGAAACTTAGAAAGCAAGATTAAAAAAGAATTTACAAAAGAAATAGAGGATGCACCAGAAACTCCATATCCAAATATTGACGCCGTTGAAAACGAAGCAAAAAAAGTTGCCACAATTGTAAAAAGAGGGAAGGATAAAAGAGAAAGAAGAAATCAAAACCTTTCATCTGGTGAAAGAGCAACGTACTCAGGAAAAAACTACAGTCTGAATACAGTCGATTTATCCGAGACTGGAGATTTAGTTAAATTTGTTAAAGAAAAAAATTCTATTGAAATAAATGAGAAACATAATTTCTATATTCACGCTTCTAAGGGAAACTATTTAGATAGTCTTGTTAGAGATCTTGCTTTTACAGAAATTGCGCATGATTATAGCGAAGGAAATATAATTATCTTTAATACAGTTTTTAATGAATTGGCAAGAATTTCTACAAAAATGATAAAAAAGATTATTTAGACTAATAGTTCTCATGTTTGATGATAAATAAAGACGACGACATCGAAATCGTTTTGAGTATATCTCCAAAAAGTATTCGTTTGCTTAAATTGAATAATATTTATTCAATTAATGATTTGGAAAATATTGATAAAGAAACTACGTTAAAAAATATTGAGGGTTTTGGATCAAAGTCTTTCAAAGAGTTGGAGAATGAATACCAACAAGTTTTTAATAAGCCTTTATTCAAATCTGTAAAGGTTAAAGATCGCCAATTATTAATTGAGGATGTTTTAGAGTCAGAAGGGCTAGATAAATCTAAGTTTCAACTCAATACTTTAGTAAAGAAAAAAAGAAAATTAAATATTAAATTTGTTAAAAAACTAATAAGGGTAAAAAGACTTTACAATCAATTAAAAACGCTTCAATTAGTTGCAAATAAACTGGGTATTTCTCGCGAGAGAGTAAGGCAATTGCTCAATAGAGGAGCAAGTTATAATTTATACAAATATCAACCAACAAGATTGAAAGTATTTGAAAAATTAATTGAACAGATTAGTAGAGAGAGATTAATTCAAGAAATTGAAGATGACAAAACCATTCACGAGATTTGTTCATTATTTGAAATTGAAGTATATCAATATCTAAAACTACTTCAATTTTATAAAATCGAATCACTAGATCATCGTCTCGATGCAAAAAAAAGGAAATATATTAATAAATACATGGGAATAGTTGATATTCTTGGTCATCACCCATCCACAACAGAACTAAATACAAAATCTGATTGGAGGAATACGTGGCATGGTATTGCTTGGTTCTGGGGGAGTGTAGAAAAATTTAGACGGAGTTATGGGATTGTAATAAGTCCAATGAAAATCCACCCAAACACTTTAAAGGCGTGGCAACAAAATCTTAAAAGTAGAAAACAAATTAAGCAAGATAAAATTAAAAGTATTTTGCTGTTACTAAAAAGCGCAAAGATGATGCATTCAAAAGAAATTGCTAGTACTATAGGTTGCTGCCACGCTTCAACAAGTCTCTATTTGAAAGAGTTATTTGATACGAAATTAATTAAAAAAAACAGATTTGGACGGAAGATTTTCTTCAGCCTACTTAGTTAAATTTCACTTCTTTATCGGCGTAAACGTCTTTCCATCACCTTCAAGATTCAAGACATTCACAATATCACTACTGGTTGGAAGTACATATTTCGTATTATTTTTTAAGACTGATTCGGATACTCTCAGACGTTCCCAAGCTTGTGCTTTTTGATCAAAGTATTTATTTGCAGCTTCTGCGACTCTTTGAATAGCTCCTGCTTCAGCATCAGCGCGAAGTATCTTTGCCTGAGCATCTCCTTGTGCTTTAAGAATTTCTGCATTCTTTTGACCTTCCGCTTGAGTGATATCACTCTGCTTGATTCCCTCAGCCTGCAAAATATGTGCACGTTTTTCACGCTCTGCTTTCATCTGCAGACTCATGGCATCGGTAATTTCTGGCGGTGGATCAATTTTCTGCACTTCGACACGGGTTACTTTGACACCCCATCCATTGGCCGCCTCATCAAGCACTAATCGAAGATTTGTGTTGATATGGTCTCTTGCAGTAAGTGTCTCGTCAAGTGTTTTGTCTCCGACGATATTGCGCAAATTAGTCTGCGCAAGGGTTGTCGCAGCATTGCCAAAGTCTTCAACTTCAAATTCTGCTTTCACTGGGTCTACGATTTTGTAATAAATGACGGCATCAACGGTCACTGAGACATTGTCTTTAGTGATAACTTTTTGCGGATCAACATTTATCACGCGCTCACGCATATCGACCTTTATCATTGATTCGATGTATGGCATGACAAGGTTGAGTCCGGGGTCAGCAAGTGCTTTATACTTTCCCAAACGAAGAACAATCCCCCGCTCTTGTTGCTGGACAATTTTGACTGAAGCAAATAACGTAACAACGGCGAGTATGAATAGGACAACTAAAAACGGCATATATATAAATAAATTAATAACTTTATTCAACCTTCAAGGTCACTCCGCTCACTGAAATAATTTTGATTTTCTTTCCTTTTGCTATCACTTTGTCAGCCTCTGCTCTCCAAATCTCTCCCTCATATTTGATCTGTCCTGGTACGTCAGGGTTGATTGGCTCAACGACCATTCCTTGCTTTCCGATGATTGAGTCGATATTTGTTTTGCTCGTTGTGACATGAAGCGCTTGTTTGATCATTTTACGACCAAAAAATACGTACCCTAAAATAAGGACAATAATAGTACTGACCGCTCCCATCATGGAGCCAGTGAGCATTCCTATTCCACCACCAATAATAAATACAATTCCAATAATGAGTAGTTCAAATCCAGTCGCAGCACCAAGGATGATTTCGACAATAATTGCAAGAATACCGAGAATAATGAGAGTGGTAAACTGATTCAGGCTGTCAAACATGGATATAGTATACTCTAAAAAGTTCTATTACCGCAACTTAATATTTCTGTGGTGTCGTATAATACAAATATGTTTGCCACATTCAAACAATTGTTCATATTACTTACCCCAGCTCAAAAAAATCAGCATAACATCATTATGACTACAGTAGTATCGCAGAGAATAATTCTTCATATCTATTGGAAATTTCATCCCAAGAATACATTGCTTCTGCTCTGTTCTTTGCCTTGACTTTGAATGTCTCGTATTTATGTCTATCTTGGGTAATACTGTTAATTATAGCTGTGAGAGATGTAAATGAATTTTTTAGAGAATAATATTTCCCTCCACTTCCCAAAATGCTTCTAGTTGTTGGATGGTCGTTTGCAATAATGAGGCAGCCCAAACCCATGGCCTCAATCAATGAAGGATGCGAACCTCCTGATCTTTTTGTTTCAATATATGCTCGAGACTTTGAGACGAGTTCGATCAAATCTGCTTGTGGTATAAAATCGGTGAAAATCAGACTACTAATCTTTTTATTGTAATGAAATATTTTTTTTTGATACTCTAAATCATAGTGATCTCCACCAATAATTACGCAAGGAAAATTATATTTATTTATTGAGAGCACATCTAATAATTCCTCTAAATTATTATCTGGCACCAAACGTCCGACCCACACAATATAGTTATTTTTCTTGAGATTGTATTTTTCTTGTATCTTTTTATCTTTCCCTGTTCTATTTAAAAATCCGTTTGGGATATATCTTATTTTTTTGGTATATCTCTTCAGGATATAATCTTGAGCATATGACGTGTCAGTAATTGTACAATTCGGTAAAAACAAAGCGAGAAATTCAGACAGTAATAGATATATTTTCCCAAAAAGCCCCCATTTTTTTCTTTTCCAATCAAGGCCATCAATATGAACAATTGTTTTGATACCAAAAAGTCGAGGCAATATACTAAAAGGAGCACTTCCCACACCAAGGTAAAGGATTACATCAACGTTTCGATAAAAACACGCATGTACTGTTGAAAACAAACTATGGAAAAAAGTTTCAAAATATTTGTTTTTTGGAGATCGAATATGAACAAGTCCAATACCATAATGATATTTTTTATTGTTCTGCACATATCCAGTACGGCAATATACTTTCATTTCATAACCGCGTTTGACAAGATGTATTGAAAGTTGTTCTGCAAGTGTTTCGAAGCCACTATAGGGAACGGGTATACCTCTGACTCCGATTATTCCTACTCGCTGCATAGACTACTAAGTTATAATATCACCGTAGCATTTACAAGTTCTCCTCTTCGTAATGAAAAAAAGAATTTTGGTCACTGGTGCTGCGGGATTTATCGGAAGTCATCTTGTTGATCTTTTGGTTAAAGATGGATATGATGTCCATTCTATTGATGACTTATCGGGTGGTTTTCGTGAAAATCTCAATTTAAAAACCCATTTTCAGAAACTCGACCTGAGAGACTTAAAAAAAACTACTCAATACATTAAAAAAATCTGTCCCCAATTGATCTATCATTTAGCTGCCGATGCAACCGAAGGAAGAAGTCAGTTTACTCCCATAAACTGCACCGAAAGAAATTACAATGCATATCTAAATCTTTTGATACCAGCCATCAATAATGGATTAAAAAAAATCATCCTCACCAGTTCAATGAGCGTTTATGGATCTCAAAGGCCTCCATTTGTAGAGACCATGCCACGTCAACCAGAAGATATATATGGCCTTGCAAAAACCTCAATGGAAAAAGCAACTGAAATTCTTAGCAAAGTATACAAATTCAAATATGTGATTATCAGACCACACAATGTGTATGGTCCAAAACAAAATATGTCTGATCCATATCGAAATGTTATCGCAATTTTTATTAATCGCCTCCTGCAAAACAAATATTTTTATATATATGGTGACGGCAAACAAAAACGAGCATTTACCCATATTGACGATTGTGTAAAATATCTCAAAAAAGCAGCGTTTATCGATAGGGCTGAAGGTGAAATCATCAATATTGGCCCAACTCAAGAATATAGCATAAATCAACTAGCTGACAATGTACTCAGAGCTTTCTTTCTTGGGAAAAAAATCCCCGATAAATATCAACCTCACTATCAACCTGAGCGGCCACTAGAAATCAAAAATGCATGGTGCTCAGTCGAAAAGGCAAAAATAATACTTGGATATAAAACAACTGTTCCCTTATTTGAAGGGGTGCAAAAAACTATTGAGTGGGCGAGGAAAAAAAGGTCCACAAAAATTTGAATATTTACCATCTGTCGAAGTAAGCAATGAAGAATTTCCAAAAGTGTGGAAGCAAAAATTATTGTAAAATTTTTTTGTATATTTTCACTGTTTCATCGGCTGTTTTTTGCCAAGAATATTTTTTAACGACTGCTCTCCTCAACATTTGTTGTTTTGGTGTCTGAGAAGAAGTCGTTAATTTTTTTAATACTTGTACCAACTCTCCTATTGAATTGGGGTCGACCATCGTCACTGCATTACCACCCACTTCGCATATTGGCGGAATTCGTGATCCAATTACTTTCGCACCAGATTGAAGTGCTTCCAAGACTGGTAGTCCAAAACCCTCATATAATGGTAGATAGATAAACACTTCACACCCGTTATATAACATTGCTAAATCATGATCCGAAACAAATCCCAATATCCTTACCCATGGGGGGACCGAAGATTTGTCAAATCCATGCGGCAAAACTCCTGCAATGACCAATTCGAAATCTGAATAGTGTTCTCTCAACAATCTAACACCTTGTATTATTGCTTCAATATTTTTTTTAGGATTAACACTACTTAAACACAGATAGTATTTCTTTTTTAGGTAAAATTTTTCAATTAAATATTGACTATACTTTTTTTTGGAAATAGTGGTAAATACTGGGTCAGATGCATCGTGGATGACACCTGTCTTATTAGCCATCTTTGGGGAAAACTCTAAGGATTCTTCTTTTACAAACTCTGTCGGTACAATAATTGCATCCGCATTATTTATTGACCATGGAAGTAAGGTAGAAAAAATTATTTGCTCCCTCAATGTGAAAAATTTTGGGTATCTATAAAATGAAAAGTCGTGCACCGTTATCACTGTTTTTGTTGTCTTTAGAAATGGGGATATATAGGTAGAATGAATAATGTCCGCATGGATTTTTCGTGCCATGTTCGGCAATCCAACGCACAATCGATAGAGATTACCTTCATTTTTGTCTCCTGTATAGAGAACAACATCAATATCTCGTCTATCAAATAACGCTTTATATAAATTTTGCACATACCGAGCATTTCCACCCTCTTTTGTGCCGACCATATGTCCATCAAGGATTACTTTCATATTCTTCACGAATAAGTAATGCAATTAAAAAGTATCAAGCTCATACTATATAATATTCTAGCGATGAGCAATGAATCAAAAGTCATAAAAAATATTTCTATAATCATACCAATTTATAATGAGGAGTCATTTCTTAATCGTCAAATTACTCAATTAATTTCCGACTTAAAACATATACATTCCATTCATTATGAAATTCTACTCATTGAAAATGGAAGTACTGACAATACTCTTGAAACTGCTCAATTATTGGCAAAAAATCATAATAGTATCCTAGTGTTACAACTTCCAGATGCCTCGTATGG
Organism: Candidatus Roizmanbacteria bacterium CG_4_10_14_0_2_um_filter_39_13; assembly: GCA_002792315.1. Taxonomy (GTDB): domain Bacteria; phylum Patescibacteriota; class Microgenomatia; order UBA1406; family GWC2-37-13; genus UBA1450. The sequence goes on along the minus strand of PFOB01000078.1, from coordinate 16,713 downwards.
ATTGGCGATTAAAGAAGGTATTAAACGAGCAACTTATAATACTCTTGTGCAATTTGATATCGATCTCATAGATTTAGAATTTCTCAATAAAGCCCTCATTGAGATAAATCAATATGATATTGTTGTTGGTTCGAAGTTGCATAAAAACTCAAAAGACAATAGGCCACTCCCTCGAATTCTCTTATCAAAAATGATAAATTTTCTTATTAGAACACTCCTTCATTATCGCGGGACAGATACACATGGCATCAAGGTGTATAGAAAAACAAAAGTATTTCCATTAATAAAAATTATTAAAGAATCAAATCACTTTTTTGATACTGAAATACTACTTCAAGCTCAAAAAGTTGGTCTTCGTATCGCAGAACTCCCGATCAACTGTGCCGAAATGCGTCAAACTCGTTTTCCTACTACACTTCGCATTTCCCAAGCTTTCAAAGAATTTTGGTATTTAATAAAAAAGTATGCATAGAAGAATACAACTTTATGTCGACGACTATGGTTATAGAAAATCAACAGATCGATTGATAGAAAAATATATCACTCAAAGAAAAATTGTTGGATATGCTGTATTGGCAAATTTTTACCTTCAAACAAACATAAATAAAAAAAAGTCTTTTCTCAATAACCAATCAGTTGGAGTTCATATCAATTTTGTCGAAGGAAAATCAGTATCAGATCCACAAGATATTGCATCACTCGTTGATCGTAATGGACAGTTTTATTCTTTCCCAATATTTTATTTCCGACTTCTTTTTGGATTCATTGAAAAGAAAGAATTAATGACTGAAGCATCGGCTCAAATTGCATTAATTTTGAAAACTGGGGCGGTAATTGATGAAATTAATTCTCATCAGCACACTCATGCGCTATCTCCAGTAGCTGAAATAGTTGAAGACTTGGCAGCAAATAACAACATTCCGAGAGTCCGATCATATCAATTTGTAACTCGAGTGACCACCCGAGCAAAAATCATATTCTCCATATTACAACTACTCAGTTACGTGAGCCATGTGAAATACAATATGCAACTACGACTTCCAATTTCATGGAAAAAAGTTGACAAACCAATATCATTCATGAGCTGGGAGTCACACCATCTTCATTACGAATCATTGCCACCTCAGACGACACTAGTGATTCATCCAAAACTTGGGTTTGACAAAAATCTTAGATATGAAAAAATGCTTTAATAGCAATATGAATATAGTACCCCACGTAAACAAATGGTATCCGAATATAGGAATATTGCATCGAATATTTATTACTCTTCGTTGGCTGAGCACTCCATATCAACAAATAATCTCATTTGTACCAAAGCACAGTAATGTTCTTGATATCGGCTGTTCCCATGGATTGCTTGCTGCCGTATTGTTTGAAAACAATCACATCAGCAGGTATACCGGATTGGATCCTTCAAAAAAAAAGCTTGTCATTGCTCAACAATTAAAGGATCTACTTCCTGCAACACACTTTGCACAATGCACATTTGAAGATTATAGTGATCAAATTACTGAAAATATTATTACAATAATTGATGTTTTTTATCTGCTGCCAGATGGAGAAGTTCAGAAGATATTAAATAAAATACATTTAAAGTCAAGTAAAAAAACAGTTCTTATTGTTAACACAATTGACAAAAACAGCAGTTTTGGCTATTTTTTTGATTTATTTCAAGAAATCATAATGACTCATGTTTTGAAGCTGACTCATTCAAAATACAACTCATTTTTTTATCGAACAGGACAAGAATTTGAACAAATATTTCATAGATCTGGATACAAAATAGTAAATGAAAAGCAAATTAAGAAATTACTTTATCCCTATAGACTTTTTGTGCTGGAAAAACGCTCATCAAAATCATGAAAAAACTAACTGTGCTTCTTCTTAACCCCCCATACTCTGAGCCAATTCTTCGAGATAATTATTGTTGTTTTACTTCAAAAACTGGCTATCTCTGGCCGCCAGTCGACCTGCTCTATATTTCAGGAGTGCTCACCCACAAAAGTATTGCGTTGTCGGTAATCGATGCCGTGAGCACAAAAACAAAATGGCAAACCATTGAAGATTGGGTACAAGTTCATCAACCCGATGTGATTATTATGCTAACGGGAACAGTTAGTTTTAAATCTGATTTGAGAGAATTAAAAAACATCATTGCTCAATCCAAAAAAACAAGAGTATATCTTGTGGGGAATACCCCTGTATTTCGTCCAGAATATTTCTTGAAAACATACTCTTTTGTTACAGGAATATTTCACCATTTTTTTGATACGGCGATACTTGACGCAATAGTATATAAAAAGCACAACAGCCCAAGTATTTCTTCATGCTCAAATGGCAAAATCAATTTTGGTAAAGTCAATTATCTGCCGCGATTATCGGAAATAAAAATACCCCATCCACCTCAGCATCATCTCTTTCCCCTCCACACCTATTCGACACCACTCTCAAAACGCCATCCAATAGCAACGATGCTTACTGCATTTGGCTGTCCTTTTACCTGTAAATTTTGCATAGCTAGCGCTTTGGATTTCTATCCACGAAACGTCAAAGATCTTGAGATAGAACTTGATAGTATGAAAAAAAATGGGGTAAAAGAAATTTTCTTCCAAGACTCAACATTCAATAAAAACAATGATCATTTGCAAAAAGTGTGTCGACTTTTGAAAAAAAAGAAATATGATTTCACGTGGAGTGCAAACGTGCATAGCTTCAATCTCACCATAGACAATCTCAACCTTATGAAGTCCGCTGGTTGCCATACCGTACAAATTGGTGTTGAATCGGGAAGTCAAGACATTCTAAACCAATATGCTCCGAGCAAAAGAAAAGAACAACTTGAACGAGTTTTTCACATGTGTAGAAAAGTTGGCATTCGAACACTTGGATACTTTATTATTGGTTTTCCAACCGAAACAAAAGACATTGCCAAAGAAACAATTAATTTTGCATTGTCTCTTAATCCGGATTTTGCATCATTTTCTGTCCTTACGCCAGATTATGGAACGAGACTTTATGATGAAGCTATCAAGAAGAAAATGATAGAAACCAATACAATATCTTTTGATAGTAGTGATGAAGCAGTACTTGATAATAACCTTTTTCCACGTGCTAAGCAAAACCAGATGATTACTTCAGCATATAGACAATTCTATTTACATCCTCGCCGAATTATTACATACATATATAATTATAAAAATTGGCTCATCTATTTAAAAAATGGGATAAAATTATTTAAAAAAAAATTATTGCAATGAAAATTAATCAACTCAATGTCTGGAATAGATTTTTCTCAAAAAATGAACAGCTTGCTCTTGCTGGTCTTGTTCTTGTAGGTATAGTACTTAGGGTAATTAATGCACTCCAAACTCAACTATGGCGAGACGAAGCATATATTATAATTACCGGACAAAACAATACATTCATTGACCTTCTTTTTCAGAATCATTGGGACAAACTACACCCTCCGTTTTATTTCATATTTATTCATTTTTGGCAGATGCTGAGTATTGATCCGTTTTTTTTACGACTTCCAAGTATTATTGCAACAGTCGCGACATTATATCTACTTCCAATCTTAGCAAAAAACCTTTTTCCACGAAATAACTCATTCCCCTTCTTTGTGCTGTTTTTTTATGTTTTTTCCCACACACAAATCTCATTAAATATGGTTGCACGACCGTATCCATTCGTAATTTTAGCGATAACAATTTCTCTCATCATTTTTTTCAATATTCTTGATGCTCATAAATTCTCATTAAAAAATACGGTTCTTTTTGGTATCACCAATCTCCTAATATTTTTTATAGATTACAGTGGTATATGGCTTATTTTGAGTTATGGAATATTTGGGATTATATTTATTGCGGTATATTATAAAAAAAATAAATCAAAAACTCTTCATATTACATATGCTCTTTTTTCAACTGGGATATTTTGTTTGATTTGGCTACCAATTTTCATAAAAAACCTCAAATATAATCTTAATTTTGCCCATCGTACACTTGAGACAAGCTTCACAGAAGGTACATATTTTGATTCAACCATTTGGAGACTCCCGTTTTTTTCTGGGATAATCGCAAAGGAGTCAGATTTTTTGGTAGGTTTCTTCCAGTGGCATGCAATGCAACTTGCAGTTGTGTTTGTTTCCATCGGCCTCTTTGGTTTAATATTAATATTTGCCAGACAAAGACTAAAAGGTAGTTTTATTCTGGTTGCAACTCTATTCCCGCTGATTATTACCTTTATTTATAGCATTTATGCTTATGTAATCTTTCATGGTAGATTTCTTTTAACTTTTAACTATTTCATTATCTTCGGCTACACATTTATTTCCTTTATTATTTATAAATACTTTAGATATTTTATTTTCATAATTTTATTTTTTTTGGTTGTTAATTTCTTTTCAAACTTTCCAGGACTTCATTACGTCGATCCGCCATATGATTGGAAAAAGATTACATTTCTTTTACATGAACAGGGAAAAAAATCTGAAGAAACAATTATTGTTACGACAAGCGAACCCCATATGTTTGCCCCTGTTCAACTTTATGAGCAGTTTACACCAATAAGAAATGTACGCGTTATAAATATCTCTGAAGCATTATCACCATACTATCAAAAAAACCTCAAGAGGATCTTTCTTCTTGATATCGATAAAACTGAAAAATCTATAAGCACCATACAAAAATTACAAGAATTTTATAACTGCACTCCCAAACAAATTGAGGTTGATGACTATATTTATTATGTAGAATGCACACCAGATGAATAATAATTCCAAACTAAATCTATTCTTTATTACTGAAAGTATACGACCAACATTAACAGGAATTGGTTTCTACGCCCGTTCATTTATCAATACTCTGTTGGAAACAAATAAATCTTCGTTTTCCTATTCATTTATTGACTATAAATCGACAGACTACAACTCACAACACTTGCTTCTTTTACGAAATTTCTTTTTTAAAATGAAAATATATCTATGGCACAATTACTTGCCACTCCGCTTAAGATTTTATAAATTTAACTACATATTCAACTTCAATTCCATTCCACATCTCATTCCTTATGCTCAAAAAGAGGTTTATTTTGTGCACGATATCTCACTCGACCTCTATCCCTCAACGCACCCCTTATTAAGATTTGTCGTTCATAAACTCCTCTTTAAGAGGAGCCTCAACCAAGCACATATCATTGTAGTTAACTCAAAAAGCACAAAAAATGATCTTATTACTTATTACAACATTCTTCCAAAAAAAATATTCATTGTGTCATATGCATACAAAAAATTTGTTGGCCCAGAAAAAAATCCCAACTTCAATATCAACAGACCATTTATCCTAAATATAAATACACTTGAGCCAAGAAAAAATATCGTTCGACTTCTCAAAGCATTTGAGGAATTGAAAAATTCAAGCTCGATTCCACATAAACTTGTAATATGTGGCAAGAAAGGCTGGAAATATCAAAACATATTTACTTATTTAAACAGTATGAAACACAAAAATGATGTAATCATGATGGGGTATATTTCTGAAAATGAGAAAAAATACTTATTAAAGCGCGCAGATTTTTTTGTGTACCCATCTTTATATGAAGGGTATGGAATCCCCGTTGTCGAAGCTATGTCATATAGATGCCCAGTTATTTGCAGCAAAACCTCAAACCTTGCCTCACTTGGAAAAGATTGCGCGCTTCTCATTGATCCAAAAAATACTGCTGATTTACGCAAAGCCATGCAACAGTTAATTCAAGATGGTAATTTAAAAATGCAAATGCGACAAAATGGAATTAAAAAAACGAATCAAAAACATATGGCAATCCAGTATGAAAGTCAAATACGCTCATTAAGTCATTTCCTACAAATATATGATTAGTCGCATTAAGAATTCATGTATTTTTGGAATCTTTGCACTTGGCTTCATTCCATCAATATATCTTGGATTTATCTATACGCATATAATCGTAAAAATACTCATACTGTTGTTGGTTATTACTCATCTTTTTGATCGAAATAAATCATTAACCCATAGGCTCACAAATAAACACAACTTTGTTTTTTTTGTTTTATTTCTTTCTCAAAGTGCTTCAATTATTTATAGCAAGTATCCAATGATCTTTTTTGATCAATATAAAGATGTGTTTATTGCTATGATTTTTTATTTCATTCTCGCCACAACAAAAGATCTAAGCAACGAGACTACTCAAATTAAACTACTCCTCTTGTTCATGTTGTCGCTATCGATTAATGTTTTTCTTAAAATATTTCTTCTGTTTTCACCCATTGTTTTTTTTCAAATTTTTAGTTTATTATTCCATCCTGGATTGTTAGAGCATATACAAATGAATCTTCAACGCGGAAGAATATATTTAGACACGTACGATGAAGCCTTTGTCCCATTCATTTCATATCTCTATGTTGCTTATAAAAATGTTCGAATAAGATCATCTTTACTCCTTCTTATTCCTGTCATTATTGTTTCTATTGCTTCAAACTTTCGTACCAGGTTTATCATGCTCATATTTAGTTTATTAGGGTCGTCTATTATTCTTAAAAAGAACATAAAGCAATATGTTGTGTTCGTTCTCCCACTCGTAATAATTGTTTCATTTCTAACTTTTTTATATGTATCTCACACAACTGGAAATACTCTTATCGATCGTTTTTTATTATCCAATGAGATAGAAGATGTGAACTCGTTGATGTCAAGAATAGATAAGGCAAAAGTAGCAATTGAAATT
>PFOB01000078.1:0-9960 GCA_002792315.1 Candidatus Roizmanbacteria bacterium CG_4_10_14_0_2_um_filter_39_13 | reverse complement strand
TCATCTCCAGTTGTCGGCGTTGGACTTGGACAAATGCAAGATTATCTTCCGACTATAAATTCACTTAATACCACAACAAGTAATCCCCAACAAAAAACTCTCATATATGATACTCAACTGCCGCATAATGTGTTTTTACAGATGTTTGCTGAGACTGGTTTGTTTGGATTAATATCATTTATATTATTACTCGCTTTATTTGTTCAGAATGATATTAAAGCATTGAGAGAAGATGAAGTGTATACCCACACGATTATTGTCTCGTTCTGGACCTTATTTATATACTCGCTCTTTAATCCAACATACAATTTCGGGTATATTTTGTTGTTTTGGAGTCTTCGGGGATTAATTCTGAATGCCCAGCTCAGTCCGCACATCTTGCGCAAGTCTACCCGTTAGATTATCAAATAAGGCCTTTCTAACAGTGTAGTATGATGGATTCGGCTGAGGATCGGTGTGATCGCCACGCCACAATGTCGCATCAGGATCGGTCAAATTTTCCGAATGTCGATACCATGTCCCATCCTTAAAGTCGTTTGAGCCATCATTAAATCCCCAGAAAGTGATGCTGTTGCATTTACCCGATGCAAGAGCCTCACGAGTAAATTGCCTAAAAACAATATCTTGATGCGTATACCTAACAGCTTCTTTTTGCGCCCACGAAGCTATTTCCTGCTCAGTAGCGCCAACAGAGAGTAAATTTGTACCATGCGTGGTCTCCATATTGACATCAAGCTCGGTGACAACAGAATTAAATGGCGCCCCTGAAAAAGTATTATAAATATCTCCTTGTCGTGGAAGCGGACTATATGAATTTTGTTGTACATGACCTTCTCTCCCTGCTCGCACTCCCCGTTCTGGAGGCATAAGACTCATAACTGTGTTTGTTCTGTTGGTAAAGGTCCCGTTTGATCTATGGTTATCTGTTTCGTTTAAATTTTGCAATGAGTTTGGCGCAAGATTATCTACCTCATCACTTATGTGTCGGATATAACCCCATCCGTGCTGAGAGTATAAAAAATCATTCCTTTCAGGCTCTGGTCCTGGTTCGCCCGCAAGATTGTATTCAAATTGTATTTTCTCTCCCGTTTCTTGTTCATATCTCATTCTTTCTCCTTCAAAGAAAGTTGTTGCTCTAGTTAAATAATCATCAAGTTGTGTAAGTTGTGCTGCCGCTGACATTCCGTTCAGTTCTCCAGGTTGATCACTTCCAAGTCCGGCAATACGAATCTTTCGAAGTCCTGCTTCTTTAATGGCGTATCTCAGCTGATGCCCTTCGTGTGTGAATTTCCATTCCTGTGGTATCACCGTGTCTGCCCATGACGATGTCACAACGCCTAAGTTAAAATCATGAAGGTCAATGAGATAGTTTACACCCGAGTCAAGTGGGACTCCAATATCAACCCCGGCATGCTCACCAAGTGTTCCAAGACTTGCTCGCTGCCAACGTAATTCTTTTGTTGTCGCATCTGGATATGCAATCTGTAGTGGTGTACCATCTGCAGTAAGTGTTGCGACAAAGTCTCTTCCGAATCTGTCGGTGAAACCTTCCACAGTGACTCTCTCATCTTCAATAATTGAGTCGACGAGTTGTTGCCTTGTTGTTTCATCAGGATGAAATACGTTTCTTCCCCCAAAACGTTCCAGCTCCTTTTTTGTACTTGCATCTTCTGGAGGTTTTACCCACTCTCCTGTTGCGGCAAAATATACCCATTCCTGTGTCACAATTTCTTTTGTATGAGGAGCCTCTGGAGAAGTACCTTCTGCCGTTGGCAATGCCAAATTAAGAGTCCCGCTTAATTCTTGAGTGTTGGTCAGTTCGCCAGAACTTAGAATAGTTGGCTCTTCCTCGGCTCGTTCTTCATAAACAACTGCTTTATATTGTGGCGCTCCGCTTGACTCGTCCCTTCTATATACTATGCGCTGAACGCTCGAAGGTATTAATTTCTGTGCAAATTGTGGTCCAGATTTATCACCAGCAATAAATACTCCAGTTTGTGGAAGTGCTTCTATTTCTTGCGTTAGATCAATAACCTTACTCCCATTAAGTGCTGTTGTCTGATTTGATATAACTTTTGCCTCTTCTCCATATGCGGCAACCAATCCCCCTTGCTCGACAAAGCCATTTCCAATAACCTTCAGCCCATCGTTATTATTTGAAAATCGTGTTACTGCAAAAAGCCGATCGGACGTTTCATTTTCAAAAAGACTAATCACATCTATGTCGCCAGTTTCGGGATTTACTCGTCGATAGAACATACACGGGGTCGCTTCTCCGGTGACTGTACATATATCAAATGAGCCGCTTGCAGCCTCATCACTGATTGTCGACTCGTATGCAGAAAGTGCTACACTTGTTCTCCATGAATCGAGAGGATTTGCCGCAAAGACTGACTCTGGATGTGGTATTTTAACTCCTTTTTCTGTAATCGTTGGGATCGTCTCACCCCATGCAGTTACTGCTGCAGACAAGAGATCTGTTGTTCCACCGAAGCCATCATAAATACCTCCAAATGCTTCCGTGTCAAATGCTACTGTGCCGCTTGAGGGAAGTTCTGCCGGAGTTTGATAATGCTCTTGTACTACATCGGGAACGAGGGCAGGATTTGCTTCGAAATCTGCCTGAGTCACAACACGCGTCTTTCCAATGTCATTTGCTGTTACTTCATGAATAGAGCCGTCTTGTAACTGTCCTTTTGTGTAGATCAGATCTCCACCTGTCCATTGATTCCCTGCAGATGCAAAATTTTCCTCTCCGGGAGTAATTGCAAGAATGGTACCAACAGGTCTATTAGTTGGCGTGTTATTAGTATTGGCCTCTATGCGGAATCTTGTTTCGGCTGTTGCTAAAAGAAGATCGGGAATCTGAACGCCCCCTTCAAGAAGTGGCTCTCCCTCCACGAGAGTGATACCTGGCCAAACAGCTCCAAGGATTTCGCCAGCTTCTGGAGCGGGCCCACCATTTTCAGGAGGCGCTCCAGCCGGGGTAGCCATTGCTCGGGAAGCATTTGGCGGCATGACGGTTAATGCAGCCGCTCCCAATCCACTCCAAATCATTCCCCTTAGCACTTGTCGGCGGTTATATATTTTTGAAAATACTGAGTCTCTTTCAGACATATACCCTATAGTATAAATTGGATTTACCTAATGTCAAGAAGATCTATTCAAACAACCTATAATATTGCATACCTGGTATGTATTTATTTGCTTTTCTCTTATGGTTATTGTATGTCGGAGATGAAATAATCAGTAAATGCATATTTATTTGTTGCCAGATTTAACCCTTTTCCCAAGCGCAAAATCTGATCTTCACCAAAAATAATATTATTATTTTCTTCTCTGACTAGTACTTTTGCGGTGACCGTAATGTGCACTTTTGACTCACTATAAGTAGGATAATTGTATCCGAGCTTTGGCATATATTCTGCTTGCGCATTGGCGATTTTTTTGTCAAGAATTTCAAAAACATCTTCTTCGCCATTGTTATACGTGTCTCCCACTTGAATTGCATCAAACTCCCATGGCTCTGCCCACTTTTTTACAAAGGTGATATTCTTTATTAATTTATTTTTTAAAAAGGGTTTTTCCGACATTTCAATAATTGTTCCTGATGTTTGCACCGAGGGAAGCTCCAAGTCTATAGGGCTACCAACTCCTATTGTTACTCGTTTAAAGGAGTAAGTATCAGTTTTTTTATTCTTTGATACCTTGATTTTTGCGTCTATATACACAACATATTCATCCGAACTCCACCATGGATAGTTTCGAACCTCAAGTACTTCGATCATGGGCTTTCCTGAGAGACTTACCTCAACATCTCCTTTTTTAATTGCATCAACCATCCAAACTGCTGGCTTTGCAGTATTTGCCCACCACAATCCTTGGGAGATTTTGATTTTTGCATATATATACTCATCTTCTGAGCTCAAAAGTTTGTAAGCAGCAATCAATCCAACAAAAAGGATTATTACCGCAATGATGGAAATAAAATAATTAGCTCGAACAAATTTCCAGACTAATTGGGGCAATGATTTTTTCTTTTTAAAAAACATAAATACTTTTTCCATATCATTCGGAGATAATCTTTTTTTTCAACAGTGCGCCTATGAGGTTGTTAATATCTTTACGTGCTACCTTTTCAGTCACGTCATATGTTTTTACCAGTGTAGTATTAATTTTTTCTACATCAACTCCTTTTGAAAGTTTTTTGAAAATAAATGCAGCAGTCTCATTGAAAGTAAGGAGAACTGAATTTTCACTATCAAAAATTATCATTTCATCCTCAACATCCTGATAAACAAATCCCTTATTTATTTTGATTTTTTTCTGTTTCATTCTCATATAGTATACTATGTCTTGTGAAATCTTCAGCAGTTAAATTTATTGACACAGCGCTCCGTAAGACTAATCGAATCAAATGTTTCGGCAATAGTATGGCTCCAATCCTTCTTCATGAAGATGTTGTATATTACAGAAAAATTCTTTTTTCTCATATTAATATCAACGATATAGTTATTGCAAAAGATAAATCAAACTATATCACCCATCGTGTCATTTTTAAAGGAAAAAATTACATCATCACCAAAGGTGATAATAATTTTAAGATTGATCCTCTCATTTACTCAAAAAATATTATTGGTCGTGTGTATCAAGTCAAACGAAATGACCAGTTTATTCATCCCGACACCATGTATCTCTTGCAGTCGACTCAATACTTTGAAGCAATAAACGATTGTATTTCTGAGCTTAACAAGCATAATATTCCCTATGTTCTTCTCAAGGGGCTCATTCTTCACCTGTACTATTCAAAAACCCATCCACGACGACAGTATACTGACTTTGATATTTTGGTAAAACTAAATGATTATCAGGTCATTGATCAAATACTGACTCGTCTCGGATACACGATAAAAGACGATTCCATATCTTCACTTCAGAAACGGATGCTTGATAAGTCCATCGAGGTAACATATGTACGAAAACGTGCTTCATTTTTCCCGATAGCGATCGATGTCCACTTTGAACCAGTGTTTATGATGACTCAGATTGGCACACTTGACGCGCTCTATGAGCAAAAAAATATTGATGAACTGGGAGATCTTTTTCTCAACAATCAACAGGTAGTAACACTTTATAATTCCCCTTATCAAATATTGTCACCCGCACATCTTGTCGTATATCTGGCGCTCCATTTTTTTCATCACAACTATCGTGGCATTCATAGACTTGATCTTCTGAATGCGGTGATTAAGAACATTTCTCGCCATAAGAACCGCGCTGTCTGGAAAGAAGCTGCCGATCTGATTCTCAAATATCAACTAGAAAACTATGCATATGGATCATATGTAATCCTACAGAAATATTTTAAAACACCAATACCAAAGACTTTTTTGAAAGAAATAGCCCCTTCAAAAAAAATCATTCGATACATCAATCAGCACTTCAAAAAAAATGACGTTTTTGAAACAGAGCCCCGTAGCGCTGAGGGAACACAACTCTTTCAAAATCTCTTTTATCTATCGCCAAAGCCACTGATGACACGTCTACTTGTATTTTTGAAGCCCATTGTCATATATATGATTGTATGGGCCATCTATTCAAAAATGAGGCGAAGATTTCTCATCTTTTACCGTCGATATCGAAGTTGACAATAATAATTTATTGACCTATTCTGTCAGCAATATGCAACGACTTATCGCTTTCTTTCTACTCATTTTTTCATCCCCTTTTCTTGCAGTGATGTATATCGTTGTTCGCATTACCTCAAATGGACCGTTTATCTTTCAACAAATAAGGGCGGGAAAAGATAAAAAACCTTTCATTATCTATAAAATAAGGACTATGGAAGAAAATGCAGAAATAAAAAAACAAAAGCTATTACCACTCAATGAGCGTACTGGCCCGGTTTTTAAGATACGCAACGATCCACGATTTACAAAAGTAGGGAAAATCCTATCTCGATCCGGGCTCGACGAGCTTCCTCAGCTTATTAACATTGTTAAAGGGGATATGGTTTTTGTAGGTCCTCGACCATTTCCCATTGATGAATCTGAGAAAATTCCCCGAAACTATGACAAACGATTTGATGTCCTTCCCGGAATCACATCGTCGTGGGTGACTCAGGGACCAGATCGGCTATCGTTTGCCGAATGGATGAGGCTTGATTGTAAATATGTGGAAAATAAAAACTGGACAACGGATCTAAACATTGGCATCAAAACAACACTCCTTATTATTCGGTTCATTCTAAAAATATAAGAGGCTGTTGAATAAATCATTGAACCTTCATCAAACAAGGAATTGTGTTTGTTTTAATGCTTTCTATTCTAATTAATCTTCTCAACCTCATCATACACAAACCAACAATCATACCCCTCTTCTCCGCACAGAAACATGATATTCCCCTCAAGCGAAGCATATTTTTGTTGTTGCCCTGCTGCCCATTTCTTTGCAAATAGATACCGATTAATATGTGCAAACAAAAATTCCTTGGCCATTTGTTTTCCCTCTATGTCTTTTTTTAGAAAATATATCCCTTCTACCACCGTAAAATCATTTAATGGTGAAGCCTCGTACGCTCTCATGTAATAATCAAGCGCCTGCTGTTTGTTAATGTCCATATACGTGTTTCCCGCTGAAATAAGTGTTTGTGGATCTCCGGGAAAGAGGAAGAGATATTGATCAGTCCATCTTTGTTGAGATTTACTATCTGCTCTATTCTGAGAACTATCAATAAGAATGGGGTACGCATTTTTATTCAGCGGATATAAGAATTGAGCAAATTGAGGTTTATTAATTGCAAGAAAAAAAGTGCTGTTAATTTTCAGAAATACAAATATAAATAATATAATTGAGGTAATAAAGAGGGTGTTGAAGTGAATCTTCATGTTTCTTCGCTCTGAGTAAAGAAGTGCAGCGATAATAAAAAAGAACATAAAGAGCATATAGTTTCTTTTGATTGTGTTACCCATCATGAGAATTAATAATGTGGTGAAGGCGAAAAAGAATCTTTCGTTCAAAATACTATCACTCTGTTTTACCAGTACAAAACTCCTCCAAAACATACATCCAATCATCCAAAAAAATAGAATTCCACCAATAATTCCTTGTTCTGAAAAAATATCAAGAATAAGATTTTCACTTACATAGGTTGTGAATTTAGTGATTGGAGTATATTTTATTGACGCATAAAATAAATTATCTGACCCCCATCCAATCCAAGGGCGCTCTATTAGTCCTTTTATCGCTTGTAGCCCGAAATGAATTCTTCCACTAATAAATCCTTTATAGCGGGGCATCCCAAACAAATCGACAAAAAAATCATGAATCCTCAGGTACCATTCTGGACCACTGGAAAACCAAGCAATGATAATAGACAGAAAAATACAAACAATGATGAAGCTTCCTAATATTACATATATCCTTTTTGGTAGTTTTCTTTTTTTTATAAATACTTCAAATCCAATGAAAAAGAGACTGATAAGTGCAAATGTTGCGTATGCAGCTCGTGTATAAGAAAATACCAAAAATCCAAACAAAAGAATAAAAGCTATTTGCTCGTTTTTCATTTCCCCATATCTCCATGATGGCAAGAGCATTGCCAGCGGAATCAAGAGAAAAACACCAAGTGGATTATGCGTACCAAATGGATCTGCCACATATTGATGCATATGTCGTGGAATCAGGACGCTCCATGCTTCTGGCAGCAAATACTTTAGAAATACCGCATAAATTGCAAAAATAAATCCAAGTGCTACTAATCCGTAAAATATCTTTTTTAACATTTGCTGCGTGTGTGCGTTGTAAAAAAAAATTGTGGTGAGAAATATTACAATCCAATAGATCGTGTATTCAAAGGAGCGCTGAATATTTGGTGCAAGAATAATTGAAACAATTGAACTGAGCAAAAAAAATATCACAGCCCATCCTAAGTAATAAGGCACTTTTAGTTTCATTTCACCATTTTTGCTATATATAGTGATAATGCCTAGAATCAATGGCAATGACACTACGAGCAAATAAATGAACTCGCGATTTACGCCAATACCTTCAAGAAAAATGAGAAATAATATCACTATGGGAAATGTAGTTTTTGGGTTAAAAAATTTCATCAAATACAGTATACAATTCAAAATAATGAAGTTGGAAACTATTGCTCAAGTAATAAAAATATGCTACTCTAGCAGTAGTATAACCACACGTATGAATACCATAATAAATTATAAGCTTCCAAAGATTTTTGGGTTGTTTTTTACTTTCCTTATTTTTTCTGTTTTTATTATTTTACCAATTGATGTTGAAGCGGGAGATTATTGTAATTGCTCCCCTGATGATCATGGATATGTTGGAGAATTTCCTATTGCAGGTCGTGTTATAACAGATGCTGGTGCGGGGTGGGTATCATGGCAAGATTCAAATGCACCTCAAGCGTCAAGTTGTACAGGGGGCGGAGCCACACTTGCTGATGGCGGATTCACCAGTTGCCCATCATCGACTGGATTACGAGTAAAAATTGTTGACGATTGTAATACTGCTGATCACTACGTAACACAGTCAAACCCTCAAGCCGCTTGGTGGTATAGCACCTGTGACAATTCAAACCTTACCGTGCGTCTTGAAAATATTCATCCGGATTATAAATGCTTGCCGTTTACTATTGGTGCTGATACCTTCACGCCAGATACAAATTGTGAGGTGACGATACCAGATGCGCAAAGTGGATGGTGGTTTAAACTTGGCCTCAAGGATATATTGCCCGTTGGGTACCATGAGCCAAACCCTGCAACCATACCAAGCTGCGAACAAGTTACTGGTTGGACATGTGATGGGGACAAATTTGATCAGCCACTTGACGTTCATATTTACGACGGCGCTACATTTCTTGCTGCAACAACTGCGAGCGTGAATCGAGAACCTGCAGTCGGCGCGCAATGTGGAGGATTCGTAAACCACGGATTTAGTTGGGTTATTCCTGATACCCTAAAAGATGGGGTCGATCACAATCTTCATGTCTATGCAATAAATATTGATCAGAGCGGGACGCCAAACTGGCCTTCATCCCCAAACCCCCTCCTTACCTGGTCGCCACACATCATAAACTGCACTCCCGATCCTTGGTACAAACTACAAGGCGCATCTCTCTATAAAAATGGGGCAGTTAATAATTTTATCCCCGTAGCTCTTCAGGCGTATGATACCGATGACACAACTGATCGATTTTTAATAGTTAGAGGCACAAATCCGCCACGAGCAACTCAAGAAGGAGTTGTAATATCTGGATCAAACATATATCAAGGCGGCGCTCAAGTTTCAACAAATCAGTGGCGACGACAGAACTATACCAGATCACTAGGATATCTGGGAAATATTAATTCATTTATCGAATATGTAAAGCTTCGAAAAAAATTTGTGGTGATTACTTCTCTTGCGGATATGGAGTCTAACACTATAAATATCTTTAATGGCAACGTCGACATAGGCACCACAAATCCTGGTCAAATTAATGGTTCGATTACCAATGCAGTTCTTCTTGCTACAGGAAATATTAATCTTGACGCACCACTCAACACCTTCAATCCTGGTGGCAATTCTATTGCATTAATAGCGGCCGGAACTATTAATATCAACTCAAGCGTTCAATTAATTAATGGTGTTTTAATCGCAAGCCAAGTCAACCTCTCAAGCGATGTTAACCCTTCCACTCGCGAGCTCAAAATAAATGGAAATCTCATAACAACAAATGATCTTGATTCCCCACTTCTTAAACGTGATCGAACGATCTGGCAGCGCCCATCCTTGTTTGTGGTTTTTAATCCAAATATGTATGTTAATCTCATGACGCATCTTTCCACTATCATACAAGAAGGAAGACAACTGCAGTAATGCTATGGAACATCAATCATTTTTTGTTCGCCTTCATACTTGGGTCTTGTATCTTTTTATATTTCTTCTCCCCACACA
>PFOB01000035.1 GCA_002792315.1 Candidatus Roizmanbacteria bacterium CG_4_10_14_0_2_um_filter_39_13 | reverse complement strand
TTAAAGATGTAAAGAAAAACCTGGGTGCTACTGAGGGATTTGGAACGATGGTATTCAATGCGGCTGGTGCTAGGGCAAAGAGTGCTTGGAGTGGAGATCAAACTAAAGGATGGGGAGCAAAGAGATTGGCTACTATTGGTCTCGGTGTTGGAGCTGCCGGAGTCTTAGGTGGAGTTGGAACAGCTGGTGGTGCATATTTTGGAGCTACTAAAGGAGTTAACGGTCGAAGAGGTTTGAGAGGTGCGTTAGCTGGAGGATTGATTGGTGGAGCAAGTGGTGTTGCCGCAATTCCAGCCATCAAATACTTACCAGGAATTGCTAGAAAAGCCAGTGGTTTAGGAAGAAATCTAGAAGGACTAGCTAACTTAGGTGTTGGAACCGTGGCTCCAGCCCAATGGATTTCAGATAAACTTGCTGGCAGAGGTGCAAGAAATTTTGATCCAACTATTCAAAATAATTCACCTGCCGCCGGAGGAGGAACTGGCGCAGGTGCGAATAGAAGACCAGTTTCAAGTAGAGTTAGAACTAGAGCTGGCTCTAGATCATCAACTAATTCTAGAGTTTAAGATTTTTGTCCCAACTTTTTAATTAAATAATACTCAAACTAATTTATATATTTCAGTAACAAAAATGAAGTTGCCTGAATAAACATTTAAATTAATAACTAATTTGTTTTTTGAAGATCTGCAATAGAGGATTTTGCAACGGCTATTAATCCTGATGGTGCACCCGCTAGTTCTAGCAATTTAGTAACCTCGTTAGCACTAAAAATACCAATGCCTTGATAAACTAACTCTTTTTGAGTGCCAGCAAACCATTTTCTAGCAAATTTAGCTATAGCATTTTGACTCTCTCTTTCCCAAACCTCTCGACTCAAAAGCTGTTTAATTGCTCTTGTGTCTTTATAATCCATAGCCGATGGATCTCCTGAAGCAATACTACCAATAATTGTATTTCCAATAAATAATTTTTTCCAAACGTCCCATTGGCTATTGGACTCATTATTCATAACCGCTTGCTCAAAACTATTTCTCATGCCTTTAAGTTTTGGAGTTCTGACAACCTCACCCATCAAAGAAGCATATCTTGTTACTTTAGTTCTCGTGTCATCTTCAGGCTCCCATATATCTGAAAGTATATGTTGTGAGGTTGGATGTCTGCTCAACTCTATAACAAGTTTCCACAATTTATCTGTTACTCTAACTCCTTCGACCTCAATAGGTTGTGCAGGATTAGCATTTCCATCATCTATTTCAGCTAAATAATGTGCTTCAACAGTAACAAAATCCTGCCATTCCTCTTCGTTAGGCCATGTATGAAGCTTCACTCCCTTATCTCTTTGCATCATATAAGTTACTTCTCTGACAAACGGAAATATTTTTGATATGGTAATGCTTGAATCGAATGTCAATAATGATCCCGACGATCCAGGTTCTGCCTTAACTATATTATGCCAAACAACACCTATTCCATCAGGCCTAGTCATTCTATCCCAGTGGTTTAACGAAAGTCTCACCTCTTCTACCCATGCGCTATTTCTTTCAGCCTCAGTAACCGCTGTACTCCATGGAATATCTCTAAACGCTTCTCTGTCTTCAGCTAAAATAATAGCTTCTTTAAGAGTCACTCCTTCTGTTTCACCATCTGGAATATACCAATATCTATCATTTTGAGTATCCGAAACTGAATAAAAATTATCCAGCGTTTCTCTAGGTCCAGGAGATCCTTCTGCACTACCTTTTTTAGTTAATTTTCTTCTATATGACTGATTATAGAAGAACCTACTCATCACAAAAATAGCAGTTGGTCCAGCAAGAGCATCTAATATTGGCAATGTTATTTCTTGCCCATCAATTGTAATTGTTTTTGTGCCTGGAATCATTCTTTGACCTTCGGCTTTACATGGCTCTAAAGAATATTCTGCCAAGTTCATTGCTAGCTGTTCAGCTAAATGTCCAGTTACTACTGTCTTCTTTTGAACAGCATCTAAATAGTTCCTTTTTTCAACCTGATTTCCACCTGAGGCCTGATATTTGCCCCACAAACTATCGGGCGCAGCATTATTTGCAGTAAGTAATCTTCCAGCTGCGTTTCTACCATATAACATTTCTTGAAGACATTCACTCATATAGAGTCTTTTCCTCGTGGCAAATTCGCTCAATGATTCTCCTGGATATCTGTCTAAAGACTCTGTTACCCATTTTGGGGGTGTATCAGATCCAGCAATTAACCTCACAACATCTCTTTTTACAAAAAAATCATCTGCTATGGCTGTTGCTAGAGGAAATATTGTCAGCGGATTTCGCTCTCTAACATTTCGTGCAATTTCCGCATTTTTAGCATTTTCTGAAGTAGACAACCAAGCTGTTCCTCTAAATGTTGGTTCATTCATCGCCGCCATTGCTTGCTGAGCCCAAAGTAATCTTTCTGAAACTGTTCTTAATCCTTCTTTATTTTGATATTCTTCACCCAACCTAGCGGTTCTAGCAAAATCAATTCTAGTCATCTGATTACCAACATTACTATAAAAATCTATTAATCCTGAAGGATTCTTCTCAAGTTCACTAACACCATGTCCTCTATTAAGAGTATGTTGTACCTGAGTTACATCTTTAATTAATTTATCACCCAATAAATATATTTCTTTTCTTTTTGGTGAAGGAAAAGTCTCACTTAGAGCCATAAAAGATTTAAGCATCAAGTGCAGAGTCTGTTGGTGACCCATACCAACTTCCGTATTAAGCAGATCTACTTTCATAAAAGCTTCTGTTTCGCGAGCCGCATCACCTAAAAGAACTGTTTCAACGTATGCCCAAATTCCTGAAGCTAGTTTACTTGGAGTTTCCTTTCTCCATCCATTATTTTCTTTCCACTCTTTTGGAGCTCCAGGAATATATCCACCTGATAAAAAGTCGATTGCCGTTTCTGCAGATACGGGACGCAATTTCTCTTCATTTAGATCATAAATATTTTTCCTACGATCTATTTGAATTTTAGCTCTATCCCAAAATGGTTCTAGAAACTGAAGATAGGGCTGACTTCGATCGCCTCCAGGAATTTTAACATTAACTGAAGTCGTAACCTGTTTTTTTGCATCTTCAGTTGCTTCACTTAGCTTCTTGATAACATCTGATAATTTGTCATTTTCAGTCTTTTCTAAAACGGCATCACTGACTCCCTCAGATACCACCAATTTTTTCAGAAATTTATCTTTTGTATTATCAAAATTTGAATATAAACCATTTAAATTATTCTGCCAAAATGTAAATGCATTGTTCATTCTAAAATCGTATTCTTCTTGGATTGATTGTAAGAAAGCACCAGTAAAATCGAAATCTTTTAAGGGCTGAGTCACATATCCTTGTTGAATCTGCCCAACAGCAAGTATGTGAACCTCCAGCCTTGTTGCATAATCAATTAAATTATTGAAATCGTCTTCAGCATCACCAGTTGGATTTGGACTAGACTCTTCCAAATCAGAAGCCATAGCTTTTAGTTCTGGGTGAAGAATAAATATTAATTTTATCCAAACTTGGTGTTCTACCTTTTTTGCACGTTCCTCTAATTGGTCGGCAGATTTCAAAATATCACCTAACTCTTCTTGTCTTTCAACAACCTTAGTTATCTTTAAATTGACTGTTGGAACTAATAACGGAATAACTTTCTTTATAAAATCCAAATTTTTTGACATTCCTTTAATTAATACTACTTGAGCATTAAAATCTTCCTGAATTTGATTAAGTAAAAGATCATCTGCTGGATCATCATAGTCAAAATCTCTAATAATTCGACTGTCTATCTCGTCTAATACTTGAGTGATTTCGACAATTGATCTAGCCAACTCTTTAGATTGTTCAAGTGGCCACTCATCAACTTCTTGCTCTTTGTCAATGCCACCTTTTTTATCCTTAATATGTTGCTGAAAAAATTCAGCCAGCAAATCATTAATTTGTTGAGTTTTTTCACTATTAACAAATTCATCAAGCTCATCAATAAACCTTTTATTTTTTATACTATTAAGATTTAATTGTCTTCTTACTTCTCTTATATATCTTCTAAATAAGACATTACTGTCCCTCAATCTACTAAACATATCGGCATTAATTACTCCTGTTGCAGCTTCTTCAATCATTTCATTGACGCTGGTCAAAAGCTCATTTCTACCAATAGTGAGTCGACCTATTATTTCTGTCCAATCGCGTTCAAAATCAAATTTTTGCGAGTCATTATCAAAATCGCCTGAAAAACTATTTTCGTCAGGCAAAGAAAAAGATTTATTGTCAGCTCGATCGTTTGTTGCTATCTCATCACCTTCAAAAATTTTGAAGTTAAAATTTAATGTGGTTTCAATTTGTTCAAGAATATCTACTACATTATTTCTTTCATCTACTACGGCTTCAATATCTGGATCAGATAATTTCCCTTTTGAAGTGCTTGATCCATAGTCTTGTGTCCAATAATCGACACCCTGGATTGATCTTCTTACTTCGACAATAAGCCTTACTGCTTCTTTTTTATCAAGAGTGCTAGCAGATTTATCTCCAATGAAATCCAACAAGACCTCTAGGCTAGCTTGCGCTTTCCTTAGGTTTTGTTTTGACTCGCTCAGAACTTGTTCTCTTCTGGCGGCTTCACCACTATCAGCTTCATTCATGATCATCATCTCTTTTATTATAGCAATCTTTGTTGAATATTTCACCAGAATAAGTTAGAGTGGTGATATGCATGAAACCAAATCACAAACGCAAGTAGATAAAGAAATGTCTTTTGTTGCGACAGATGAAGAAAATCGCGTAATTCAACCACCTGAAACAGCATTTGTAGATGAATCTAATAGACTCGCTGGGGCAAGTAGCTTGAGTGAATTATTCGGAGTTCCAGGAATTAGAGTAGCCGGTTCAGAAAGTCAAACTCAAACTACCGGTTTAGCTACTCCAGAAATGCAGAATGAAGTACAAACTGTTGATTTGGCCGCTCCAGATTTACAAAATGAAATCAAGACAAACTCAAAACCAATAGCTTCTGACCAAACAACTGAAAACCTAGCAAACCAAAACACAAAAACAGAAGATGAATTAAGGGAATTAAAAGCAGTAATTACAGCTAGAATTAATGCTATTCTTGCAAATCCTGAAGATTTTACGTCCCAACAACTTGGAGAATTACAATCTGATTTACTTGAATTAATGGCTGGAAGAAATTATCAAGAATTTCTGCAACAAGAAAATGATTCAGAACTTTCCATAGCGCTTGAGAACCTTAGAATTAAAATTGAAGAGGACCAACTACGTCAAAAAGAAAATGTAATTAAGACATCAGAACTCCTGGGAATAGCTGCTCCAGAATCCGGCGAAGCTGTAGATATCAAACCTGAAAATATTGTTGACGTTGTTAAAGACGGCGAGGATAAACTAGACATAACCATCCAAGATACTCAAGCCGATGAGCAACAAACAATATCATTTAAACAGCTTGCTATACTGGCATTGTTTGTAACAGCAGATATGATGATTTTTGACGGCAATCTCTCATATGCAATAACCAGTTTAGGAGACACAGGAACTAGACTTGCCAGACTTTCTGGAGTTGATGTTTCTGGAAGAAATGGAGGCATGAGGGAAGAATTTAGCAATCAATTAGTTGAAGCAGCTGAACCCAGAAAATTAATTACATTTTTAGAAGAAAGAAAAGGAAATGAGATGTATAGATTTTTAGCCGGATTAAGTAAAGATAACAGAGATAAACTATTAGCTGGTCAAAGATTTGGAGGTCTACTTGGAAGGCATCAACTTTCTCCGGAACAAATTGAAATGGTAACAAAGCAACTTGATGAAAACCAGAAAAAAGAATTCAATATCAGACCTAAAGAGTAAACTTCTCCGCTAATAATCAATTCTCACCTAGCTAACCATATTTATCAAAGGGTATAATCATTTTGTGGCTGAAATCAAAACAAAATACCTGTTCAAAAGAAAAATAATCGATATAAAAGATCTTGTCGGTAGAAGCGACTCCAAAGGTCGTGCTTTTTTCCTTGCTTCACTAGAAAAAACCCCATCTATAACAAATCTTTTTTCAAAAACTGAGAGATTTAACGTTAGCGAGACAGAATCTCTTGCCTCAGCAAATATCAAGGCTATTGAGAAACAAGAGTTGGTTATTTCGTCCAATAGATACTATACATATTTATTTCCAAGTGACTTAGTAAGAGCTCTTTCTGATTTTGCAAAGATTTTTAGTGAGAAAGACCAAACACTGAGTCTTTTTGCAAAAGAAAGGCTTGAACTAGTAAAAAGATGGGGAAATTTTGATCACGGCGATGAAACTATTGATGAAATAGCATTTTTTGAAAATGTAAAAGAAATTCAAAATTTATCAAACTTAATTGTGAGTTCCTTTCAAGAACATCCAGAGTTAATTCTTGGAGACACTGATGAAAATCACGATGATGATGATTCTCCAATTAAAAAAAAGAAAAAGACAGATAAACATGATGATAAAGAAGATGATGGAGGTGGTAAAGATGAAGATCCCGAAAAAGATCTTCTAGATGAAAAAAAAGCAAAATCAGCAGTAGTACCAAATATTTCTCAGGTTAACCGTCCAACTAAAGTTGATTTGCTCCTTGGAAAGGATGATTTCACCCAACAACAAAAAAATAGAATCCAATATGAAACTGGCTGGCTA
>PFOB01000073.1 GCA_002792315.1 Candidatus Roizmanbacteria bacterium CG_4_10_14_0_2_um_filter_39_13 | reverse complement strand
TTTTGTTCGCCTTCATACTTGGGTCTTGTATCTTTTTATATTTCTTCTCCCCACACAACTGGGCACCTTTTTCTTCATTTCTCAATCATATATTGATGGGATTCGGATCGACTACCTTGCACCTTCACTCTATTTGACCGACATACTGGCATTAATTCTCATTATGTTAATGATAGGACCGTTTCTTTTATCAAAAAAGGTAGTTTTTAAATTTCGTGACATCTTCTCAAATAAGATTGCGCTGGTGGGATTAGTATTGATCGTTTTCAATGTTATATTTTCTCTTAAACCCATAATCACTATCTATTCGTATATAAAAATTTCTGAACTTTGGCTCATTTATTTATTCATAACGCAGTCTCGACTTCATCCTAAAAAACTCCTTCAGATATTACTATTTTCAGCTGGTATGCAACTCCTTCTTGTTACATCTCAAATTATGAATCATGGTTCATTGCAAGGAATATGGTACTTCTTGGGAGAGCGATCATTTTCACTCGCAACCCCAGGAATTGCTAAAATTTCGCTGCAAGGAATTGAAGTGATACGAGGGTATGGGACATTTTCCCATCCCAACTCACTCGCAGGATTTTATCTTTTATTATATGGATTTGTTTCGTTTTACCAACCTTTTAAAAAATACCACATCCTCCGGAACATGTTTTTAGCTATCACAATCGTGCTTATTTTATTTTCATTTTCAAAAATTGCAATTGTTGGCTTATTAGGCATTATGATATATATCAGTTTGAAGAATAAAACTCATTGTTTTATTTGTCGCGCATCCCAACTTATCGTACCAATAGTTCTTGGGAGCATCTTCCTCTCTGGAGTTGGAGATCCAGAATCAATAGATAAAAGATTATGGCTTGCGACATCCTCATTTAAAATTATTCGTGAACATTTATTTATCGGCGTTGGTTTAGGAAATTATTTAATCGCGCAAAGCACATTTTCAATTCCATACTCATATTTTTTTCTTCAGCCGGTGCATAATATTTTTCTTCTTATAACGAGTGAGATCGGGGTGCTCTTTGTTTTTTATTTGCTCTATCTTCTGAGAGAGAATATAATAAAACTTTGGAAAACACCCGTTGGAATAATTGTTATCTTGACTATTATTTATACCGGCATGATGGATCATTATTGGCTCACCCTTCAACAAAATATGCTCCTTATTCCGGTGGTTTTTGGATTGCTCTTAAAACACAAGTCTGTGGTAAAATAAATGGTCTAGTAGGAAGTAGCTACAAGCTAAAAGCCAATATATGCCCGGTCGTCTAATGGCAGGACAACGGACTCTGAATCCGTTTATCTTGGTTCGAATCCAAGCTGGGCAGCCTGATTGGACTCAGACCGATTACTATATACATACCAGTAACGATTAGATTATTCCAGTAAGCTATAGACGAAAGCTTCATCTAAAAACCTATCTCGGTTCTAAGGTAGTATCATATGCTTCAAAAAACTCTTAGAAACTATAAGGATTATGTTAAAGCTCCAAACATGCCTAAAAAACCATATCCTGGAGAGTGCTCGGATTCGAACCATTTGGGATTATAGTTAAGGTGTGATAATTTTACTCACGGCTAAACTGAAATTATAGGATAGAATATAGAAATTATTTATTTTCTAATTCATATTATTTTTAAAAAATGTGTGCGAGCCCATCGTACTTAGAATGGAACTCTTTGGAGGAGTATTTGTTTAAGGTATGTCAAACATTTAGGCAGGTGCAGATTGAAGTTTAATAATATTGTCCGTAACCTTAAGAATTTACATAATCTGTTACATATATATTTGAGTTAACTGGAGGAGAGTAATGATAATTAAAATCTCCTGATAATTTATAAACTATAGATCTAAGTAAGTCCTCTTTTTAAAGGTAGATTGACCCTCCTTTGGAAACCCAGTAATTATAGAGAGTGCATTTGGATAAATCGTACATTCTACGGGAGTTTCACCATATATTCGAGAATCTGCGTGGACCATTTTAGGAATTTTTGACTCTATTCTTATTTTATTTGATTTAAAAGATTTTATTTTACGATATTGTGGCTTTTTTCCTAGAATGAGACCAATTAAGTGTTGTAGGAGTTCAGTCTTACTCATTTCATAGAGCGATACGGTTAATTTATGATCATTCAATTTTGCATGAGGGGTAAGAGATAATCCAGGTCCCCAAATGGGACCGTTTGAAACTATAACAAGTGATGCTGATGATTTAATTTTACTATCATTTAAATATACGTCTACAGTATCAGATGAGAAATTAAGGAAAGTATTTATAATTCGAAAGATGTTACCGTACATCTTTTTATTAAAAAATGTTGAGGCATAGCGATGCATAACTGCATCAATTCCAATCCCAGCTTGCTCAGTAAAGTAAAAAGGATCAATTTTTTCCCCACTAAGTTTCGTGATTACTCCCACGTCAATTTTTCGAACTCGTCTGATTTTAAGAAGTTGGACAGCTTTTTCTATATCTAAAGGAATAGCCAACATACGTGCATCATTCATGACAGACCCAATCGGTAGAATTCCAAGTATTATATTGGTTCCTACGAGTCCATTAATAACCTCCTCCACTGTTCCATCTCCTCCTGCTACAATAACAGTATCATATCCTTCTTTGACACTTTCTCTAGCAAGTTTCGTTGCGTGTCCAACATATTTTGTCGGTGCATAGTCAACGGGAATTTGATACTGATAAAGTAAGTCCTTTATATCTTCTAAAGTCACAACCGTTTGTAAAGGATTAAGATGTCGTTTTTTGCCTGCAAGCGGATTATATATTAATTTTGTTTTCTTAATTTCTGATGTTTTATCCATTTGCCTTAGGAATTAAAATTTTTCTCAGTAATTTTTCTGTTTTTAATTATTGTTAGGACTCCTGTTAAAGGTGCCGTTAGTCTATGAAAAAATTTTAGTTTTCCATTCGTTACAAATTGTATGAGCATTTCTATAACAATAGAATGCGTACATATAACGATCGTTTTATAATCTGATTCTTCCATATCGGAAATAAAACTCAAGATTCTCTTTTTAAAATTCCAGGAAAATTCAAACACATATTCACCAAGTCGTTTGTCTGTAATAAACTTTTTACCTGTTACCTTACTTACGACCTCTGCTGTTTGCTTACAACGGAGAAAAGGAGAGCAAACATAGTAATCAGCCTTAATATCTTTCATGTAGACGGCCAGTCGTTCAATGCTTGGTTTTCCTTCATCTATTATTTGCGCAGAATAAAGTGCATGCCAATACCACTGCTTTTTCTTGGCTTGTAGAGTTAAACCATGACGAAAAATATAATATGATTTTTTCATTATTACATTATATACATTTTGTAAAGTAACATTATAATTCTTTAATTTTGAGAGGTTGCTTAAATTTCCAAATGTTTTCTTTAATCTCTTATCAATCTCTGTCTCAATTATTCAACGTAATTATTTGACATAATAATTCTAAACTCATAAAACATTAGTTTATTGATATAAGAGAGCTTCATAAGTTCAAGTGGGATGACAGTATATTTATGCTGTATTGGTAATTCCTTTGAAAGCTTTAATTCCTTCCTAGAGACTGAAGAGCAAATTTCAAACTAGTTGGCATTTTCTATATATGAAGGGTACTCCAGATTGAGTGTTTTAGATTGTTCTAATAATCTAATGTGAGCCAGGAGGTCCCAGAATGGAACTCTTTGGAGAAACAAAAAGAAGAATAATTTCAATTTAGAGCATCCTGGAGAAGTTCGAATACCGGTGCGGCAGCAAAGAAGAAATTATCTCCTCAGAAAAAGGTACACCCCTCAATAGCTCTTCGTGTTTTAAGGTCACTATTACAAAACATCTATGGCATAACTATTCTCTTTTTGCTCTTTACTCTCGATGTTTAACACGCTTACTGTTTCATTCACTCTGAGCCTATCTCCAACCCTAATATCATCTAAAGAAATAACTGCTCCATTTTTTGTCACCATAGTTGTTAGCATTTGTTTATCATTGAGGCCAATGATCAATTCATGTTCTTTAGCGTCTTTATCCATTGCCAAATACATCGCAAAGCGTATATCTGGATTTTTTGAAGGATCTTTTTGCTCTTGGCTTCTCTCAATATTTACGACATAGCCCTCATATACAACAAAAAAAGAAGCATTCTTTGCAATGCCCAATTTCAAATACAGAGAAATACTTCTTAACGTATCTATATTAAATTCGTTAATAAATTTAGTAGCTTCATCAACAATATGCTTATTTGAATAGGGAATTATAGTAGGCGTTGTCACCGCTATTGTTGGAAACTGTCTAAAACCGTCCTGCTTGGCACTATCTTTATTAAGGATTGTCGATAAATAAACAAGCTCTCCTACGATGACCGTGAGTAATAAAACAATTACTATTTTTGGAGTATCACCTAATCTTGAATTATCCATACTTCTATTTATTGATTGTCTATTGATACTATCAATATATCGTAAAATCGTTCCTTTGTGTTAAGACGTATTTATATACACGAAGATGCACAGCAATAAACCATATAATCGAAATGAATTATTGTTTGATAACGATCTGATTTACATCTAAATATCGACGTGTTTTATTGATATCTTTAAGAAGCAGCTTCCTATCCACATAGTACACATTATTCAACTCGGTAAGCATCTGTTGGTTTGTTTTTCCTTGTACCAGTAGGTCTAGTATGACCTCTGCCTGTTCATTCATTTCAAAAACACATGCATTATCTGTATCAAAAATTAATAACGCATGATCAAACTTTTGGAAAATATATTTTGGGTTTTTTATAAATTTATGCATATGTGTTTATGTATTTTGCATATTCTTGTCAGTCAGAAAATTTCTGAAATAAGTTTTCATTTTTTTGCAAGTAAACTTCACGAACAGGATGCTGTGATAATAGGTTAATTAGCATTGAGTTGAGCTGTTTGCATTTCTCATCAACAAAGTCTGTTCGAGCAAGAAAATACGCATTAATATATATCAGATTATTTTCAGTAAGGTATTTTAGCTGTCGTTCGAGTGGCATAGTTTTAATGGTAAATTCATTGCTTTTAATTGGGGTAAAAATTCCTCGGAGTATATACTTTCCCTTTTTATTTCGATTTGACACACCTTTATCAAGCATTGAAGGATGAACATACCATTTACCACTTTCGAAAGAGAGAATAGATACATCATCGCTCAGAACGTTCGCGTTTGAAACGTTTTGAACAATGGTTGATTTTCCCACACCAGATGCCCCGGTAAATACATATGCCCCATGTTTATGAATAAAAAATGAAGAACTATGCATAGTAATAATATTTTTATCCATGAGAAACAGGGCAATAAGTGATTTAAGAGCAAATCCAATAATTTTTTTTTCTTCAGCGGTTTTATAAATGACACTTGATCGCAAAGGAGGTAAAAAATCATCCACGATAATATGAATATCATTTCCAGCTTGCCTGATCTTAGAAGCATTTGCAGAGTGAAGAGTGGTCTTTAGAATTTCATCTATCTGCTTGTTGTCTGTTTCGAGATAGATAGTATTTCCATCAATAATAATGCGGCGCATCATAAGAAAATCAAAAAAGTCTCTATCACCAACCCCATCTAATGAGCCTTCGCGCTTCAATTTTTAGCAAGTAAGGAATAAGCGTTTTGTATAATTTGCAGTAATCGGGCGTATTGCTTTCTTTACTCCCTTGTAGGTGGAATGCAAGTGGGCAACCTCCACAACATATATGTTTCCATTTACATGTTTTGCATTTATTTGAAATTTCAATAATTTCTTTTTGTTTATAGGTGAAACTTTTTTTCACCATAGTATCGACAATATCCGCATCATTTAGCGAACCTATCGGATCACTAATAGTCATGGGGCACGATGCAATCTGACCTTTGTGAGTAATTGTCATGTAACTAAACCCAATACCGCATGCACGATCATGTGCTCTTGAAATTTGAACTCTATCAAGAATCGTATTCATTGTTTTATAAAAAAAAGTTTGATCTTTCACCTCTAATACCTTTTCATATGCTTGACGGAAGGCTTTTTTAAGATGAACTATTGCCTCATCTTCATTGAGTGTAAGTTCTAAATCTTTGGCACAGGGATTATCTCGAAAGAGATTTGTACCAAAAGCAATATTATTTTTGTAACACCATTCAAAAAGTGCCGGCAAATGAGCAACATTATGCTTTGTAATTGTTGTAAGCATATGTACGGAAATATTTTCATCTTGAAGTAGTTTAATCCCTTTTTCGATATACTTAAATGTTGGTCCACCATTCACAAACATTCGTTGCATGTCGTTGTACTTCCCTATTCCATCGAGTGAGACAGCAACTGCGAAATTATTTTCTTTAATAAACTTTGCAACTTTTGGCGTGATCAGTACTCCATTTGTTGTCATTGCAAACTCGATTGGTATCCCGACTTCTTTTGCAGCCTTTTTGCCATATTTAACCATGCGGGTAATGTGATTGAATTCAAGAAGAGGCTCTCCTCCGGCAAAAGATATTTGTACAATATCAAAATGATTTTTTTTGCCATCACTCAGCATTTTATAAATTGCCTTCTTACCAATCTCATCAGTCATACGTTCTGAGGTCTTTGATACATGGCAGTAGGTGCATCGGAGATTACATTGATTGGTGACATGAAACCATGCTGAGAGCTTCCGTTTCATTGGTTGGTTGCGTTTGTAAGTAGATCCTTTTGTATAGACAAGACCTACTTTTTGCAATTTATCGATGAATTGATTTATTTGCTCTAATGTAGTTTGGTCATCTTGATTGCGTGCAAGGCGAAGTATGTCTTGATTTGTTCGTTTGGAATTTATAGAACGGTATATAAATGCGCTCGGTGCATCAAGGAGAATCAAACCTCTGTCGCTTGTGGGTTTAAATACGAGCTGATGTCCATCCACACTATCTATATATACATCTTTGTATTTGTGTAATACATTATTATCTTGATTTTTTGTTTCTAATATGCGCATATTGTATATCCACAACCACATGTACCGCAGGCACAATTGCTCTGTACCAAGAGATTCTCTAACATGTCGATGCCATCGCGATGAATAATACTTGATCGCAAAAAAGAAATTTTGAGTTTATTTTTTGCTATCTTTGGGCTTTTATATTTCCGTTTCATACCTGAATTATACATGCAAAGTTTTATATAATGCAAAGATGCATATCAACATCAACATTACCAATTATTGTAATCAAAAATGCGTATTTTGTTTTGCAGGTGCTGAGCTAAACACAGAGCGAATACCGAGAAATATGTCTCTGGCAACCTTTTCAAGAATACTAGCTGCACATAAAGATAAAAGCCAAAAAGTAATTCGATTAATGGGTGGCGAACCTTGCCTGCATGAGAATTTATCTGGATTTCTTGACCTTGCAAGTGAAAAAAATTTTCAAATTCATATATTTAGTAATGGCATATTAAATAAAGAGACAGTAGCTCTGCTTGCCTCATATAAAGACAGAGTTGCCTATGTATTCAACATTTCAACACCAAGTTTTCAACATAATGTTCTGGTGAGAAATCGTGTCATTAATCTCATTTCATATCTTGGTCAAATCACCAATGTAGGAGTTTCGCTCACCATAACTCCATTCACGTCTATAGATTATTTAGAACATTTAAAAACAGTTTGTGCATCTATACATAATGTCCGCATCGGTGTTGCAAATCCAATAGCTGGTGAAAAAAATAGCTACTCATTAAAGGATTTTCCACTATTTGGATCTGTTATGGTTAATATCATTTCAAAATTACGTGCTATGGGGTATGAGAAACACATTGCGCTCAATTGTGGACTTACTCGTTGTATGTTTTCCACAACTCAATTCTCTTACATGAAAAAGCACGTTGAATATATGGGATGGAGTTGTTTTGCAAAAGAAGGAAATATTGATGTATCTTCAGATGAAACAGCGTTTCACTGCTTTCCATTTTCTCGGGAATATCGGCTCCCAATAAAGGGAAGATCATTAGAAGCCACATCTAATAAATTATTTGCGCATCATATGCAAATTTGGGCACAACAAAAAAATACTATCTGTAAAAAATGTCCACATTATGGATTTGGCGCCGATCGTTGCCCTGGTCCATGCCTGGCATTTCAACACAATCAATAAGTGTTGGGATGAATAGTGTATCCCCGCAAGGGAAATCAAAGCTGGACAGCACATTTTTATTCTTCATACTATACTAAATGCATGTGGACTGCTTTTGACTTACTCAAACGATTTCTATACGACCTCTATCGAGCTATTATTTTTGCTGCAATCGAATTTGATGAAAACTTGCAGATGACCAAAACAACGTCGCAACGCATGCTTATTTGGGGAGTGATTGGTATTATTCTTATGCTTATTGCGTATGGACTACTGTATGTAATATGGTATTTCCTTGATGCGATACAAGTAAGCCCGCTCTAGTCTAAATACTCAATAGATAAATGACTCAAATAAGAACGCATTAATTATTTGGAGAACGAAGCCGATTATAATAAATAAGAGGCCAGCTATCCCCGCTTTTCGTTCAATCTTCATCTCCTCAAACACTCTACTGTCAATCCTGTGCTCTTTCCACACGCGATGATGCACCATAATTGCGGTAAATCCAACCATAACCTCTCCAACTGTGTGTAATGTAAAGCCAATAAGTCCAAGCATAAATATTGAGACAATTTAGTAATTAATTAAGCATATTTTCACTCATGTTGCGATAAGATATTACTATCTAATGATAGTATATACATATGCATAAGCCACTGGTTTTTTTTGTTGACATAGATAATGCGCTTTTGGATATTGATCGAATCAAAACAGAAATAAAACAATCTCTGATAAAAGTGCTCGGCCATGGTGAGGCAAACCATTTTTGGAAAGAGCATGAAGAATTTCGGTCAAAAAATAATCTCGTTGATTTTCCAAAAATAATTGAAAAATATTGCAAAGAAAAACATACGGATACGTGTGCCATAAAGCTGAAAAATATATTTTTCATCATAGATTTTAAAATGGCAATGTATCCAGCAGCAGCAGCAGCTCTCAAACATCTTAAATCATTTGGTAAAGTCGCTATTTTTACCGAAGGAGACATGGTGTATCAAAAGCGAAAAGTCGAACAACTTGGACTCAATAAGTTGGTGGACAAAATATATTTATATCTCCATAAGTCAGATCACATTGATGTAATTTTTGCAAAATGGAAAGGTTATACAAAGGTTTTTGTTGATGATCGTTCGCCAAAGCTTATCAAAATGAAAAAACAATATCCTGAAACGAGGATTGTTGAAGTGTGTCAAGGACATTACTCAAATAAAGATCATGTGTCGCATAAGAAAATTGATATGACTATTGAATCAATTGAGGAACTTCTTAAAATGACCGCTGCAGATTTTTATTGAATATAACGATACTCCCCGACGCAGACCGTCGGGTTACCTTATGTCATCCCCGACTCGATCGGGGATCCAGTCTGGATTCCCGTTTTCACGGGAATGACAATTATAAACATGGGACTTATTTGTATTGTTTTATGGTTCATAAAGAGATCTCTAAAAAACAACTAATCGTTATATACAATTATATTATCAATCAGTCGAACATTACCAATGGAGAGTGCCACCAGAAGTACTATGTCACTTTGAATGATTTGGGTTCTTTTTAACGGCAATGTACGAACTGCTACATATTCAATTTTAGAATTGGGGATTTGTAATAGCAAATCCATACAATATTTCTCTATTATATGAGAATTTCGTTCTCCGGATATAATTTTGTTTTTTGTATCTAATAATGCTTTGTGTATTTGCGCGGCGACTTTTCTATCTTCATCCGACAGTTGAACGTTTCGCGAAGACATGGCTAAGCCCGACTCATCTCTGACCGTTGGAACGCCAATAATTTTGACGTTTATATTTAAATCCTCTACCATTTGTGATACTACCATGAACTGTTGATAATCTTTGAGGCCAAAATATGCCCGAGTTGGAACACAAATAGTTAAAAATTTATGAACAACGGTCGCCATTCCTTCAAAATGTCCCGGTCGAAATTTCCCTTCAAGATCATGTGCATGGTCACCAACGGTGATTGATGTGTGAAAATCTGATGGATACATCTCTTGCTCTGATGGGACAAAAAGGTAGTCTGCATATGACTCAATAAGGAGCCTATCCCTCTCAATATTGTGGGGATATTTTTCAAGATCATGCGCATTAGTGAATTGTTTTGGATTTACAAATATCGAAACAATAACAATATCATTTTCTTCTCGAGCTTTTTGTATCAAAAAAAGGTGTCCTTCGTGAAGCGCTCCCATTGTGGGAATAAATCCGATAGTATTCTTTTTTAATCTTATATTATTCGCTATTTTTGATATCGATATTACTTTTTTTATTACCTTCATATTAGTAATTATAGAGTATAAATTGAGTTGTGCACATCTGTGTATAATATCATTATAAGTTAGATATTAACGGTAAATAAAGATTTATTGCGTTAATGATAATGTGCGCATAAATATATTACAATGATGAAATGACTACAGAAAAAATAGTTGGTTACTCTCTTCTTGGTCTTGGTATTATATTTATGTTTTTTGCAACATTTCAAATTGTACTCACCTTTACGGGAAGGGTTTCCCCTATTCAAATTATTAAATCGACCCCACAAAAGAACAATCAAAATACTGCAAATAATTTTGATAAAAGTAACCCTGAAGAACTTCTCAAACAAGCTCAACAAGATCCCCTTTCTCTCCTCAGCTCAGGTGGTGGTTTTGACATATCAAGTATTATTGACCAAAAAGCCATAAATAACATGCTCAATCTTACCGTGCATTACTTTATTATGCAGTTTTTGTTGAGTTTAGGATATAAGCTCGCCTTGCTTGGGGTGCAGATGATTCGCCCACTCAAAATTTCTATTGATAAAAGTCAGATAACTTCTCTTTTAGAATCAAATAAGACATAACTACCATAACAATATGACTAAAAGGCAGAGCCCACATTTTCAACTCCTTAAAGATGCATGGATAAAGCGTCATCAAAAAATACGGAAAGATTTGTGGAAAAAACATGACAAATCACTTCAGTGGATGCGTGATAATTCGAAACACCTTCTCGTCGGCTCAGCAACGGGCCTCCTTATGTTGGCACATCCTGCAAGCGCAGCAACGATCACCCAAAATCTCCTCCCCCCACCAACGCCCTCTGAGGAACGCACAGTACACAATAAGGAGGAACTTATTCGTCAACTTTCAGCACTTCTTCCCGAAAGCGTTCAATCTCTCACCGAAGACCAAAAAAAACAAATTGGGCACGTGCTCACCACTTTTTTTCATATGCCTGCAACAACCACGCTTGAAGGGAAACAGTTAAACAGAAGTTATGGCATTATTGGTGCGGAACAACATCTTATAAGATACCCTGGGGATACTATGTCTACTCACTTTTCGGATGAAAATGAAAAACAATTTTGGTCGTCTGGAATGGCTCCCGGACGTGGGGCTTGGGGATATTTCTCAAATTCTCGCTCAGATATGACGCGCCAAGATGTGTTGAGAGAAAAATATTACATTGCAGTCCAAACTTTTTTGTCTCCCGGATGGAATGAAGATCCGAATGGATTATATGCATTTTTCAAATATCGGAAAATGCTTGTGGTCAATCCTGAAAATGGCAAAGCCGTTGTGGTTGTTATTGGAGACGCAGGCCCATCGTTAAAAACAGGTAAGCAATTAGGGGGTTCTCCCGAAGTGATGGCACATCTTGAGCGCCAAGACGGTGGCGCCCGGGGTCCAGTGCTATACTATTTTATTGACGATCCAGAAAATACCATTCCGCTTGGACCAATTTCAGTTGAAAAATAATTATGAATAAGCAGTTTTATAGTCATCTTATCGATGTCACCGTTATACAAATAGAGCTTAGTAATTTAGATCTCGAACCACATGAACATCGAGAGCTGATAACACTTGTCCACACAACCATTCATCATGGGGTAATAGAGAAGATTCTTTCAGAACTGAATGAAAACGATAAGAAGACGTTTCTCACTAATTTGTCCCACGATCATCATGATAATATTTGGGCTCACTTGCACGATGTGGTTGAAAATATTGAAGAAAAAATAAAAATAACTTCTTCAGCTATTTTAGAAGAGTTACAAAGAGATCTAAACGAAGTAAAAAATTCAGTTTAGTTTATTAACGATAGAACACAGGCTTATCTGTTTGAGGAAGAATCAAACTCATTCTGCGGTCAGTTTTACTTACCCGTTCAACAAATACTTTAATCTTTTTTCCAATATCAAAATTCTCTTCGCCGGTTAGCTTACTCACATGAATAAGACCCTCAACACCAGGTTCGAGTCTCACAAAATATCCATACCGCTCTTTTCTTACCACTTCTCCCTCATGCTCTTTATCTTTTGGATACTTTTCAACTATCTCTTCCCATGGGTCATTTGCGAGTCTTTTCACCGATAAGTTTAGTTTCAAATCTTCTTCATTCTTTTCAACCACAATAGCTTTTATTATCTCTCCTTGCTTTACATAAATCGAGGCATTGGTTACTTTTTCCCAAGAAATTTCTGAGATATGGACCAACCCCTCTACTCCTTGGACTTCGCAAAATATACCAAACTCCGAAACACCAAGTACTTTTGCTTCGTAAACTTCATTAAGTTTGATTTTTGCAAATCGTTCTTTCATTTCTTTTTGTGAAATCTGCAGAACCGCAGCTTTTTGTGATACAACTAATCGATTTTTTACTTCATCAACTTCAAGCACCTTTACTTTTATACGTTGCCCTTGGAGCCGAGATGGATCTTCGAGAAAATCTGTAGTTAGTTGAATTTTGGGTATTACGCCGCGAATTCCCATAAAGTCAATAAATACGCCACCTTTTCCATATTCTCCACATACAACTTCAATATCAGCTTCTTCTTTCTTTTTTTCTTGGAGAATATTCCATTTTCCCTTTTCAAAAAATGATCGCATCGAAACGACTGGATATCCTTCTCGGGATTCTGTAGATATAATGCGGACTTTCACCGTGTCGCCCTCACCAAGATAGGGAAGATAGGTAGTAATTTCTTTTAATTCCTTTTCTCCAAGTACTGCCTGAGCTTTTGCACCAACATCAAATAAAACATTTTTTTTTGAGAGGGAAAGTATTTTAGCGTTTATTTCTGTTCCTTTTCGAATATTTGAAACATTATTTGCATGGAGGAGTATCTCCATTGGATGTAAATGTTTTTGATCGTTTGCTTTATTTGCTTTTGGCATAATTTCTAGCTCCTTTACTGTCCTAAACAGGTTATTACTATACCATATTTACCACGAAATACAAGTTTTTTTATCCTTGTTGTAAATAGTATATGTATTTATCTTATTTCTTGTAATAAATCCTTTACTTTTGTATTCTGATCCAATAAATCATTGAGAATACTAATATCTGATTCGGTTACTTTGCCGATTACCTGGGTAATAATTTCTCTATGTTTTTGGTTGCTTTGATTTAAATCAATAATAAAATCACTCGAGTACTCCCATCCTTGATTCTTCAATTCTTGAAGGATGGGGGGGATCATTAAAAACCGATGCTCACCAAGCTTTAGTTGATCTATAGCCATTTGTTCTTTACCCTCATTAATCAGGGATATTGAGGTAGCAATATTTTTATCAGAAAGATGTAAATATAATTTTGCTTTTTTAAAATTGTCCCTTGTTGTAAAGAGTAAAATATTGTCGCGAATTACCTTTAAAAAATAGAGTGGGTGTCCTGGAAGTAGGCCTGGATACGGAAGTTGATATAATACTTCATTTTTTTCAATATCGATCGATTCTGGTTTTGTGACAGAATAAAGCGCTGGAACAAATGTAATTGAAAGAACTACGACGACAATTGATAAAATGATTCGTTTCATAAATTAATTAAAAAATACAACCCCGCTCTCTTGGTACAAAATGACTTTGTCAATATCAAAAGAGCGGGGTTGCATCCTTGAGAAAAGTTACTTAACTCTTCTTTTAAGACTTTTTCCAGCGGTAAAGCCGGGTGTTTTTGTTGCGGGGATTTGGATTTCAGCTCCAGTTTGTGGATTTCGTCCTTTTCGTGCTGCTCGATTTCGTACAAGAAATGTACCGAAACCTGTTACCACTACTTTTTCACCTCGTTCCATTGCTTGCGCAATGGTATCAAAAACTGCATTTACTGCATCTTTTGCTGCTTTTGATGTGAGTCCTGCTTTTTTTGCAACCTGTGCAATTAGATCTGCTTTTGTCATTATTTTCACCTCCCTTCTATATTAATTTTCTCCAATACTCAATATAGAGTATTGGAGCAACAAATATCATAATATACCTTTACAGGGTATATATTCGAAGGCGTCTTGTCAATCCATACTTAAAATATCTTTTTGCAACAATCTATATCAAAATGTGTTTTGTATAAATTATTTTTACACTATTGTGACGGTATGAGTGATTTATTTTTTGAATATAATTAATAATATTAACTAATTGAATTTTGCCACTGCTTCTGCCCGGTACTCGCGCAATATCGTCACCTTTATCTGCCCAGGGAATACTTCAAACTTCGTTTCGAGCTCTTCCTTTATTTTAGACGCGAGTATAGTTGCCTCATCATCAGAGACTTCATTTGGTCTGACAATCACCCGAAGCTCTCGACCCGCTTGAAGGGCATATACTTCTTTAACACCTTTTTGTTTTTTTGCCGCCTCCTCAATGGTTGTTATTCTTTTTAAGTACTCCTGGAAGTCCTCGTGACGCGCCCCAGGTCTTCCTCCAGATACTGCATCTGATATGTACACAATAACCGCCTCAATTGATGGGAATGGGATATCCTCATGATGTGCTGCGACGGTATCGACAATTTTCTTTGGAAACCTATGCTTGTTTAACAGTTCAACTCCAAGATCCACATGAGAGCCTTCTTTGTCTGTTATTACTTTTCCAATATCATGAAGAAGGCAACCAATTTTTACCGTATTCACATCTGCCTTAAGCTCGTGAGCAAGGGCAACACCAATTTTCGTCTCCTCAAGAGTGTGTAAAATCATATTTTGTCCGTATGAGTATCGGAATTTGAACTGACCAAGCAGTCGGACTATTTCATTTGGAAGATTGAAAATACCCACTCTATGAGTGAGGTCTTCTCCTGCCTTTAAAATTGTTTGAGCAACTTCAGTTTTGACTTTATTTACAATCTCTTCAATGCGCTGGGGCTGAATCCTTCCATCTTTAATTAATTTTTCGAGAGAAATTTTAGCAACTTCCCGACGTATGGCATCAAATGATGATATACGAATAACCCCTTCTTCCTCAAGGTCGACATCTACCCCTGTCGCAAGTTCAAATGCGCGAATATTACGTCCATCTTTTCCTATTATTCTTCCCTTGAAATCATCATTTGGAAGTTGGATAACCGCAAGCGTATATTCAGAAACATAATCAGTCGCTCCATATCGCATGGCGTCGATAAGAATTTCTTTTGCTTTTTCAGTTGCACTACTTTTTATTTGCTCTTCTCCTTCGCGAATTTGCTTTGCAACATCGCCTTTGAGCTTGTCTTCCCAAGCGGTAAGAAGAAACTTTCGTGCTTCATCCTTGGTCATCTGGGCTATTTTTTCAAGCTTTGAAATAATCTTGTCTTTCTCATTCTCATATTCTTCCTTCTTTTCTGCAACGTGCGCCTCTTTGTCTCTCATCCCTTGCTCTTTGTTTTGAATCTCTTTTTCACGATCTTCAAGTATCTGCTCTTTTCGCGCAAGTCGTTTTTCAAGTTCAATTCCATCTTGAATCGCTTTTCTTCCCGCTCTTTCAGCCTCTTGTTTCGCTCGTAACGCCTCTTCACTCGCTTTTAGCAAAAGCTCTTTTGCTTCTTGTTTTGCTTTTTTTATCTCCTCTTGTCGTTCTTTTTTAAAAAACGACTGAATTAATGACTGGAACATAATGTTTATTTTTAAGGCAGCTTTTACGACTTGAAGGTTGATAGATCAATATGTCTTCACAAACCACACACAATATCCAAGCCAAATAAACCTCTGGCTTGTGTGGTTTCATTCTTTCTATTCGTTTTTTATTTCTCGAAAGTAAGTTGAAAGTGTAGAAAGTGACATATTAATAAATAACGCAATTGTTGTTCTGCCTCAATAATTATTAACCCCTCTATTGTACTGCGTTTTGTTGGATTCTTCAAGAAGAAGATCTATGTATATGTTATATATACAATATATTGTTGAAATGCGCATCATATGCCTGCTTTGCGACACTATATGAAAATCCCCTTCGTTGTAAGTGTCCAAGTGCCCGTTGCATTCGCTTCTCACTTTGGAGGTGGACAAGAAGGTTGTTTTTTTTCTTAAGAACATCTCGCGCGCGGGTAAGCTCGTCAACGCTATTCTCTTTCAACGCAGCTTCAATAATTATTGAAGCTACTCCCTTTTGTTGGAGCTCTTGAGATATTGCGTAGTTTCCTTTTGGATTTATATTACTACGCGATCGTACATACCCTTGGGCAAATTCAACATCATTAATGTACCTTTCCTTGATAAGGTCGGCAATAACATCATCAACAATGATGGTATCAAATTTATATGTTTGAGATTTTTTCAGAAGATACTGTCTCATTTCAAATTCGCTCCGTGCGCGGAAACGAAGATAAAAAAACGCCTTATTCATCAGTATCTGCTTTTGTTTTTTTTGCTGGTCCATGTACCTCTTTCCAACTTAGCTCTCTTTTTGTGATTCTACTTGTTCTTTTTCTTTGTTCATTGGAAGGGTGGCATACACCTTCTTTTCTATCTCTTTCCTCAATTTTGTGTTTTCTTTTAATGCACTCTTCGTCTGCTCCATTCCCTGACCAATCACTTCAGAATTATATTTATAAAATGCACCACTTTTTTCTAAGATATTATTTTCTGCAGCAATATCTACAAGTGAGCCAAGATTATCTACTCCTTCGGGAGTAATGCTAAATTCGGCTTTTTTAAAGGGCGGGGCAATTTTATTTTTCACCACCTTGACCCGAACGCGCGCACCAATAATCTCATCGCCTTTTTTCAGTGTTTGGATTTTCCGCACATCCATTCGTATAGATGAGTAAAATTTAAGCGCCATTCCACCAGGAGTTGTCTCCGGATTGCCAAACATGATCCCAATTTTCATACGAAGTTGATTGGTGAATATAATAGTTGTTCTTGATTTTGACACAACCCCAGTCAGCTTTCGAAGTGCTTGAGACATCAGTCGCGCCTGAAGGCCCATCTGCGCGTCTCCCATGTCCCCTTCTATCTCTGCCCGAGGAACGAGAGCTGCTACTGAGTCTATGACGATAAGATCAACCGCACCAGAACGTACGAGCGTCTCGGTGATTTCCAAAGCTTGTTCTCCGGTATCTGGTTGAGAGATGAGCAGGTCGTCTAGATTCACACCTAAAATCTCAGCCCACGTGGGATCAACGGCATGCTCGGCATCAATAAAAGCCGCAGTTCCCCCTTTTTTCTGAACCTGTGACACAATTGAAAGAGTTATGGTAGTTTTCCCTGACGCTTCCGGACCGTATATTTCAATAATTCTTCCCCGTGGTATTCCCCCAACACCAAGTGCTAAATCAAGTGGGAGAACGCCGGTCGATGTTGTTTCTACAGCTGTTGTTGGTCCATCTCCCATTTTCATTATCGAACCTTTTCCAAACTGTTTTTGTATTTGCTCAATCGCCAAATTGATTGCTTTATTTTTGAGACCTTGCTCTTCATTTGTGGTTTTTTTTGTCATTTTTTGGGTGTCAAATAGTAATATCACCCATTATTACAAACGCGTTGGTAAAAAGCAAATAATATAATGAGGTAATGGTATAACCAAAGCGTGGCGATGCGATTTAGGGTTATGTAGTTTTTCTGATTGCAAATCCTCCCGCAATAAATAGCGTCAAGATTGGGATCAGAACTGTTGGAGAACCTGTTTCAGGGATTTGTTGCACAGATTTTTTATTGTACATTGTATTTGTATTCTTCGTGGTAACTGTTATTTGTCCAGTTGAACCACTCTTTTCGACAGCATCTCTTCCTTCAATAATACTTATTTGTACTTGTGGAGTGGGGGTTTTCCCCTCTCCATTGGTCGTACTTATGGTGCTTTCGCTTTTTGTTGGAGTTGGTGTTGGAGTTTTATCGTCAAATAAAAAAGAGAATGGATTCCATTTTTCACTCTGTTCCTTTTCTATTGTTGGGATCATGGTTACTATTGGCTGGTTGGCTTGGGTTGTTGAGTTTTTTGCACGAAATTTATTACTTATCCATACGAAGGCAAGAATAAGAACAATAAATCCCAGAACCAAAGATATAATACGATTAAATTCCATAATGTGTTTAGTATATCATTATAGGCTAATAAATACAAGATCTTGTTACCCATGAGCTAAAACGAATAAATATACTTGTTTTATTCCGTTTGATTTTAATATTCGAGCAGCTTCATTTGCTGTGTTTGCTGAGGTAAACAAGTCGTCAACAAGTATGACTGTGTTTGAGGGTTTTTTATTAATATTCATTTCAAATGCCCCCCGCATATTTATCATTCTCATTGCTCGACTTTTTTGATTGGCTTGTGGCAGGGTGTTTTTGACTCGTACAAGATTTTTTTCTATTTTAAGCGATGTTATTTTTCCAAACGTTTTTGAAAGAATATCTGATTGATTAAATCCTCTCGTATTATATTTTGTTTTATGCAAAGGAATAGGGCATAGTGTGGCAGATGAAATTTTCGTGCTAAAAATATGAAACTTCTCATACCAAGTTGCTGGCGTGTGTTTTAAAAAATCTTCAAGCGTATTGTATGCAAGTCGATACTTTGCTTCTTTAATAATACTTCTTGTCACCCCACGGTATTGGACAACGGAAAGCGCGCCATCAAGGAGGGTCTTTTCGCGACAATAAGGGTGTGTTATTCCAAGAATTGATGGCCTAAAACATCCCGGACACACATCAATCCGCGTTGGTGTG
The DNA here is from genome assembly GCA_002792315.1 of Candidatus Roizmanbacteria bacterium CG_4_10_14_0_2_um_filter_39_13. Classification (GTDB taxonomy): domain Bacteria; phylum Patescibacteriota; class Microgenomatia; order UBA1406; family GWC2-37-13; genus UBA1450. The sequence goes on along the minus strand of PFOB01000073.1, from coordinate 6,369 downwards.
ATATTATTTCTACATTTTGAACAAAGAGATTTCCCAAACCCCCTACATCCGACACATCTTGAAGGAAATAATAAATCAAAAAACATATGTAATTATATCTTAATATTGTTAAGCCAATATGAAAACCCCTATTCTCAGCGCACCTTTCTTTGTATTTTATTGTGTGTTTTGACCGATACATAAGACCGAACTGAATAAGTGACCTAAAACTGATTTCTTTGTGTTAATATGTTTATTGTTTGTGGACAACTTATCCACATTTTATACATAAATCTATTTAAGCCCTATGTTGCAGTCTTTTTGGGATGAATTTCTGGCCTCTATTAAGGATAAAAAGAAGAAGAACCCTATTTATTTTTCTATTCTTCGAGATGCTCGTCCAATTGAAATAAAAGAAGACATCGTGGTTCTTTCTTGCTCAAGTCTCGGTGCGCTAAAATATTTAGAGAAAAAAAGAGAAGATATCGAAAGCCTTCTTACCTTTTATTTACATAAAAAAACAACAATTGATCTCGTTATTGCGGCAGGAAAGCAAAAAGAAGAAAGTCCGCTTTTGAGCTTTGAACCATCAAAAGAAGATGTATTCCGAAAGGCTGGGCTTCGTGCAAACTACACCTTTGAAAGTTTCGCTGTTTCTTCAACCAATCAAATTGCTTTTGCTGCCGCCCAATCAGTAGGAAAAACTCCCGGGTCATCATACAACCCTTTGTTTTTATACGGTGGGGTGGGTTTTGGAAAAACACACCTTGCACAAGCAATCGCACACATCGTCCTTGAGGACGACTCGAAAAGTGGCGTGTTGTTTTGCTCTGGGGAGGCTTTTATGAATGAACTTATCGAATCAATACGAGAAAAGACAACGCCCCGTTTTCGTAAGAAATTCCGCACACTGAAACTTATTATTGTCGATGATATTCAATTTATTGCAGGTAAACAAACAGTACAAGAAGAGTTTTTCCATACATTTAATAGTATTGTTTCGGCAGGTGGTCAAGTGGTTTTGACGTCTGACCGTCCGCCACACGAGATTCGGAAACTTGAAGATCGTTTGCGATCGCGCTTTTCTGGTGGTTTGATCGTAGACATTCAACAGCCAGACTTTGAGCTAAGAACTGCTATTTTGCTTATTAAGGCGCGTGAAAAAGACATTGAGATAGATATTGAGGTTGCAAAAATAATTGCTGAGGCAGTGGTTGACACGCGCTCACTTGAGGGCACCCTTCTCTCGCTTTATGCAAGAAGCGCTGCGGGCGACCATTCTATCAGCCTTGCACTTGTTGAGGATTTTTTTAAAGATAAAAGCTCTGAAAAGAAGCGAAAGCTCTCACCTCAAGATATTATTAAAATTGTCTGCTCGTTTTATGAAGTATCGCAATCTCAGGTGAAAGGTGCCTCTCGAAAGAGCACCATTGTGCTTGCGCGCCAAGTTTCAATGTTCCTTCTTCGAACTGAACTCGGGCTTAATCTTGAAGAAGTTGCATTTTTGGTGAAGCGTAAGGATCACACAACGGTACTACATGCTATGAATAAAATCAGAAATCTCACGATGAAGGATGTTGGGTTTCGTGAAGAACTTTCCTCAATCACTGCCGCTCTCTCTCCGTCAACATAGTTTCCACGTGATATGAACATCGGCTTTTCACTGGTTCTTTTTGTCTTGAAAATCCGTTCATGATCTTATACACTTGTCCACAGCCTCTAATACTACTATTTTATATATAACTATCCATGAAGCTCACAATAGATAAAGATGTTTTCTTCGAGAGTATACAAACAGCATACAAATTTTCCTCGGACAAGATCAACACACCAACGGTGTTACAAGGAATATATATCCTCCTCGACAAAACAAATATGCATTTCTATGCGACCGACCTCAATGCCTTTTGTCATATCACGATACCGATAATAACGACTAAAAGGGCCGATTTCTTCACCGAGCCAAAAAAACTTATGGAGTTTTTGCAAATATTACCTGCAGGAGAGGTTGAAGTAGAAATACAAGAAACAGGGATACAGATTGTTCAAGGGAAAACAAAAGGAAACTTTCAACTCATCGATGCAAAAGACCTCCCCTATCCTCCTGAACTCAAAGAGGAGGAACAATTGATAAAAACGGAGTTTTTAACTGAAAAACTTTCTCGACTTTTATTTACTGCGTCAACCGACGAAGCGCGACCAGTACTTACGGGAATAAACTTTGTTGCAGTTGGTGGCGAGCTTACCCTCGTAGCAACCGATGGATTTAGACTATCTGTTATTAAGGAGAAAAGAGCAGGTGCATTTTCCTCAATGATTGTTCCCTCGGGCTTTTTACGAGAGGTACTTCGGGAAGCTAAAAATCACAAGGAAGTAGGATTTACCTTTTCAGAGAAGGAACAAGTCGTCCGATTCACCATAGGGCAGAAAGAATTATATTCGCGGCTGATCGACGGAGAATTCCCCCCATACGAACGCGTCATCCCTGATGAAAAAAGGACAACGGTAACATTAAACAGAGATGAACTTCTCCGAAATACCAAAATTATTTCAATCTTTGCTCGAGACTACTCTAATGTTATTGTGTATGACTTTTCAGAAAAGGGCCTACTCCTTGCTCCGAAAAAAGAGGCAAATGCCGAAAATACCACCATGCAAGATATTGAAATTGTTGGAGAGCCTGTCCGTGTCGCGTTCAACTTTAGATATATGCTGGACTTTCTCAATAACGTATCATCTGAAGAGATTGTGATTGAGCTCCTTCGTTCTGATGCGCCCACCCTATTTAAGGTTAAGGGGGATGACTCATTTTTTCATATCATTATGCCGGTTCGCATCCAAGAGTAGTTAGATGTATAATAAGGATAGAATGAAACAGGACAATGTTACTATCAATATCACGACTCGAACAATAGCTCTTTTTACCCTCATTCCCCTATCTCTTTATTTCTTTTGGTTTATTCGAGATATACTTTTCTCTCTCCTTATTGCATTCATTATTATGAGCGCACTTCGTCCAGGAGTAGCTTACTTAGTAGGTAAAAAAACTCCTCGTGGCCTTGCCGTTGCCCTCGTGTATCTTCTTTTTATTCTCTTTTTTCTTTCAATCATTTCAATAATAGTTCCCCCTATTATTGTTGAAACCTCAAATCTCTTGAGGAGTCTGCCACTTATTTTTCAACAACTCTTTCCATACACAGAAAATGTTGTTAATGTAGCTGATTTAACACGATATATACCAAATGTCACGAATAATATTTTCGGATTCATTTCTTCAGTATTTTCAAACACCCTCTTTGTTGTTACGACGATGTTTTTCGCCCTTTATTTTTTACTTGAAGAAAACCTAGTCGATAAATTTCTTCACCACTTTTTTGGGAAAAAGATTGCAGACAAACTTTCAGAAACGCTTACTTTAGCAGAGAAACGCATGTCTTCTTGGTTTTGGGGAGAAATAGCATTAATGACAATTGTCGGCATCTTTACTTATATGGGATTGGTTCTTGTTGGTGTGCGGTATGCATTGCCACTTGCCGTACTTGCAGGGCTTTTAGAAGTGGTGCCAAACCTTGGACCGGTAATATCTGCTGTACCTGCGGTTATTATTGGATTTAGTCAAAGTTACTTTGCTGGATTTTCAACAATGGCACTCTATGTGATTGTGCAACAACTTGAAAACGGTCTGATAGTTCCGGTTATTATGAAGAAAGCTGTTGGATTAAACCCAATCCTAACATTAATCGCCCTCCTCCTTGGTGGTCGAATTGGAGGAATTTTAGGAGTACTCCTTGCGATACCAATACTTCTTTTTGTTGAAACAATCATACGTGAATATTTTTCTCCACAAAAAACCAAACAAAATACACAAGCTGCGTGAAATAAGCGTTAATTATGCGGGGAAAACTCGACAATCATATCAAGCCAGTTTTTCTCCCTATTCTAAAATCCTTTTTGTCTCTATTTTGTAGAGCTCCACGTGTGGCTGATCAAATGCATTTACTTCAAAAAGATGTCCTAAGTACATCATCTCGATCATTTTAAATTGCATAAATAAACCAATTTCCCCCTCCCTCACTCCCTCAAACACAATTTCCATATAGGGAAGTCCCTGTTTTCCATATGCGATTTTTGTACCCGAAACAATTGCCTGCATAATGCTTGAAATTGTTTTACCTTTAATTGTCTGAATTATTCCGAAAGCCAATTCTGATGGCACCATTATCTCGTTATTATTGCTTTGGTCGTAGATAAATGTCGTAACTTTATCTTTTGGTCCGCCGAGATATAGCTGTCCGACAGAATGTAAATCCGTTGACCCAATGGAAACGGTCGGGGTGATTCCTTTTCCATCTTTCCCAACACTCTCCCCCATCAGTTGACGATACCACTTTCCTAAAGACTCAAGTTGTGGAAGGAAAATGAAATTATCATTTATTATTTTTCCACGAAGTGAATTTTGAAATAATAGAACAGCGGATATGGCTGCTAGATTTGAGTGCAAAGATGAATTAACGCATAATTCCCGCATTTTAACCGCACCATCTCGTAATTTTTGAATATCTACTCCCATTAATGCCAAGGGAAATAATCCAACAGAGGAGAGGACTGAATACCGCCCTCCAACTATTTCAGGAATAGTAAGAACATTAATTTCTAATTCTCTTGCTTTGGCATACATTTTTGATCCATTATTTGTTGTGACGACAAATCGGTCAGATATATCTCCAAATTTGTTTGAAAGGGTAGAGTAGAAGACCTCTAAATTTGCCATTGTCTCTGTTGTGCCACCAGACTTACTTATTGCATTTACCATAACCTGCCCTTTATTCGTAAGTCCATCAATAAGTTTTTTGACTTTGATCAAAACATCAGGATCCTGAGTATCAAGGAAGATCATTTTTGGAAAACGCTCTCTTTCCAAAGAGTCATAATACCCAAAAAATGCGTCATAGACGGCTTTAGTTCCAAGATTCGACCCACCAATACCCACAACAAAAATATATTTTAAATCATCACTCTTCTTATTCTTTGCAAGAGTAAGAACCTCTTTTAATATGCTTTCATCGGAAGGGAGGTTGAGAGAGCTTTCAACAGAGTTGTATCCACTATTTTTTACAACGTCGAATAAGTGTGAGTTATATTGTTCGAGTTTTGAAATGGATCGAGCAAGCTCCAGTTCAGAAACACCAGCGTATTTATAAAAGAATTTCATATAAATTTTTAATTAATAAACTAAATAATTAACATTTGTTACTTAAGTATTTACTGAATATGTTTTTAGAACGACTGAATTTGGTTCAATTTTTTCAACAGTGTATTGTGCAAGAGAAGAGGGTATGAAACACGAATGACCCTTTCTGACCATTACCACAATACCTCCGCCCACAATGGAAACTGATCCATCCCGAACATATAAATGATGATATTTTCCCTCAGTTTGAATAATTAATTTCTCTTTAGGTTCAATAATATCAACGGCATAGTAGTCAGTTGATAGTAAGTTGTTTTTTTCTCGAGAACGTTTTAGATATGAAATATCATTATGAGTGGGATCGGAATCTAAGTGTATAAAATAATCATCAATAGTAAGTTTTCGTACAGAGCCATCGTCTTTTATTTTTCCCTGATCAAACGATCGTATTGTCGCCTCGTCATCACTTGCTTCGATTTGCACCTCAAACACCACGTTTCCGAGGGGGGCATTTTCCATATCTTCTTCCCACGAGTGATGAATGGCGCCCATCGAAAGATCTATTAAGTCGTGTTTGTTTACCATGTGCTTATTAACAAACTGCCAGGGGTTTTTTACTTGGACAAAATCACTTGCTTTCAGGCGAGCCTGTTCAAGAGAAAGTTCCCCATGCATCACCTGACGAGATAAACTATTCATAAATGTATCAATCTCAACACAAATATTTTTATACTGGCTCATGTCTGCGCCAGGTGCTACGCCAAGAGTTATAGATCCATTCTCTAAAAAATACCAAGATTCTGGCTTTGGCTTCCATTTTGTGCCCTTTGTATGTGGGTTAATATGGAGTTGGAACGAATTTCCACGAGCCTGATTGAGTTTGATCAATAGATTAATTGGCTCAAGTTCTGAGACTAACATTGATTGTTTGTCGCCCCCATTATTTATGAGTGGTTGGAGCTCGACACTATTTTTTACACTTATTGCAAGTAGTGAGGTGCTTGATAATTCGTGGCTTTGTCCAATTTTTCCCATTGATTGAGATTGGGCGCCATCCCAGTCTTTTAATTTTAAAATATAATCCCCACCCCATGTGGGTTGTTCAATAAACTGGGGGATAATTAGGTATGGACGGCTCATACGGTGTTTTAGAGTAACGCATACATCATAAATGATTGGCTTAGTTCTTGCAAGAGTTC
>PFOB01000056.1 GCA_002792315.1 Candidatus Roizmanbacteria bacterium CG_4_10_14_0_2_um_filter_39_13 | reverse complement strand
CTGCAGTCCTTGGTATGATACTTATTGTTGCAGTCCTTGCAATCATATGGACTCTTGAACAAGTCATATTTAACCGAAGAATCTGCTTTGGCTTGTCCTGCGGACTCACTTTACCAGGGTTACTTGAAAAGAGTGGTGATACAGCAGTCTCATGGGTTCCAACCGGAGCGGGAACTGGATACAATGTTACCTCATCTTCAACGGATGACGCAGCATGTTGCATATGTAAAAAAGACGATGGAACCTTTGGTGAAGTCGTCAACTCTCGTTATGTGAAATGTGGCGTAAATGGTACCGGAGAGCCGTTATAATCCTGCTTGCTAACTCAATTGCCATGTTCTACACTATAGAGTATGTTGGCTCCACTTAAGGCAATACGAACCCATTTGAATCATACGACTTTCAATCTCTTCGTCATCGGCATTATCATGAGTCGACCGATGCGTGTTCTTGCACAAATTCGGGACTGGAATGATCTCGATGGAGATGATCCTGCAAGTCTTCCTGCCAATGCTCCCGGGAACACATGCCTCGTCAATGGTGTCCCAACACTCAAATGTGGAGAGGTTGTTATTGCAAATCTTCTCTTCATCTCAAATGCTCTGGTTCTCTTGGTGTTATTTGTCATGTTTGTATTAGGAAGTTTTCGATGGATGATGTCTTTAGGCGAACCCGAAAAAGTTGAAAATGCAAAAAAAACATTTACCTGGGCAATCATTGGACTCGTTGTTTATGCAAGTGCTTACATCATCTTATTTACCATAGATCAGCTCTTCTTAGGGGGAAGCGGTGACATCTTCCGATTAAAGATCGGAGATTAATTTGGAGAGATTTGAATGACTTTTACGCCATCTTCTGGAATCGGAGAAAGTGAGGTATTTTTGCTTTGAATCCACACGTATACTCCATATACAATGAGTGCAAGAATAAAGGAAAGAATAATGATTTTGATTGATTTCATATAAAGATCTTAGTCAATATTTATTTTTTCTTTCAGAAGGTAGTGAGGGCGTCTGAGAACTTCCAAGTATATTTTACTGATATATTCGCCGATAATTCCGATGGTGATAAGTTGTACCCCACCGATAAACATGATGCCAACAAATATCCCCGTCCATCCGGTAACCCAGGGGATCGGAAGAAAAAATTTTCCAATCACTGCATAAATAATGCCCAAAAACCCAAAAGATCCTGCGGTAAAGCCCATATACGTGGCAAGGCGCAGTGGCTTGACTGAAAAAGAAGTAATGCCGTCGAGTGCAAAATTGATCATCTTTGAGATTGAATAATGAGTTTTCCCCGAATGTCGTTCTTCGCGGTCAAAATATACATAGTCTTCTTGATATCCACCCCACGCCACAAGTCCCCGTAAAAAGGGCGCATGTTCGGGAAGAGAGGATAAATACTCTACAGCAGTGCGATCAAGGAGGCGAAAGTCTCCGACATTTTCAGGAATCTTGATATCAGAAAGCATATTCATAAATTGATAAAAAAATGCAGCGGTCTTTTTCTTGAATATGCTATCAACATCACGCTTTTTTCGTTTTGCATATACAATCTTTGCTCCCTGTTGCCACTTTGCAATCATTTGTGGGATTACGTCTGGAGGGTCTTGGAGATCTGCGTCCATACTGATTACTGCATCGCCTTTTGCAAACGAATACCCCGCAACGAGTGCAATCTGATGACCAAAATTTCGATTGAATGAGACCAGTTTGATATTTTTATTTTTTTGGGCAATTTCACGAATCACTGTGTCTGTTCCATCGCGCGATCCATCGTTTATAAACAAAATTTCATATGAGTAGTGTTCGACAATCGAAAGAAGAGATTCGAGAAGGGGGCGAATGTTATCTTTCTCGTTAAAAACAGGAATGACGATTGAAAGAAGAAAGTCGTTCATAGTGTTATTGTAACGTAAATACGGATATTTTTGGGGGGTACAATACTATACCCCTCTGCGTCAAATTCTGCTTCTGGCAGAGCCAGGCGCAGAATTGTGCCTGGTTCCGGGGCTAGGAGTCGAACCTAGTCGAGGAGATTATGAGCCTCCTGTGCAGCCGTACACTACCCCGGATTTAGAAACTCTATTATATGTCAAATAGGGCTCAGTGTCAATTTTTAGCGGTCTGAGAATACATTGAGCCATTGACGATACGGGGGAAGGGGTGTTGGCGTTGCTATCAAGATTGTTGGCGTCGGATTGGGGATGACCATGATCGTTTCATCCTGTTTGTGCAAATTGAGCTTGTTTCGCACTATTTTCTCGAATTCATTTATGTCTTGTGCTTTGACGAGCTGTGTTTTGAGTTCGGTATTTCGTTTTTTTTCTGAGGTGTACTCTTCTTTATAATCATGATAAAAACTTAAGTTTTTTTGATACTCAACAATATTTTTGGTCAAAGAAAGGATGAAAAATATCACCAAGCCGTAAAGAAAGAGCATTCGAACGCGTCTCATATATATTTACTATAACAAAAATATGGGCAGGATTATTTTGTAAATTACATTGATCGTACGATTTGGGCAATGCGAGAAGAGTCTGCTTCAGATTTAAGTTTGCCCACACAAATTCCTATCATTGCATTCGGATTTTTTTCATATGCTTCTTTATTTGCGTCAATGATTTCTTGAATTTTTGCTTTGAGTGCTTCATCTGAAAGCTCTTTGGGAAGATAGGTCGTAACAAGGTCCAATTGGCTCTGACTTTCAGTTTGAAGATCTTCGCGTCCAGCATCTTTAAATGCAGTGATTGAATCTTGTAATTTTTTTGCTTCTTTGCGCAGGACATCCACAACTTCCTGATCTTCAAGCTCTTTTTGCGAATCAATTTCCTTATTTTTAATCTGTGCTAAAATATATCGTATGGTTTGAAGTTTGAAAGAATCCTTGGCTTTCATAGCTTCAATTTGCTCTTTTTGTAAGGTTTGTTTTATCATTTCATAATTATACTCTATGGATTCTTCAAAAAAAATAGACGCAGTAGATAAAATAAAGCATTTTCAGGAGCGGATCTTAGCCAATAAACCAGAAATCGGGGAGATGGTATACGACGTGCAAATGATGAATTTTAAGATTCGTCCCATTTCGGGAGATATCACTGAGCTTGATTATGGAAACTATGATTTTATCGAGGCACTTTGGAGTTTGGGAAAACTTGATGAGTTTTTTCGAGTGGAGTTTGAGTCTATTGAGTCGAATGAAAAAGATGCATTTTTTCGGATGATCAATGATCTTCGGGTAAATTTTCAAAACCAACTCAAACAAGCAAATATTCAGGCAATCGATTTTCAGGACAAAAGCATGATGCAGCTTTTTGAGATCGAAATCATCAAAGAAAATAATTTACAGGTAAATTGATGCAAAAATTCCCTCTCGTTCTCGACCTTGAGACAAAACACACGTTTCGTGAATACGATGACGCGCAGAAACTTGGCATATCTGTGGTCGCGGTGTACGATTACGCCGATAGACAGGGATATGTGTATCGTGAGAACGACCTCCGTAGGCTATTTCCAAAGATGGAAAAAGCATCGTATATCATTGGATACAATAGCCGAAGCTTTGATCTTCAGGTTCTTCAAGCATATTACCCTGGAGACGTGGAAAAGCTTCCGCAGTTTGATATCCTCGATGACATCAAGCGCGTCCTAGGAAAACGAATTGGCCTCAATGATGCCGCATCCGCGACACTCAATGAAAAAAAACCGGTCATGGGCTGATGGCAATTGATTATTATAAAGAGGGGAAATGGGATGAGCTTGAGAAGTATTGTCTTGAGGATGTGATGGTGACGAAGCGACTGTTTGAATATGGCGTGAAAAATGAAAAGATATATTATATGAACGAGACAGGAAAGGTACCCATTCGTGTGAATTGGAAACGATACATGGAAGAGTCAGGGGCAGATGAGACTGCACTGACGTTGCCTTTTTAAAAAAAATAGCGACAGATTGAGGAAATAAAAATAATGTAATGCACTAAGAATTGCCATTTATTACTATGAACCAGCAAACTTCAGGCTTTCTTTATTGGCTTTCCCTGATTGCTATTGAGTTTATTTTATTATTCTTTGGGATTTCTGCGATATATCAGGGGATTCGTGGTCTCAGCGGTAAAAAGATGAAATTATTATTGAAAGACCACTATTCCAATTTGATATCTTCAGACTCAGTAGAAGGAATACGAGGGTATTTCTGGGGAGCAGTCTATATTATTTTTGGATGTGCGATGGTTGGAGTGGGGTTACTCGCGATTTATCACATAGTGAGTTAACAATAAAGTTTATTGAAAGATGCTTGTCTAATGATATAATGGGATTTCAGGACTGATTAGGAAGCTCTTTTACAAATAGATCCATACAATCCCCGATAGCTCAATGGTAGAGCAGATTCCTGTTAAGAATAAGGTTCGTGGTTCGAATCCACGTCGGGGAGCCCAAGTATCTATTACTTCTATATAATGACTTTATGTCTAGTTGGATTGTTTTATCACTTCTTTCAGCTGTTTTTGGGGCCATTGTTAATCTGGCTACTAAACAGGTAAGCAATAATGCCAAACTCAATGAGTATTCAGTGGCTTGGCTCCGTACAGTCACTACCTTGCCAGTACTTTGGATCGTTTTGTTTGCCAAAGGTATGCCTATTGTTGATAGTAGGTTCTGGTTACTACTTTTTATTATGATACCTTTAGAGATTGCGGGGACACTTTGTTACTTCAAAGCCATTAAAATCTCTCCACTTTCTCTCATTACACCCGTCACCTCCCTCAACATTTTGTTTATAGCCATCGGTGCATATTTCATTTTAGGCGAAAAACTTACCATAGTTCATGGCGCAGCATTGTTATTGTTTGTCCTAGGTATTTATGTACTTAATTTTGACTTTGGAGTCAGTAAAAATATTTTTTACCCCTTTTCAAAGTTAACGAAAGAAAAAGGAGTTCTTCTTATTCTGTTGTTTTGTTTAATCGTTGGAATTATCGTCCCATTTCAAAAAATGGCTATTTTGTATTCTTCATCGCAGTTTTTTGCAGCTGTTTATTTTTCTATAGCTGCTATTCCTTTTACTTTTTTGTTCTTAACGAAAGGGAAGACGAAGTTAAAAGACATGGCTATGAGCGGTAAAGCCATTCTTGTTATGGGAATCTTTAATGGTCTTTTTTTATTTACCGGAACCAAAGCTGTCAGTACAGGCAAAGTAACCTTTGTTGCCGCTATTATTTCTTTAAATATTTTGTTAACAATAATTCTTTCGGGAACATTCCTCAAGGGAAAAGGCATTCTTAAACACTTCATTGCAGGGATCATCATGGTCGCTGGAGCTGCCATAATTGCGCTAAACCCATAATGATGCGAATTGGATGAGAGACTTTTCATCGAACTGAATATTAAAGTCTACTTCTTTGTTCCTAAAAATGCCCATCAGGTGGAGCAGAATGACCCATGAAGACTCTGAATAAAATCTCATTGTGGAGAGTTTTAAATGAGAAGTTTTAATAAAATAAAAACGCGCAGTCTATGTTGTGTAAAGAAAGCTAAGAAGATTCAAAAACCATGGGCGGTTTACCGATGAGATACTTCCATCATCAGCATTAATTTTTGTTTGGACATTTGCTGTTACTGGCACAATTCCTAAAAACTTTCTATCCTGTGTTCCCGATACTTCATAATATGCTTGTCCATCTTGGGCACCAAGTACAGCGGATTGAATAGTCGTGGGTTTATCTGTTGCACTTATCCCACTGAGAGCTTGAGAAGGAAGTGTATTAATAGCCGTTATTCCATTTGGCGTATTTATTGCAATTGTTTGAGATTTTGGATCAATAATCACAGGATATTTGGTTGTTACTGTAACACCATTATTAACTAATGTAACAGTTCCGTCTTTGTTTACGCTGATAGAGACATTTCCAGATTGGCTATTTTGAACATTGATAAGAGATGTTGATGAAGATGGAATTGTTTTTTCAGCTGAAGAGCCATTTGTTTTCTCAATTTTTAACGTTCCTTTACCAGATTTTTCCGAGGTTGGATTTATTTCAACTTTTTCTACCTTTCCTTCTTTTATTTCATTTTCAATTTCTCCATGAATATCTTCTGCTTCCTGCTCGTCTGCTTCTGCTGGTTCTTTCGGTTCGGGCGCTTCAGTAGGTTCTGGTGCTTCTAATTCTTCTGTTCCCTCCTGTTCTTCAGAGTTTTCGGATTCTTCGCCAAGCACCGCATGGTTGGATACTGTTTTTCCTAGAACAGTTGTTGCTTGTTGATTTTGGTAAGTTATTCCTCCAAGGACAAGAAGTAAAGCGATCAAAATAGGAAGAAGATATTTCAATCCAGTGTTTGTGTCCTTTTTAGTTTTTTTTGAGTGTTTTTTCATTAAAGTGGTTATAATAATTCTCTCTCTATTTAGAGTAGAGAAATTATTGTTAAATGTCAACAATCAGTCTAATCTCATGCAAAATGAGTATGAAAATAGCGGGTATCAAGGTTGGGATTTGTTTATACGTAGGCATATATCCTCAAATCTGGAATATATACATACTCATTTTGCTGTTCAAAAATAGTTCTAATGTCGTTCACAGTGCGGAGCCATTTTTGACGATCAGTGTAAAGGAAGATCTGTTACATTTTCATGGGTATTTAGATGTTTGTAAGCCAGTAGATTAAACGAAATCTTCGGAAATGGTCGCAG
>PFOB01000042.1 GCA_002792315.1 Candidatus Roizmanbacteria bacterium CG_4_10_14_0_2_um_filter_39_13 | reverse complement strand
TTCATCTCGGGTTCCATATTTTTTTGAAATGAATCTTTCTCACTATTGAATTCTGACTCCATTTCACTCTTCACCGCATCTTCAATCGTTTTCTGAAAGTCTTTATTTCCTGCTGCAGAAACGATCCCAGTGATAATCATCACGCAAATAATCCATCCAAGTACTGAAACGATCCACATCCATGTCATAGATGATGGCTTTGTTTCATCAAATACTGCCCGAGCATGCTCATATAGTTTGAAAACGTATGCAAGTCCAAACCATCCAATTGCAAAACTTGACACAAATGAAATCAAGATGTAAAACATTGCGGCCGATGCCTCATCATGCGGCAATGATCCAATAAGAATCTGTGACACAAAAGATAAGAGCCATAAAATAAATATTCGCCCCATGATTGCGCCAAAGTTTTGACTGACTATGCCGACGCTCATTTTAATAGCTTCCATTCCCTTTTTATTATCCAAAACCACCGCATACATCGTGTACATCAAAAATATTCCAACAATTAATGCGGGGATAATAAATACAAAAAAGCTTCCAAAAACAAGAAGAGCGGTGATTGCACTGACCGCAAGCAACGGAATAATATATGAAAAACCCTTCTTAAAATAGGAGATCACCGATACATCTTCAGTAGGATCTTTGAGGAGAATGAGCATTCCCGCTTGAAGTGCTGTACCAACGGCAATCAATGCAACAATCCAGATCACCACTATTGATATGGTTGTTCCTAGAAATCCAGGTGTTGATAATACATCAAGCATATCCTCTGGACTTGAAAAAGAAGTCATATTCATTGCTCCAAAACCAACTATTACAAGAATTCCCACGATAAACAGAGCAAAATATACTGCAGTAGAAAGCAATCCAAGAAATAACAATTTGAGTGCTTTTTTGGTTAGAAGTTGCCACGATTCGATAATTAATTGCTTAATGGAAGGAAGTTGATTCATAATAGTAGGCGAAGAGATTGGTTTTTCAAGCTCAGATTTTTGATCCATATGACAAGAAGTATATCAAAACGTCCTGTTCTACACAATGAAAGACTTGATGCGAAAATTATAACTGCTCAATATCGGTATTGATATCCTGCAGTTCTTGATCAAGGTCAGGAATCTCTATCTGATCAAGCTCCGCTTCTTCTTCTGTTGCAGGTTCCGCAGCAGGGCTTTCTGCAACAGTTGGTGCTACCTCTTGAACTGGCTGACCTGCGGTTGTTGAAGTAAATTGCTTATAGAAAAAAAGTCCAACCAAGCTCAAAAGAACCACAACTAACACAAACACAAATATATACAAAAGCTTATTTGACTTTGTTTCGGTGTACCCAAAATCATCTCCCGATGGTGTCGTTGATGCATCTGTTGGAGCAACAATAGCTGGTGTTTCTGGTGAGACTGGAGCAGTTGGAATTTCTTGCGCAACAGCTTCGGGCACAACTACGGGTGCAGGTGTTTGAATTTTTTCTTCTCCAATGGGGGCATCGGGTGAGACAATTGGCGGTGTATCAACTTTTGGTGTTTCAGCATCTTTGTTTACGGGTTTTTCTGTATTTAATGGATCCATGTGGGGTGTTTATTGTAATTAATTTGTAATAGTGCTCGTTTTATTCTGATTCCATTCCAGAACCATCGTCGACCTTTGCGTCAACTGTTTTTTCCTCCATCATTACTCCTTTTTTTGGTGGATTTGCTGCTCGAAATGCGGCAAGTGCGCGTGCAGCTTCTTGAGTTGCATCACGAGCAACTTTCACTGATGCGATCGCAACTTCCATATCTGAACGAAATTGATCTGCTTCTGCTGCAACAACCGTTTTGAGTTCGCTCTCTTCTCCAAGCTCGATCACATACGTATTTCCACTTTGGGTCACAACTGCAGCCTCTGCGGTAGTTACAGCGGCTCGCGCAGATGCAATTGCCGTATCTACTTTAGTAGTATCCCCTTCAGATGCATTTGAAAGCTTGTCTTCCATTTTGTCAATTATTGCGGAAATTCGTTCCAGATGTCCAAGAAGACGGTCGGTAATTCGCTGATTTCTTTCTGCAAGTCGGGTATCTACCCGCTCAACAATCATGGCCTTTTTCTCATCTTTCATTGCTTCGAGCTTTGTCTGAAACTCTTCGCGCCTCGTTTCCATCTCAGCCTTCGCTTCTTCACGCCTTGTCTCAATCTCTGCCTTTAAGTCCTCTCGTTTTTGTTTTGCTTCTTCCATGCGCGTTTCTCTCTCTTGTTTAAGTTCTTCCATTTTAGCTTCACGCTCTGCTACCAGCTCTTCTCGAGGCTTTATTGCACCTGAATCTTTTGCTTCCATCGTGGACTCAACTTCTGCAGCATCATTTTCGTCTTGAGCAAATGTCGCTGGTGCCACAGCAAAAGATATGAATAACAGAAAGGTTAGTAGTAGTGGTAATTTTTTATCCATACTTTACTGTAGTATAAAAAAGAGAAAGTGTCAATTGTGAGACCAGTTGTATTTGAAATGTATATTTTTTTTCATCGTTACAAATAATGTCTTTAAGATTTTTATTATTGATAACGATCTCCAACTCACTTAAGATATAATCAATATATGAAAAGTCTCCTTCATACAGCTGGCAAAAAAATTCTTGAAATAATAAATCATCATTCGTATCTTTCTCTCCTCATTATCATTGCTTTTGGCCTATTTCTCCGAACTGTTAATTTTACCGACAATTTTTATTTTGGTCACGACCAAGCACGAGATCTTCTCCGCATTTATGACATGATTCATACGCCAAATCTCAAAATTGTGGGCCCAGAAACAGACATTCCTGGATTATTTTGTGGACCTCTTTACTATTACTTATTAGGAATTTTTTACGCTATTTCAAATTTCGATCCGAATGCAGGAGTCTTTATGCATATATTGATAAACCTCACAGGCATCCCTCTCCTCTATTATTTTGGGTCAGTGATAAAAGATAAAAAGCTCGGAGTCATTGCATCGGTATTGTGGGCAGTATCATTTGAACAAATTAATTATTCCCATTGGCTTTCAAATCCAGCATTCCTTTCAATATCAACTACCATTTTCTTTCTTGGCCTCTATTTATTTTTTATCAAAAAAAGGCAGATTGGGCTTCCAATCAGTATGATCGGATATGGTATTGGAACCCAACTTGATTTTTATCTCGTGTATCTCTTTATCTTCTACCCTCTCATGTATTTCTTCTTTCCTCAAAAACCAGATCGAAAGAGCGTTCTCCAATCGTTGACTATCTTCATTCTTTTGTTTGGCTCTTTTGCCATTGCTGAGATAAGATTTCACTTCATTGGCATTCAGTCATTTTTTGGATACGTAACTGGGCAAAGTCTGGCTATTAACATTTTTGATCGACTGGAAATGTTTGTTAATGGAATATCAAAAAGTTTGTATTATTCGTTATTTGTATTAAATAATTTTTTTGCATTACTTATTTTTGTTGCTCTCGGCGTTATTGTTTTTTGGAAAGAAAAATGGTCACCAACGCTTATATTCTTAAGCATTTGGCTTCTGTCAACATTTCCCTTATTTGGATTTTCACAAACCAATATCGTAAGTGGTACATTTGTCCACGGATCTATCCAAGGCGTGATAACAATACTTGTGGCATTTGGTATTTACACACTGATCAAAGTACGGAAGCACTATTTTGCCTATCTTATCTTAGGTGGATTTATTATTGGAAATATTGTGCTCTTTGCTCAAAATAATTTTAGCGCAACAACAATCCTCGGACATCAGAACTGGATTTATAAAGATCAAAAAGACGTTGCTGAATACACGTACGAATCAGCTCGTAGTAAACCATTTTCAATCTGCGCAATGACCAATCCACTCTTTATCAACAATCACTGGTCTACGTTGTATTACCTGAATGGACAAAAAGAATATAACTACCTGCCCATTTGGACCGGACCAGCTCAAGAAGGTGATACGTTCTTTGAGGAATCGTCCGACAGACCAATGACAAGATATCTCATTATCGATCCGAGTCATCAATTTATGGATTTTGCATACCGCGTAACCGTTTATGCTGAGGATCAGGTTTCGGTTCTTGATGATCAGAAAAAATTCGGTGAAATTATTGTACAAAAACGGCATATCCCTGAAGATCCTTCAGAGCTCAAAGATACGCAAAACTTAACTCCCGAACAACACGCAGAAGTCCTTAAAGTTCTCTCAATCGATCCAAGATATTCCTGTCGATGACGTAGGCGTTTATATTCTTTTGAATGAACTTAGTAAAAGAGAGTTGATGATCTATTCCATCATGGATAAACGATGTCGCAATAAATGTTTTTGAAGGAGATCGGGATCAAAAATAATGGTATTTGGAACGGGTTGCCCTGGCATAACATCGGGGTTTGTTTCGCGGACAAATGTCAGATGGTCACTCGGTCCAATAACACCAATTCTTCTTCTTCGATCGCGTTCCCGAAAAATATCTATACCATATTCTTCCCAAATTTCGTCGGCATGCATTCGTGCCCCATCCGAAGTCATCGTAAATCGTGGGTTCGTCAAAATATTATAATGAGCTCTTTTGTACGTAAAATTTGGTCCGCCATCAACTCCTTCGTCGTGCTCCTCTTGAGGCTGAGCTAGAATACCAGAAGTGATGAAGCAAAGTCTTCGCAAAATCAAGTTTGAAAACGTGAGCTTGAACTGCGGGTCAACGTTCAAGAGCTCATGATTCTCATTCAATAGTTGAGTCTTTGTATCAAGCCAAAGATTGATTTCTTGGTCGAGCCCCCCCAATTGCACCACGACTCTATGTTCGCGCGGATACCGTGGATCAACCATAAAAGTAATTGCGTCTATCCCTTGAGCTGCAAGTTCTCGATCATTTCTATTGTCAAATCTATCTCCTCGAGGCGAAACAAACCATTTTGAAGTATTCAATATATGATGGCCAAGACTTTGGGATTCCCCCTCTATCACTTTCTGTTGTCCTTCATTCAATCTTTGTAAGTAATACCGACTATACATACTGAGCCATTCGGTGGCATCAGGAGGAATAAGTGCACTCTTACCCGTTTCTGATATTTTTTTCACAAATTCTGGAAAAGAAGGGGAAGTACTCATATGGCCCAATCCTACCCTCGCGGCTTCAGGTAAAGATGATTCACCTGAACTATTTAATTGATCAAAGTGACCTATCAATGAATCTATAGCACCACGGTGAGTGGCCATACTATTTGCGAGATCAACTGGTATACCGAGTGCTCTATACATATTTGTAGAAGTAATATTTCCAATAGTCTCAACCTCATTTTGTCTCCAAATTTTTAATGCGGGAAGAAGTGGTTTAAATCCTTGCTGGACAAGATTATAAAATTCTCTCATGGTACGATTTTCTTGGAATGGACCTTCAAATTGATCCATTGAAAAAAGAAGCTTGAGAGTAAAGCGATACGCATCGATCATGCGTTTTAAATCTGATATGGTAAATTGGATGATGTCTGGATGTATTTTTTCCAGTGGGGTTGTTTTTATTTGCAATAAGTCCATGGCATGGTTGCCAATTAAAGCATCTGCGGAAGTGAGAAACTCCTTTGCCAGACGAGCAGATTCTTTGGGTACTTGAGATGACTTCAACATGTTTCCCATTGTTTTTTCTAGTACCTGAGGCAATCCGATAGATAATTTTGTACTATGGGAAATCGTCATTGCTGCACTGAGAATATCGTATGTCGTTTCTAAAATAGGATTTGTTTGAGTAAGTGGCGATCTACGAATACTTTGATCAAGCGCTCGACCAGAAACAAATGATAAAAAGGATTCACCAAGGTGCTGAAGTAGTACTTGGTCATCTTCGCCTTCAATATCAATGCCGAGTGCCATTTTCATCCCCATAGAGAGAGCCTGACAATCGGCAAGATTTCGTGACAAGCCTTCACTCACCTTATATCGATACGACTGCTGAAGAACTGGATCTTTTCTCTCATTAAATACCTGAGTAATCTGCGACAAAAATCTGACCTTTGATTCATGAACTTGAGAAATCTCATTCACCTCATCTTGAGTCCGAAAAAAAGAATCTGGGGTAAGTCGAAAATCATCATCCCCGTCTTGAGGACCAAATTGCTCGCAGATGTACTTTCGGGAGATAAGATCTAATATGGCCTGAGATTTACGTCGAAGTTTGGCAGGTTGCGAGACTTTTTCTTTATGATCATATTCAAGTTGTGCCCTCTCTTTTTGGCCGCGGCCTTTTGTATATCGATTTTCTTTTACCGCACTATTAATTTCTTCTCTCTTCTCCTTGAGCGCCATTTCATAAGAATCTATTTCAGATTGTCTTGCATCTCGCATACTAAAATACTCATCAGCCAATGCCAGATATGCCATCATTCGGGCAACTTGTGGTTGCAGCGGGCGTTCAATTTCATGTTGTTGGGCAATCGATGAATCTTTGGGGTTCGTAAAATGCTGCTGATATCCATCAAGCCATCCTTCCAAGAGTTGATCAGCTTCTTCGGGAATAGCCTCCTCCAACAGCCATTGTTCATCAAGTTTTTGGATGGGAAATTCATAGGTTTCTTCCCAGTCTACATTACAGGGAAAAGTTTCCCCTTCAAGCTCGTAGGTAGATTGATGTACTCGTGTTGAGAATCGGATTGGTTCCGCAAGACCTTCTACTGTATTTAACTGTTCGTATGCCATAAATGCAATTATATCACCAATGTAATAGTAATCAATATATATTATAGGTTATGATCGTAATACTTCAATAGCTTGGCAACAATGGGTGTAAGATAGGTGATTTATTTATTCTTACATCACCTATGGCATATGTATCAAATCC
>PFOB01000076.1 GCA_002792315.1 Candidatus Roizmanbacteria bacterium CG_4_10_14_0_2_um_filter_39_13 | reverse complement strand
GCATCCGTGGGAGTATCAGTTCAGTGTTTCAGGACTTCAGGGACAGAATGTTCGACTGGAGTTCTTTGTTCACGCCCAGGAATGGGCGACAACGTGGTTCGAACTTGATGCAGTACGTATCAGCTCGTGCCATCAGGAGCTCGTTCAAGCTCCGGAGATCGCAGCTCCTGGACCGATCGAAGAAGTATTTGGCCCAGCTGATGCAATTGCTGCCGCAGGATTGATCGTCTTATCGCATGGCACATCTACCTATGCATCAGAGGTGGGCGAGGGCTTATACAGCCTTGACTATCTTTGGAAAACTTCGGCGGGTGATCAGTATCTGTCCCAGATCTTTTCTGGTCGGCCGTTTGCCGGAATGGTGAAAAACGGTCGATTCATCCAATACGAGGATGGGATGTGGACAGCGACAAATATTCAGCATGCCATCAAGATGGCGCGTCGCTGCGCTGATGCTCGATGCATGACACTCGTGAGGCTGGAAGAAATTCTTGAAGGGCTTCGACAGCTTCGTGCATCAAGCAACTGGGTTGGTCAAGATCTGATCGAGATCGAGCGACAGATCAGTGTCACCCAGGCGCGGATCGTGCAGTACAAATTGCTGACTCCGCAACAGTTAGAGATGATGCGGGTCCAGATGGTCGCCATCTGGGAGGTCGAGAAGAGCGGAGTCACAACCTTCACCGGGACTGCACGACAGGGGACTGCCCTGGTCAATCAGGGGTACCTGCTTTGGAAGAACGTCAAGCAGATTCAGTTCCTGCCCGATACTCCCGATTGGGTTATAAACAAAACCTATCGGAACGTCCGAGTAGCTGGTGCCCCCAGTTCTGTCCGGATGGTGCGTGGCACGGCTGAAGTGCAGATACGGTACTGGAAGGATTGGTTACCTAATATGCGTGACGCCTGGCCGATGATCAGGACCTGGGGCGGAACAGCACTCACCTGGACCGCCACAACAGCAATGGACATGGCTGGTCCTGTTGGCGTTGGGCTGAGTGAGCTTGGAGTCGCGGGTCTTGTCCAGTCCGCCATCGCAGCCCATGCGATCGTCGGTGGTGGAGATCTTCTCAATGATCTCAACCAGTGGAATAATCTGGCTGGATATCAGACCAACATTCCAGCTGGAGACTGGGTCAGGTCAAACAACGCTCTCGTAGAAGTGTACGGACCTTCCACCGTAGAGTGGCGGACAAGCCCAGTCACAAATAAGGCAAGCCCGGTAGTGGTTGAGATTCCTCAACATGGAGTTCCTTACCGGGGTCGAGAAATTCCTGGCTACTTCCCAATCCCTCAATCGGAGTCTTTCATCTGGATGCGAGTTAAGGAAGTCAAAGGCGACTCACTCGTCATCGAGCTCCTCGACGAACCGACGCCCGGTGAGTTCGTGGTTCGGCGAGAGATCGAACTCGGGAAGGAGAATCTCGACGGGGATCTCCTGACATACTGGGACGAGCGTGAAGGTCCCGGCATGTTGGCGATGACATTCGAAATCCGCCTCTGGAATTATTCAGGGGGTACAGCGGATATCGAGATTCGATGGCTACAAACCCGCGCGCCCGAGCAGTATGGGTGTCGCGCGGGCTGGCGGCCCAGTCAAGGAGAAGGCTGTCGGCACGAAGTTTTTATGCCGATAGCTCTTCGGTAAGCCTGAGTAGGTGGCAGCCCCGACAATGTCGTCGGGGCTGCCACCAGTAGTTTTTTTAAAATAATTATTGATGCCCGTATCTTCTTTCAAATGTTTGGAGCGTTTTTTGATCAGCTTGAGTATCGTGTATTGCAAATGTCACCTGATCAAAACTTCCTTGAAATCGCGGACCTTCAAGCCATGAACCAAATGCATCTGCAACAATTACGGGGTCATTTCTAAATGCTCCACATCCCCATGCGCCGAGGAGGAGCGAACGATGATTGTACTTTTCTGCAAGGGCAAGGATGATACCGGCTCGATTTCTGATTGTCGGGTCAATCTTTCTTTTACTTCGAGAAGGTACACTCCCTCTATTTGGGGCAGCCATAGAGACGACGGAAGCTAGGTATGGGTTTTCAAGTAAATTTCCTTCAGAATCACGAATAAAGGGCAAATCGGGTATATAAATACCCTGACTCGAGTTCAGGCCGGATTTTCTTTTGAAAAACCCTGGCTGGGTTATGAGTGCCGGATACAGGCCGGAAGATCCTGCCAAAGACTCTTCTTGTGCGGTAGCACCGTTGAGAAATCCTCCTCCAGGTCGATTTGCTGATGCAAAGCTCAAAATAAGCAGATCAGTTTGCATTTCTTCAGTGACCAGACGTTGAGCTGCTTGAAGTGTTGTTTCATGAGTTACTTTTGGAATTAAAAAATTTTCCTGAAGGTTTGGTCTTACTTCTAATAATGCCATTCCTTCTTCTGCCGAAATCAGTCTTGTTTGTGTGACAGCGTCATGAAGTTCTGACGCGAAGTCGACATGTCTACCCGATGGGGATATATATTTTCCATCCCTGAGAATCAGGAGCGTATTCTGAGCAAGATCAACAAGTTGAGGGCTTCTGACGATATCAGGTCGTTGTTGCCTTGATACTTGAAATGAACGATCGAAGCGTTGTTCACTATCCATACGTATGTATTCAAATAAATATATTCACCTTATTTTATCATGCTATTCATTTTTGCTATATAGCGAAGTAACATTTCAATATGCTCCATTTATCACTTTTTCTTGCATTTTTACTTCAAGAGGTGTATATTTTGACTGATTATGGGGTAAATTAGTAAAAATTATCCATTTTCCTCATTAATAATTCATTTTTTTCTATGAAACAGAAACAAGACTACGTCAAAGTATCAAGTTATGAAGGTCGAAAAGGAGAAGTAAAAAAGGTTGTATTACTGTATTCAGGTGGACTTGACACATCGGTCATGCTCAAATGGATCCAAGATGAATATAATGCAGAAGTTATTGCGCTCACCATAGATATCGGTCAACAAGCGGATGATCTTGAAATTATTCACGAAAAAGCTCTCAAACTTGGTGCCATAAAGGCAATGGTTATTGATGCTAAAGACGAGTTTGCAGAAGAGTACATTGCAAAAGGAATAAAGGCCAATGCGTCATATCAGGGGAGATATTATTTAGCAACCTCAATGGGTAGGCCACTTCTTGCCAAATGGGCAGTAAAGATTGCAGCTCAGGAAGGTGCTGACACGATAGCACACGGATGTACCGGAAAAGGGAATGATCAGGTTCGGATAGAAGGGAGCGCATTAGCGTTAAATCCTGATATTAAAATTATTGCTCCTGTCCGGGAATGGGGAATGGGAAGAGATGAAGAATTAGAATATGCTAAAGAGCACAATATTCCTGTAAAACAAACTGCAGATAAAATTTATAGTTATGATGATAATCTCTGGGGGGTTTCTGCTGAGGGCGGTGAAATAGAGAATCCGGCATTAATTCCAAATCTCGAAAAAATCTTAGTAGTTTGTAAATTGCCCAAAAACGCTATAGATAAAGAAGAGGTAATTACTATTTCTTTTGTAAAAGGTATTCCTGTAGCAATTAATCAGAAGAGATTTAAACTTTCTCGATTAATTCAGGAATTGAACAAAATAGGTGCTCAGCACGGCATTGGGATTGCTACTCATATAGAGGATAGAGTCGTTGGATTAAAAATTAGAAATGTATATGAAGCTCCTGGAGCAGAAATCATTACGATAGCACACCAAACATTAGAAAAGTTTGTCTGTACTCGATCTGAGAATGAATTTAAGAATGCCATTGATATTAAATGGGCATATATGTGTTATGGAGCATTGTGGCTTGATCCTTTGATGTCTCATTTAAATGCATATACAAATGATGTCAATCAAAAAGTAACCGGAGAAGTCAAGGTCAATCTTTATAAGGGAAAGGTAGAGGTGCAAGCCTTAGAAACCCCAAATAGTGTATTTAGCGAAAAACTTGTTACATTCATGGCTTCACATGACTTTAATCAAAATGCTTCACCAGGGTTTATAGAGCTCCATACACTTCAAATGCGCATGGCACAAAGAAGCGAAAAGACCGCCCTGTTGTCTATAGGTAAAAGAGAAAACAAACAGAAACTGCGAAAAGAAATGAAGATGCTTGCTGATGCTCAATTTCAGCTTTATGCAACATACAAAACTCACAAGTTCTTGAAGCGTGAAGGAATTGAGGCAATCCTGGTTCACAAGATCTCTGAAGTAAACGATCAGCCCAATTTATTAGATCTTCTTGAGGCAAATAGATTTGATCTCATTATCAATATCCCAACAGATACCGAAAAAGAGGAGCGAACCGAGAAGGAGCTTACCGACGGACAAACCATACGAAAGTATGCCATCAAGAACAACACACACCTTGTCACCGATGTTGGAGTAGCAAAGAAGCTTGTGGAGCAGATAATTACTAAATAATGCCTATTCTTTCTTGACAATTATGTCCCAGTTGACAGCCGAACCCACGGCTGTCACCATGGGTCTTTCATACTTATGGATATCTACGATGGAATAATTCTGGAATAGTTTTTTAATAAGATCTTTACTGAAAAAATAGTGAGGGATATCTCCATCGTCCTGATCCGTATTGAGTTTGGTGCCATCTTTTGCTGTTTCCCCAGTCGCATAGCGTGGATCTTTTGTCGAGGGGACAATAAGCACAAAGAAGCCATTATCTTTGACAAGTGAAAGACTGGTATCAACTCTTTCTTTGATTTCATTGAAAAAACCATGATGAATGACTAATGACGAAACAACAATATCAAATCTCATATCTTGATAGGGAAGTGCTTTGTCCATATTATGCTCAAATATGATCATTCGTTCGTCTGATATGGATGATCCTTCTTTGATCTCTTTTATAATCTCTAAAGCCTTTGGAGAATTGTCGTATGCATATATTTTTGCATCAGGAAACTTCTGATGAAGATAAAATGTATGGCGTCCTGTCCCGCAACCGATATCTAAAATCGTACGATTATTGCCGGTATCTTGAATCAAATGAGTCAATTTTTTAATCCTTGCCCAACAAGTGGCAGAGCTCGTAAACTCTTTTCAAGTATTGGCAATGAAGTACGAATTCGTTCCGATGCCCGGTTATACCCATATGCAAAAAGCAATGCCTTCATCGGTCGGTATGTGGGCGGGAAGTTTTGCTGAGAGCTTAATAGATGATTTGAACGTATTGAAAAGTGCATTCGATGATGTTGATCAATCTCCTCTTGGCTCTGGGGCGGCTTATGGTGTCTCACTTGAGATTGATCGCGAGTATTCATCTAAGCTTCTCGGATTTGGTAAAGTTCAAAACAATTCGCTTTATGCTCAAGTTTCCCGTGTCAAATCACAAGCGGTCACGCTTCATGCGTTGTCGCAGATCATGTTGACGTTGTCTCGGTTTGCAAGTGACATGCTCATATTTACCACATCTGAATTTGACTATTTTGATGTGCCATCAGAGCTTTGTACCGGATCAAGCATCATGCCACAGAAGAATAATCTTGATATTATGGAGATACTTCGTGCAAGAACTCATCGCATATTACAATATGCACACGCAAATAACGCAATTTTAGCTGGTTTGCCATCTGGGTATAATGCTGATTTTGCCGAAACAAAAGAATCTTTGTTGGTTAGTTTTTCTATTGTCAAAAGTTCGGTAAGAATATCGAATTTGCTAGTGGCCGGTATAAAGCCAAAAAAGGATAATTTGAAAAACGGATTTTCTAAAGAAATCTATGCAACGCATGCGGCATATCAGCTTGTGAAAAAAGGGATCCCATTTCGTGAAGCATATAAACAAGTAGCTGTTTCACTGGATAAAATCCCACAGTTTAATAGCGTAGAAGTGATTAAAGCATCATCTCATACCGGATCAACAGGAAATTTGCACTTAAAAAAGATCGGACAAGATGTAACAAATGCAATGTTGTGGTGGGAAAATAAACAGAACATATTTTATCTGGCCATAAACAAATTAATAAAACCTATTAATCAACAAGGTCCAGTACTTTTCTCCCACGTACCGTTGCGATTTTAACGAGTTCATCTAAATCCATAAATCGATTTCCGATTATCATATTTGGGAAAATGAGATTGCTTTGTTATTTGAGTGTTTGATAATGTATCAATCAGTAGTGGTCATAAATAATGTCAAGATGGTGACCTCGGTTGAAGTCGCAAAAGAACTTGTGCAAAAACTGAAAGCCGGCGGCGTGAAGAAGTGATTATCTAGCCCATTGGAACTGTGGATTTGAAATAGGGGGTGGAAGGTTGCCACATATGTGGCAACCATAAGAATTCCAATAACTTACTTCGATTCGTCCATCTGGTAGAGTAGCTTGTATTTCAAACTCAGGTCCAGTAATTCCAGCGATAGTGCTTATTTTTAATGTTGGTCTTTTAGGTGCTCTATCAGGTATGCCGGTTTCATGGGGTTTAAGAGGTGGAGATTGTTCTTGAATAATCATTTCTGTATATCCGATTGTTCCACCATTTGTGCCTGCGATAAGTGCACCCATAAACGGAGGTCTTTCACACATAGGTTAAGTTGAATTATTTTTCAAATCCGAGCACCTTCCGTCCATTAACTGTTGCGATTTTGACCAACTCATCAAGATCCATAAATCGATTTCCGATGGCCATAAGTTTGAGCTCATTCCACATGTCTCCATCGGTAAACGGAAGCATGTAGTCTGCGATATTATCAGAGCCAATCGCAACAGTGATTCCATGGTTCACAAGTTCATCCACAGGAGTGAGTGCATTGTGAAAGGGTTGATTTTCTTCGTGACGAGGTTGATCTATCCATGCAGTTGGGCAGCCAATCATCATCACCTCAGCTTCTTTCAATTTTTTATACACCATTTCTCGATATTCTTTTGGTT
>PFOB01000058.1 GCA_002792315.1 Candidatus Roizmanbacteria bacterium CG_4_10_14_0_2_um_filter_39_13 | reverse complement strand
CATAATTGAGAAGCAAAAAGCTCTACTTATTATGTTAATCAAACCAAAAGCAGGTCAAGCAGCAAAAATAAAAGTCGTTGGTGTCGGCGGTGGTGGGGGAAATGCAATAAACTCTATGATTCAGGAGGGCGGTATAGAGGGAGTTGAATTTGTTGCGGTAAATACCGATGCACAAGCACTTCTTCATAACAAAGCAGATGTTAAGGTGCAAATTGGCGATCAACTCACAAAGGGCCTTGGATCAGGAGGAAATCCAGAAATCGGAAGACAAGCAGCAGAGGAATCAAGAGAGAAACTTAAAGACGAATTTGGTAATGCAGACATGATATTCATCACCTGTGGCGAGGGCGGAGGAACGGGAACGGGTGCCTCACCGATTGTTGCTGAAGTTGCTCGTGAATCAGGAGCATTGACCGTTGCAGTAGTCACCAAACCGTTTGATTTTGAAGGTGCTCCTCGAAAAGCTACTGCAGCAGAGGGAATCGATCTTTTGAAAGACAATGTTGATACGCTGATTATTATTCCCAATCAACGCGTTCTTCAAGTTATTGATAAAAAAACCTCCATTTTAGAAGCTTTCAAAAAAATTGACTCAGTGTTGTATCAAGGAGTAAAAGGAATAGCTGAACTTATCACACTTCCCGGACTCATCAATGTTGATTTTGCAGATGTTCGTTCGATTATGAAAAATGCGGGGAACGCGATTATGGGTATGGGTATCGGTAGTGGGGATAAGCGTGCAATATCTGCCATACGACAAGCAATATCTTCACCGCTTCTGGATACCTCAATTGATGGTGCAAAAGGAATATTAATAAATATTGTTGGTGGTGAAGATCTTTCAATGAGTGAGATTGACGAAGCTGCTACAATGATTTCAAAGGCGGTTGATCCTGATGCAAATATTATTTTTGGCGCGGCAATTGATGACAAATTGGTAGATCAGATAAAGATTACCGTTATTGCAACCCGCTTTGATGAAAGTCGTATGAAGCTATTTAAATTTCAGCGACCCGGTCAAGAAACTCCTTCAATTGATCGAGAAGAAAAACCTTCGTTAGAACACGACGATAATCTTTCTTTGTATCCTCCTGAAGTTCATCAGGAAGATGAAGAAGATCGACCACCATCTCCACCGGTCATGCCTGCAGATTCTGATGAGTTTGATATACCTGCGTTTTTAAGAAGAAAATAAGTTATAACAATCGCTCCATTGATAGACTCTGCAGTGAATGATACAATTAACCTCATCACTATGTCACAACAACCAAAAAAAGATCAATTCACTCAATTTTTTGTCGATATGGAGCACAAGTGGCTCGATCATTGGAAAAAAGAGGGAATTGTTGAAAAGTATCTTCATAAAAATGATTCTTCTGAAAAATACTTTTCTTTTCAGGATGGTCCGATTACTGCCAATAACCCGATGGGTGTTCATCATGCTTGGGGACGTACCTACAAAGATCTGTGGCAACGATTTCACAATCTCCTGGGGGATCGTCAACGATTTCAAAGCGGGTTTGATTGTCAGGGATTATGGGTTGAGGTAGAGGTTGAAAAGGAGCTTGAACTTCACACAAAAAAAGATATTGAAAACCTGGTTCCCGGAGATACATTCGCTTCAATTGCAAAATTTGTTCAACTTTGTAAAGATCGAGTACATAAATATGCTGCTATTCAGACTGATCAATCAAAACGCCTAGGCTATTTTATGGATTGGGAAAACTCTTACTACACCATGAGTGATGACAATAATTATATGATTTGGCATTTTCTGAAAGTCTGTCATGATAATGGATGGATATATAAGGGACACGAATCGGTGCCGTGGTGCCCTCGTTGTGAAACGGCAATATCTCAGCATGAGATGCTTACAGAAGATTACAAAGAGGTAGTACATGAATCAATATTTTTTGAGCTCCCGATTGTCGGCCGAGAAAATGAGTATCTTTTGGTATGGACAACTACTCCATGGACATTGCCCGCAAACATAGCTGTTGCAGTCGATGAAAAGATTGATTACTCCTTGGTGCAGGGAACGAGCGGAGATACCTATTGGGTAGCTCATGAACTTATAGAATCAGTTTTTGCAAAAGATTATCAAAAAATAATCAAAACAGTAAAAGGATCTGAACTTGTTGGCCTCAAATATATTGGCCCATTTGACCAGCTTCAGGCAGTACAAGACATTGCAAAAAAGTATGAAGATGTCTTTCATACGGTGGTAAAAACTGACCCACAAATCATGCCGATTACAACAGTTGAGGGTACGGGGCTTGTCCATACGGCCGTAAGTGCCGGAACTGAAGATTTCCGTTTGGGAAAAAAACTGGGACTCCCGATGATTCCGGTGATTGCAGATAATGCGGACTATCTCCCCCATATGGGATTTCTCGCTGGTAAAAATGCAAAGAAACATCCAGAAATCATTTTTAATTATTTGAAGGAACAAGATGAGAAAGGTCAAAATTGGATTTTTGAAATTCGCCGATATAAGCATCGATATCCTGGTTGTTGGCGCTGTAAAGCAGAACTAGTTTGGAAAGTTGCTGATGAATGGTATATTGCGATGGATACTCCTTCAAAATCCAAAATCCAAAATTTAAAGCTCAAAGTCGATAAGAGAACTCTTCGAAATCGGATGATTGAAGTTGCAAAGCAAATAAAATGGATACCTTCTTTTGGTCTTGATCGTGAGCTTGATTGGCTTAAAAATATGCATGATTGGCTTATTTCAAAAAAAAATCGATACTGGGGACTTGCGCTGCCAATTTACGAATGTACGGAATGTAAATCATTTGAAGTTATTGGTTCAAAAGATGAACTTCAAGAAAAAGCAAAAGAAGGTTGGGAAAAATTTGAAGGATATACTCCTCACAAACCCTATATCGATGAAGTGACCATAAACTGCTCCATATGTGCAAAGCCAATTCGCCGAATCGGTGATGTCGGTAACCCATGGCTTGATGCGGGGATTGTACCGTATTCCACGATGAGAGAAAATAATAAAGGAGAGCCTCTCTATACGAAAAACAAAGATGAATGGAAGAAATGGTTTCCCGCAGATTTTATTACTGAATCTTTTCCCGGACAGTTTAAAAATTGGTTTTATGCCATGATCGCAATGTCAAGCGTCTTGGAGGATACCAATCCATTCAAACAGGTGTTGGGATTTGCCACCTTGGTCGGTGAAGATGGACGACCAATGCACAAAAGTTGGGGAAACTCTATTGAGTTTAACGAGGGCGCTGACGATATTGGCGTTGATGTGATGCGGTGGATGTATGTCCGTCAAAATCCGGCGGAAAACCTTGCATTCGGTCCTACAAAAGCTCAAGAAGTGAGGCGACAGTTTTATTTGCTTCTCTGGAACATATTCAAATTTTATCGAATGAATGCTGAAGTAGATGGCATTGAATATTTAGATAAATCATTACTGAAAGCTGAATCATCTGTTCTTGACCAATGGATTGAGTCACGACTTCGTCAAACAGAATCAGAAGTAAAATCAAGATTATCAACATTTGAGCCAAAACAAGCTGCAGTATCAATAGAGGAATTCGTCCAAGATTTGTCTTTGTGGTATATACGTAGATCACGAAATCGAGTAGGACCATCAGCTACTGACGCATCAGACAAACTATCTTTTTATACAACCACACAGAATATTTTTAAAAACCTTTCAATTATCATGTCCCCATTTCTTCCATTCATGAGTGAAGAAATATATACTACTCTCACTGGGAATGAATCGGTACATCTTGAGTCATGGCCAACACTTGATGGAGCGATTGATGAAAAACTGATAAGTGACATGATGATAGTTCGACAAATGGTAGAAGTGGGACACAGGTTGCGAAAAGAACACCAGATGAAGGTTCGCCAGCCACTTGCTTCAGTAACTGTACATATTCCAAAAGGATCGCAAATACTTCATAAAGACTTCGAATCTGCATACAAACTACTGATTTCTGAAGAGTTGAATGTGAAAGAAGTAATACTCAACATAAGCACCGAGGAGGAGATGGTAGTGATATATGATCTTGAGATTTCTAAAGAATTGCAACAGGAAGGTGATATGCGAGATCTTATTCGAAAGATTCAAAATATACGGAAAAAATTGGGTGTGGGAATGAGCGACTCAATAATTATTACGATAGAGGATAAATTTCAACCGTTTGAAGAAAGTATAAAGTCACAAGTTCAGGCATCAAAGATTATGTATGGCTCTGAACTTAACGTTGAAACGGAAGCCTAACAAAGCGTTACTTTTGCTATGCCAAATACTTACTACATTCCTATTGTTTTGCTCTATTTATTTGGACTTCTGAATCTTATTGGGGTTCGAACTGATCTGGTATCTTCATATCTGATGTTTTTTGGCATCGGCCTTATATTTTTTATAGTTATTCGCTATCTTCAAGTAAATAAACATTTTTTTCGGCAAAATGCTCCGGCATTTTATTGGATATTTGTTGGCCTTCTCATATTGACCTATTTTATTGGCACAGAGGCAAAAGGTTCAAAAAGATGGATTGATTTGTACTTTTTTCAGCTACAAACATCAGAAATATTTAAGGTATTTTTTATTGCCTTTTTAGCACGGATTTTTTCTACGGTAAAATCACCAATTGAAAATTCACGATTGTTTTTGAAAACTCTTTTTTTTACCATTATTCCTTTTTTACTGATCTTTCGGCAACCTGATTTAGGAACGTCGCTTATGATACTCTCTGTATTTTTTGTGATGGTGCTTCTATCTACGGTTCCAAAAAAACAGATCATTGTATTTCTCCTTCTTATCGTGGCGCTTCTTCCGATTGTGTGGTTTAGTATGAGGGATTATCAACAGAGTAGAATTATTAGCTTTATAAATCCATCGTCAGATATTTCAGGTGCTTCATACAACATGATGCAAGCCAAAATTGCGATCGGATCGGGGACATTGCTCGGAAAAGGTCTGGGAATGGGTAAACAATCCCAACTTAATTTCTTGCCAGAGTTTCATACAGATTTTGCATATTCTTCCCTTGTTGAGCAATTTGGATTTGTTGGCGGAGCACTGGTGATACTATTGTACGGTACATTCTTTTATTTACTATTTTATCAAATGGCAAGGTATGTATACAGTACTGATGTTGATGAACGATATCGTTTTTTTTATATTCTTGGTTTTGCAACGCTTGTGATTGTGCAAACCTCAGTAAATATTGGCATGAATCTTGGACTCCTTCCGGTGGCCGGTATCACGCTCCCCTTTATTACTTATGGGGGGTCGTCGCTCATTACTTTTATGATCGGTCTTGCATTGATCCCGTAAACTCTTGCAGTTGACGAAGAATGCAGTATAATAGTTGTTCACACTCAAAGAATTGAGTATATTTTTTATATCATATTCACATGAATACACACGCAGTAATTCAAATCCAAGGAAAACAATATATTACAAAAAAAGGAGACGAGCTCATAGTCGAAAACGTCAATAAAGAAGAAGGAGAAGAGATAATTCTTCCCATAATCATGTATTTTAATGAAGAATCTGCTGAAATTGAGATTCCGAAAACTGAAACTGCAGGAAAAGGAAAAGTATTAGAAAATATGAAAGGTGATAAAATAAGAGTAGCAAAATATAAGTCAAAAGTTCGATATCGAAAAGTGAGGGGATTTCGTCCGCATCTGACAAAAATTCAAGTAACAAAGATTTAATTATTCATAAATATATATGGCACATACAAAAGCTCAGCGAGCAGTAAAAGGAAATAGAGATTCAATCTCAAAGCGACTTGGCGTGAAGTTGTATGGTGGTCAAGAAGCAAAAGCTGGTAACGTCTTGATAAAGCAACGCGGAACCAGAATTAAGGCTGGTCTCAATGTGTATGTAAGTCGTGATCATACACTCCATGCTAAAGTAGCAGGAACAGTAGCGTTTTTCAAAAAACTTGGAAGACAATACGTAAAAGTGGTATAGTAGTCACCAATGAATACAAAATCAACAGAAGAACTTTTTGAACTACTGAAGCAAGAGCAAGATATTCTTCGTAAAGCACGTCTGATACATCACCTTCGTATCGATAAAGAAGTTTCATTAAAAAAAATTGCAGAAATTCTTAAGAAGCATCCATCGTATGTCTCTCATATGATTCGTTTACTTCGAATTCCCCAACTTGCTGCTGACGGATATTATTCTGGTCAAATTTCATCGACACATCTTATGATCTTGTCTCGTCTCCAAACAGAAGAGCAGATGAAAGAAGCATATGAGGAAATACTGAAAAAGGAATTAACTGCACCTCAAACTGAAACGCTTATACGGCAGCTCAAATTTGATGTCGCATCAGACGATTATCTTATTTCTCCAAAGGAACTAGCAAAAATTTCAAATAGCCTCCAAGAAAAGCATGAGTCGCGCGTGAGAATTTATCAATCCCGCGTTCGAGGCAAATTGGTTATAGAAAAACGAGGAAAGACAAAAGATACTGCGCAGTTTATCAAGAAATTGGTGAAACTCTTGGAACAAGACATCCAAGAAGGGCACACGATTGAGGTTCTCGACTAACTTCGTGCACCAAGTATGAGAAGTGAATAGGCTCTTAGATTTCCACGGTCATCATACGGGTTATTAATTGGCCCAATTTTATTAGCGGGGAAATATCGATAAAACACCTGTCCGACGATTAAATCTTTTGGAATAGTGCCAAATTCACGAGAGTCAGAAGAGCGAGGTCTATTGTCACCCATAACAAATATTTGTCCGTTCGGAACTTGAATAGGTACGCCTTCTTGCGCAAAGCTTCCAGGAACGAGGGTTGTTTTGGCTGAAATATATTTTTCGGGAATCAGTACGCCATTAATATATATTTCATTGTTTTCTATGAGAATCGTATCACCTGATAGGCCAATAACTCGTTTAATAAATTCGATATCATGGTTTTTGGGAGAATGAAATACGACCACGTCACCACGTCGTGGCTGTCGTATTTT
>PFOB01000007.1 GCA_002792315.1 Candidatus Roizmanbacteria bacterium CG_4_10_14_0_2_um_filter_39_13 | reverse complement strand
CCATAGGTGATGTAAGAATAAATAAATCACCTATCTTACACCCATTGTTGCCAAGCTATTGAAGTATTACGTAAATAGCCTATAATACATGAATGTTATTAGCTGAACATCTCAATTATACTGCGCGGGGTCAAGCAATACCCAAATATCGTGCGGATGGTGAATACGATCCCTATAAAAGAACAGAAGCTGCAATTGACATAGAAAATGCAATAGCTGTTGATGGTCCAATTCCATATTCTCAATTTATGGATTTGTCTCTTGCTGGCCCACATGGGTATTACTCTACGGGTGTCGTACGCATATCAGAAGAGAAATCGTTCGATTTTACTACGTACCCTGAATTCAATAACTCATTTGGCCCAACTCTTGGGCTTGCCGCAGCACGAGTTTGGGAGGAATTAGGCTGCCCTGAGGACTTTCCATTGGTGGAAATGGGAGCAGGAAGGGGGACTCTTGCGCTTCGAATGCTTGATTGGATCGCGGTACATAATCCTGAATTTTATGCACATATCTCCTATAAAATTGTTGATTTTCCTGGAATGGCTGCAAAACAACGAAAAACACTTGAATCTCATGGAGGAAAAGTAATGTGGTACGAAGGTTCTGCGCTAGAACTCCCTGATGAGGTCAAGGGAATCGAGGGGATGTTTTTATCAAATGAGCTCCCTGACGCGTTTCCGGTTGAGGTTGTGAAAACTGAAAATGGTCAGGTATTACAAAAATATATTGGAGCAGAGCACGGTAAATTTGTTGAAATTTGGAAACCTGCCAGCCAAGATGTCCGAAATCATATTAGCGAGTTTGATGTAGCAGTGCCAGATAAAGAAATTACCGTAAATCTCAATGCGGTTCGATTCCAACATCAAGTGAGCTCCTCCCTACGAAGAGGTCTCATCTTGACCATCGATTATGGAGAAGATTGTAAACATTACGATGGATATATTGGGTCAATGAGGACTTTTTCTGAAAATGGTAAAGTGTTACCTGCATCGCTAGCCTATGAAAAACCTAGAGAGGTTGATATGACTGCAAACATCGACTTTTATCCACTTATGCAAACTGCCCGTGCGTATGGAGGAAAAGTGGTTCTCTTCGATCAGCCAAATTTTTTCCTCGCGTCAGGAATCGAAGATGTATTGCCGAGTATGCAAAATCCAGAGCACGAAAATGATGTTACGAGAAATGGGTATGCGTTTAAAGTGCTCACTATTAGGCACGATCTTGACTCGTTCAAATTCAACGGAGGGCTTAGACAAACATTCAATTTGAATCTATCACCTGCTAATGATATTGGTATGTTCCGATTTTCAAACAGCTCTCCTGAAGAAAGTGACGATGTTTTTCTTGAAAGCATAAGAGATAGTAGCCTTGTTCAAGTTCAACAATTGGGGAAAGGAGAGTGGGAATTTATTCAGTTTCCTTCTGGACCGAACGAGTATCATGCGTTCATTGAAGACCTTGCTGGGAGAACAATAGTTCAGTACAAACCATTTAAGGTTTTGTATGATTTTCGGAAAAAGGAAGATGTTGAAAGACTATTGTCAGATTCTGGAATAAGTGGAATTGATATTGATGCACTTCTTGAAGGAAAGCCATTTATTTAATCTTATAGTAAAAATTCATCAATTTATCTGGCAAATACCATTGGTAAAAAAAGTAGTGATGGAAGAGCATACAAGGAAAATACAGCTCGATCTATCACCATCTTATAGTAGAATGCTTTTCAGATCAGTAAATTGAAAATAAAATGTAATCTATGTCAGTAGAACAGGGAGATCGATTTTTGTCACAAAGTTGGCAGATGAGAGATGCGTTTGAGGAAATTGACAATCTTTATCCTCAACTCCAGCCCGTGAAATTCTTAGATGCAAAATCATTTCAAACAATGCAGAGTGCGACGCATGATTATGTGTTTGCAGGTATTTCGTGGCTTGCAAATCGCAGCAATGATCCGTATTTGGAAGAAATCGGAACCACTGCATGGTGGGTAGGACAACAGAGGGTCGTTCCTATGGTGCCAGTAAATGATATTCAAAAAGCTGCCTTTAACCGAGGTTTTTCCAAGGAGCAAGCGCTTAGCATGCTCCCCTTTATGCCATTGCAGATTACACAGCCATTTGGAGAAGGGAATGTTCAGGTTGGTGCTGCAACTGTTTTACTCCCATTTAATATTGTGTTTGAGGCAAGAAAATCTCCCATACAAGCGTTGGCAAAAATTGCATCAATGGCATCTCAAATGAGTGATTATGTAAATGATCGATACGATTATCCAAATGAAGTAGCTCAAAGAGGAGTTGCGTCTTACGCGCATATTCTTGACAAGGCTTCGCGACTGTATGACGATTTTAAACTGCGTCCTGATGAACAAGAAATTCTTGAATATTTTCCCGATGGAATTGATTCACTACCAGATTATATGCGAAGACCCGGAATAAACGGAAATCAAATATCAAATTTTCGGATGAATTAGTTAATAACTGCTACAATAAATCATGCATTACACTCGTCAAGATCTTGAAAAGCATATAAAAGAAGAACATAGGCAATCTCCCTTTGGTACGTATCTTCGTGAGATTGTATATGGCGGAAACGATGGAATCGTGACGACATTTGCGGTTGTTGCAGGATTTGCTGGTGCAAGTGCGGGTGGTCAGATTGGTGGCCTTGGATTTGCAGCGGTGCTTCTTTTTGGCCTTGCCAATCTTTTTGCAGATGGCGCATCTATGTCACTGGGGAATTTTTTATCCATACGATCAGAGCAGGATCGCTATCGAAAAGAGGAACGGAAAGAAAAACGCGAAGTTGACGCAAATCCACACATTGAAAAAGCTGAATCTCAAGAAATCTTGAAACAAAAAGGATTTTCCAAGGAACAGGCGGTACAACTTGTCGATATTTATAGTACCAATAAGCCATTTTGGATTGATTTCATGATGAAGTATGAGCTTGAGATGGCAAACCCTTTTGACGAAAGTCCGGTATTTTCTGCAATTGCAACATTTCTCTCATTTGTGATCTTTGGAGCAATACCGCTTATTCCGTACATGTATGTATTTCCCTTTGGTCATCCATTTACCTTGGCGATAATTGCAACAGGCTTTGCCCTACTACTATTAGGACTTCTTCGCTTTAAAGTTACGCAGGAATCAATCATAAAATCGGTGGGGGAAATCTTGTTTGTCGGTGGTCTTTCTGCATCGGTTGCTTATTTTGTGGGAACCTTCTTTCAGATCTAATTCTTCATGAACCAGATATCATATATCCATTTCCATGGAGCGTATTAATGAGTTTTTTTTCAAATCCATGATCTATTTTTTTCCGAAGATATCCAATATACACGTCAACAATTCTGGTTTTTATGGTGCCTGCACCGTGCCAGATGTGACTTAATATTTGTTCTCTTGAAACCGGTTCATCCTTGTGATCCATGAGAAATTGAAGGAGTTTTAGTTCTTGTTTGGTCAAATGAATTGATTTTGATGCGCGAGATACTTCGCGAGTATCGGTGTCAAGTCGAAGATCAGCTACATAAATCATCATACGTAGATCTGATTATATACAAACTTTGAAGTGAATTGAATAGGAGTTAGAGCCCTTGTGATTTTGCAATTGCTATGACTGCCCAGAGAATGAGAATAATTGCTCCAATAAAAGCCATTTCTCCCAAATGTCGTTTGATTCGACTTGTTTGATGTTTTGTAAGTGCCATGATTCATATTACTCAGCGTACAAACCAATTGTCAAGAGATTTATTTCAAATTATGGGATGAAGAGTTTGATCGATGAAATGGTATTATTGGAGATATGCATATTGCAATAATTGGAGCGGGACTTACTGGAATGACCGCGGCATTTGAACTTCAAAAAAAAGGTCATACGGTTCAGATTTTTGAAAAAGAAGCGACTCCCGGAGGGCTTGCCATGGGCTTTCAAAACGACGGTTGGGAATGGCCTTTGGAAAAGCATTATCACCATATTTTTACTTCTGACTCTGATATTCGAAGTCTCGCTGAGGAAATTGGGGTGAAATTTCGCTTTTCTCGACCGAATACTTCCTCATATATTGATGGTGATATTTTGCAGCTTGATTCTCCCCTTAAGCTTTTGATGTTTTCAAAATTGACTATTGTTGAGCGCCTCCGCATGGCTGCAGTTTTGGGATATTTGAGATATATTTCAGGTTGGCAAAGCCTTGAGAAATTTACGGCACACGAGTGGCTTCAAAAATATTTAGGCAGGGTACCGTACGGTACCCTGTGGGAACCACTGCTTCTTGGAAAATTTGGCCCCTATTATAAAGATATTTCTTTGAGTTGGTTTTGGGCACGAATCAAAGCGCGGACTACAAAGTTGGGATATCCCGATCACGGATTTCAAAAATTTGCCGATACGCTTGCTGAGAAAATTATCGAAAATGGCGGATCCATCAAATACAAATCTGAAGTTACGGAGATAAAAGAGAATTGTCTTACCATTGAGGGAAGTGTAAAAGATGTAGATGCAATTCTTGTCACCGTACCAAATAAACTGTTTATGAAACTTGCCCCAGAACTTCCGGGAGAGTATATGGATAAACTTCAGTCGTTCAAAGGAATTGGTGCAGTGAATATGGTGCTTGAGCTTGATGCGCCCTTTTTGCCTAACGATGTTTACTGGCTCAACATCTGTGATGAGTCATTTCCATTTTTGGCTGTTGTCGAGCATACTCATTATGTTGACAAATTTCACTACAATGGCTCATGTATTGTCTATGTTGGAAACTATCTTCCATCGGATCATCCGTATTTTTCCCTTTCTGATGAAGAACTCCTCAATACCTATGATTCTGCATTGGAGAAGATTTCCCCCGGATACCGAGCGCATATTTTGAGCAAAACAGTATTTCGTGTCCCATTTGCGCAACCCATTGTCACACAAAATTTCTCAAAACACATATTGCCATTTCAGACCCCTCTGAAAAACGTTTTTCTCGCAAATATGCAGCAAGTATATCCGTGGGATCGGGGGACCAATTTTGCGGTTGAAATGGGGAAAAAAGTAGCATGGTATATTGATTCTTCATATGAAAAAAATGCGTAATCTTATCGCAATCTGCGGAACACTATTGGTATTTATGAATGCAGGAGGCATGATTTTTGCCTCAGACTTTTCCATGAAATGTGATGAGAAATCTTGCAAGCCGGCGACAATTGCACGTTTTTTTGATAAAGAAGATCTGTGGTATCCAACCTATTCTCTCTCAAACGTTGTTACGATTGAAAATAAGAGCGAAGATTCTCAGTTTGTTGGTCATCGTGCATTTAACATTCAGTCGTCAGAAGGTGCGGATATTGCAGAGGCACTCGAGCTTGTTATCGTTCGAAACAGCGTCAATAAACAAGTATGGAAAAGCTCTTTGGCAGAATTTTATACGACGAGCGAAGCGGTGCTTGGCGTTTTGGGTCCCGGAAAAACCGATAGTTTTGAATATACCATCTCAATGAATAAAAACGCCGGGAATGAATATCAAGGAAAATCGACTCAGTTTGATCTAATGTTTGGATACTTCATGCCGACCGTAACCCCAACACCAACGGCAACTCCTACGCCGACTGCAACACCAACACCCACCAATACCCCTATTCCAACGCCAACTTCAGTTATTCCAACCGAAGAATTGACTACGACATCATCTAGTAATGTTCTGGGAGTGAGCGATACTCAATTAAAGCCATCAGTTCTCCAAGAAATTCGTGCGAAAGTCGCGGAAATTGTTGCTGCAATAATTCCATCGAAAGAAGAAGATTCAGTCGTTCTTGCAAAATCAGATCTGTCGCCGTTGTCGCTTACTTCTCAAAACTTAGTATCACCAGAACGTGAAACTGCGCAAAGTCATCGGTCATACTTGCCGCAATATATCTTCTTTTTAATTATGTTCTTCGGAGGATTTTTTGTTTTACGGTATTTTCTCACCAAACGAAAGAAAAGCACCAAATCTTAAATATTATTTAGCTTGTAGTGTTACAATAGGATATGTCAAAAAAGAAACAGGTATTTGGCTTTATTCTTCTCATACTCGTTCTCGCGGGTATTTCTGATACGAGTTACCTTACCTATAAACATTATTTTGAACCAATTGGTGTTTGTTTGACTGGTATTTTTGGCAACTGTGGCGCAGTGCTGAGTAGTAAATACTCAATCATTTTTGGCGTACCATTATCGATTTTGGGTCTGGTCCATTATCTGTGGATGGGAGTATTGCTGTGGATGTCATACACTTTGGGAAGTAATTTGTACAAACGATTTGCATTCATCCAATCAGCACTTGGGGTAGTGATTTCTCTGTATCTCACATACTTACAGTTTTTTATCATAAAGTCGTTGTGTCCCTATTGCTTATTTTCAGCTTTATTG
Organism: Candidatus Roizmanbacteria bacterium CG_4_10_14_0_2_um_filter_39_13; assembly: GCA_002792315.1. GTDB lineage: Bacteria > Patescibacteriota > Microgenomatia > UBA1406 > GWC2-37-13 > UBA1450. Next base: position 524 of record PFOB01000007.1, on the reverse strand, counting down.
AGCGTTCTCATATATGTGCTTGTCCGAAAAGAATGGCACGATGAATATAAATCATTTGTTCTTGCAAAGATAGAGATTGTGTACAAGCTTTTTGCAAAACCATTTTTCTTTATCCTTCCTGCTGAATGGGTTCACGAACAGGCTATGTTTTGGGGAGAACTGGTCGGAAATATCTCTGTGAAGAAATTACTATTTCATCATTTGTTTTCATTCAAACATCCTATACTCAAGCAAAAAATAGGAACGATTGTTTTTGAAAATCCAGTTGGACTTTCGGCAGGGTATGATTATATGGCTGCTTTTACTCAAGTTTTACCATCCATTGGATTTGGGTTTGAGACAATTGGCACAATCAGCAATCATCCATTTGAGGGAAATAAAAAACCTCGACTGGGGCGACTTCCCAAATCACAGTCACTGTTGGTAAATAAAGGATTCAGAAATCCCGGTGCTGATGCAACGATTAAAAAACTGAAAGGAAAGATGTTTGAATTTCCTTTGGGAGTGAGTATTGGAAAAACCAA
>PFOB01000011.1 GCA_002792315.1 Candidatus Roizmanbacteria bacterium CG_4_10_14_0_2_um_filter_39_13 | reverse complement strand
TACAATTATTCACGGCCTCACCTTTCGCTTAATTGTCTTACTCCGTCTCAAATGTTGCCAAGGTGCTGAGGTAACTACGAAATATTAAAATACTGTACATTTGCGAATTATTTTCATACACTCCCCCCGGTTTAAATAGTGGTAGAGGAGGGGAGGCGTTTGTTCCACATGGGCTAATACAACAGTGGAAATCCTAATTTATATTAAATGACAATTCAGTGTAATTCTTGAATATTCGATCAAAATACGTCGTTAAATGTTGATTTTTATGATTTTTGAGCACCATTATATAATGATCATTTTCCCTATATTTCTTCATGTATTATTCCTCTCAGAAGATATAAAAGTGAACGTTTAATTTTTTTTAAATCAAAAATAGGGGAGTGGTTGCAGCAAATTTGAAGAGAGGCTCGTGAAGGAGAACCAAAATAGGGCTATTTACGTAGGCGAATGATTTTGGTTAGTTTGGAGACTACCATCCTATAATTGAGTACAAGCTCGATTTTATTTGAATAGCATTAGTTGGCTCGATACCATTTTTCCTCACGTCGTCACCCAAAGGGGCCCACGACATTGTTTCGGAAAAAGATATCTTCGCCAAACTCTATTTACATTACACGCTTTTATTTCTATGTCACGAGTCAAACTTACCGAACACAAATCAAAGCAACTTCTCTACCGCGATCTGAATAAAAAATACCATGGCGTAGCGGTTTTGAATGATTCAAAAGGATTACTTTCCTTTTCCACTCCCCTCTCAAAATTACCAGAGAAAGAAACGTATGTCGTTAAGGTTGACCAGGGTGTCAAAGGACGAATGAAAAAGGGATTAATTGAACTCAATGTGAAGCATGCATGCATCATTGAATCATTAAAAAAGCTTGTCAGGAAAGGCTATTCCAACTTTCTTATCGAACATATGGAGTCATATCCGCCGGATGCTGAGCGATACGTATCTATTGAGCGTACTCGTGAGGGTTTTTTGATCCGATATGCGAGCGTCGGCGGGATAGACATCGAAAGGATGAAAAAGAAGATTAAGACTGTTGTGATAGGCTATAAGAAAAATAATTTGAAGCAAAAAGAGGAGGGTAGTGTTCAGGGCAAACAGATTGCTCAGGCGCTTGCGGTTGATGAGTCCTTTATCAATTCTCTGCTTGATTACTGTGATAATTATTTCGTTTCATTTCTCGAAATAAATCCACTCGTGGTTGAAGGAGAAAATATCCATATCCTTGATTTGGCGATTGAAGTGGATAGTACTGCGCGATATTTTTTTCGAGATGGGTGGGTGGATCAAGATGTTGTTCAGGATCAGCAAAAATCCCCCGAAGAGAAGTCCATAAAGACTCTCAATGACAACAGTCAGGCAGCTTTGTCATTTACACTGCTGAATCAAAATGGCTCGGTGTGGGTACTCCTTTCAGGAGGAGGAGCAAGTATTACGCTTGCTGATGAATTTTATAATTTAGGTCATGGAAAAGATCTTGGAAATTACGGGGAATATTCGGGAAATCCAACAGCAGAAGAAACATATCTGTATACAAAAGAAGTATTTAAGGCAATGATTAAAAGCAAATCAAAGAAAAAAATACTGCTTATTGGTGGTGGCGTCGCCAACTTTACCGATGTTCGAACCACCTTTCAGGGTATTATCAGGGCCCTGGAAGATCATAAAAAAGAGCTCGGCAAGCAGAAAGTGACGGTGTATGTCCGGCGTGGTGGACCAATGCAAAAAGAAGGTCTTGCCATGATGGAAGCCTGGCTTTGCGCCAACAATATGCTTGGGTATGTTGCCGGACCAGAACTTCTTTTGTTTGAAATTGTCAGAAAAGTTGTAAACGTATTATGATCAACGTACAGAAAATTCGCAAAACAAACCACTCAATTGTGTCACTGGGAACTCATCCGGGGATACTCCAATCCATGCTTGATTTTGATTTCTTGTGTGGAAAAAAAGAGCCAGATTTGGTTGCAATTATTGCAACGGGAAGGAAGTACGTCCGATTATTTTGGGGTGGCAATGAGCGCTTGGTACCCGTGTATCAATCAATTGATTTAATGCCCGGTCATCTCAAAAATAAAGTTACCCTCTTTCTCAACTTGACCTCAGGACGACGAACGCTCTCCTCTACTGCAGATGCACTCCTCAAACTCCCTCACCTTCTCGGTGGTGCTATTTTTGCAGAAAATGTTCCCGAAAGGCATTCGCTTGAGCTGTATCATCAGAAACGGAAAGATGTATTTATCATTTGTCCGGCGACCGTTGGGCTTATGATTTCGGGACATCTGAAACTGGGTGCAATTGGCGGTACTCAAGCAGATCAACTCATTGATTCGCATCTCTTTGAATCGGGAAACGTGGCAGTATTTTCATCCTCTGGAGGCATGACAAATGAACTAATACAGATAGTTACAAGGCTCCATAAGAGAATTTCATTCTCATTGTCTTTTGGTGGAGATCGCTTTCCAATACTTTCTCCCGTTGAAGCGTTTCTTGCTGCAGAAAACGATGCAAATACCAATCAAATTGTGTATTTTGGTGAATTGGGAGGGTATGATGAGTATGATTTGATTGATCTCATTCAGAAAAAAAGAATTACAAAAAAAATAATTGCCTATATTGGAGGAACAATTAGTGAAATGTTTGAGACACCACCACAGTTTGGTCATGCAAAGGCAATGGCTGAAAGAGGCGAGGAGACTGCCCAAGCAAAAACGAAAGCACTGCAAGGCGTAGGTGTTTTTGCTACAAACTCATTTACAGAGTTTATCGAATTGGTTAAAGAGATTCCAAGTGTTGATCGTTCAATTGAATTGGATCATGAAGAAAAAATGCAGATAATTCGATCAAGAACCTCAGCATTGTTTATGAACTCAATTTCGAGAGATGTAGGAGGATCGGTGGAAATTGTAGGGGATGAGTTATTATCTGCGGCTTCAAAAAGATCATATGGACATATGGTGGGCTCAATGCTTCTGGGAAGGCAGTTGAGATCTTCAGATACCGCAGAGTTTGTTGACTTGATACTGAAACTCTTAGTAGATCATGGTCCCTATGTTTCAGGAGCGGTGAATACCATGATTGCGGCGCGAGCAGGGAAGGATCTGGTCTCCTCCTTGGCATCGGGACTATTGACGATCGGCCCACGATTTGGCGGTGCAATAAATCAGGCAGCAAGTCACTGGTTTGAAGGGGTTTCTGAGAAAATCGCTCCACATGATTATGTTGAGCAGATTGCTCGAGGGGGAAATAGAATTTCTGGTATTGGACATCGGAAGTATCGGATTGATGCTCCGGATCCGCGCGTAGGCAAAATACTTCAGTTTTCAAAAGGTTTAACGAAGCACGAACATGTTGATTTTGCCTGTGCGATCGAGCGGATAACCACTGCAAAAAAAGGAAATCTGATCCTCAATGTCGATGGCGCTATTGCTGCAGTATTATTAGATCTTCTCTCAGAGAAGGAGAAAATATCAAGAAGCAAGCTTAAAGAGCTCGTAGATATAGAGTTCTTCAATGCATTGTTTGTTCTTGCTCGATCGGTAGGGTTTACTGCTCATTATCTTGATCAGCGCCGACTTGATGAAGGGCTCTTCCGCCTCTCGCCAAAAGAGGTAGGGTATTCAAAATAAAATACTATTCAGTCTCATCATATTTGAATGCAAGGGCATTGAGAATGATGGTGTAATCCTGTGAATCAACAATACCATCATAATTGAGGTCGCCCCGTGCGATCACTTCAGCAGTCTGACTTCCAAAGTTACTTCGGATATAGATGATATCAACAGCATCTATGATACCATTTTGAAGGGGAAGATCTCCCGCAAGCATATAAATTTGCGAGAAATCAAAGGTATTATTTTCTTTAAAATTTATTCCGCCATCTTTACATCGATACGTGCCACTCACTACTTCTTTTGGATTAATCTCGCATATTTTCTTTTGGAGATGTTTCGGTCCTTTAATCGTTACATAATAATTGGTGTCGGGAATGTTTTTGTATTCAGTGTCGGCCACCCACGTGCCATCTGCCTGAGGAGTAAATTTCACGGAACGAGTGTCAATTTGTTCTCCACTTGCGCGATATATGCCAAGTTTTGCATCAATTGAAGTCGCGTTTTTTGGTTGTCCCGTAATTCCTTGAAATTTTATGCGATAGTTCACTTTTGCCGATGGGAGTATTTTTTCTGGTGAATCTGAAACCACAATTGGTCCTGATGGTCCAGATATCGGTGGCGAGATCGGACCCGATGGATTAGTGCCACTTGGATTTGGAGTTCCATCTCCAGGAGGAGTTCCTCCTGAGGTTGTTGTCACATGAATATTTGGAATATTTTTCATCATTGTTGGATCATCAGCAGCGCTTATGTTACTTTGGGGGCTAATCGTATATGCCCCTGATGCTCCTGGTCCAACAACAGTGCTTGCCGATGAGATGAGATTCACTCGAGTAACTCCTGTGCGTGTTCCTTTAAATGTAAGTCTGATTACGGCGCGTTTGACGAGTTTACTATCGTCTCCTTTATTTACCAGTGTCAGATGGAGAAGATTGTATCCCTGAGGATGAGAATGTACTTCTTTGATGACTTCTGTTCCAAATGAGTTCAATGTGTCCTTGTATGACACAAACTCAAGCTGTCCCGGGGTCACTCTGTTGTATGAAAATATAAGATCTACTCCCGAAAGGTATGATCCACTTGAGAGATCAATATCAATGGAAATCGGCTGATTTGTATTACCAGAGATTTTGCAGGTATTTGCGGCGTTTGTGGTCTGACAAGAGCCTGCTTTCAAAGAATAGGCGACCTCAGCTTGATCAGCCTGGGTTCGAGTAGACATATATTGGTAGGTAAGATAGATAGCTCCACCAATGAGGAGAATGCCAATGAGAACCGAAAGTAGTCTTTTGGATTTGAGAATAGACATGAGTGAAATAGCACTCATTTTTTCTCGAATGTTAGTACCAATGGTATTAAATTTCATAGGGTTATACATTTTATTGACTACATTTTACTGTTCCAGCTGGTGCCCGTGGGTCATCGCTACAGAGCTCGATATGATCTATTAGAAAATTACTGTTAAGAGAATTATTCAGTTTTGCTTCAAACTTAAGTTCAATAGAAGTTCCTATATTGGCAGAAATGTCTACTAAGGAATTTACGAAATTTACTTCACCATTATTGTTTTTTGTAACAGTATCTTTGCACAAGGGATATTTCTTGATTGAAGTGCCGTTAATTAAAATATCAGCAGTGTCATTATTACAATTATCTTCAGTAGATACATTTAAATATACATATTTTAATTTGATATTTGCATAACCACTTGGCAATACAACTACTTGACTTATTGAAGTGGTTGATTCAAGTGAACCAGTTCCTCCTAACCAAGCAAAATATGTAGGATCAGGAATTGTCAAGGTTTTGAAATAATAGTTCGCAGGCAATTCATTCTGCGAAAAGATGAGTTTTCCTTTACTTGATGAGGTGCTTTGTGAATTTTCAAGTTCAACCCACCCCGTTCTGCCCTGTTCAAAGTTCCCGTTTGCTAGTTGAGGTAGTGCGGAGAGTGGTACCGGCGTATTGGTCGGGCCCGGTGTCACCGTTGTTGGGGTAGGTGTTCTTGATGGGGTCGGGGTGTGTGTTGGTGGTTGTGTTGGCAATCTTGTTGGGGTAAGAGTTGGTGTTGGTGATGGTACGACACGTGCATACATCTCAAGCTCTGCAACTTGTGTTGTGGTTCCGCCTCCGTTTTGAGATATATTGAGTCGATAGCGTTCGTATGATGTTTCGTTTGAAATAGTGAATACTTTTCTTTCAGACTTTGTGAATACTTGACTCTCTTTAGTATCAAGAGTTGTCCATGTGGTACTGTTGCTGTTTGATCCTTGAAATATCCATGATGATGGGGAGACGGTCGTATCATTGTTGTTTGCGGAAGTTATTGCATATGAATGAACTATATATGAATAATAACGCTCAATAGCGCTTCTTGATATTTCGGCATCTTGACCTGCAAGGTTTTCAGCAGAAGGCTTGAGTGGTACAAGATTTTGAGCAGAAAGGCTTTGTCCGCTCACAGGCATACTTCCAGCTCCATCACTTATGATCCCAAAATCGTATTGGAGTAGGACGCTGGATGAGGCGATACTCCACAACGTTTGTGGATTGTTATCAAATGCCTTTTCTTCGTCCTTTCCTGCAGGATTAACTGCTTGGTCATCTGATGCATATCCTCCTTCAGTAACCTCGGTCTCAATGGGTGTCGGAGGAGATGTGGGCACTTCAGTCGCAACGCGCGGCATGCTCAGCTTTTTTCTTAAAGCTTCAAAGTCCAGTAGATCAATAAGTTCGAGTGGCTGGTTGGCCGAGTCTTTTGCATCATATGCATTCTCTCCGGTCACAAGATTTGGGTATGCGTTAAGTCTGTTTAATACGGCATTGGTGCCGTCATATCCGTACTGTCTGCGATATTCGGCGATCCAGTTATTCAGATCGCATTCATCAGTCAAATTTCCTTCGTCATCAAGACAGGTTCCCGTTGGGGCGGTGTATTTTGGAATGCACATGAATTTATTTCCTGAGGAAATTGCATCTGCGTCTGCAGTCGCCGTTCCAGGGTAGTTCGCCATTATAGATTGTATGCTCCATCCGTCATACAAGCGGAATGGGATAATTGTTGATGTTTTTGTAGTGACATTGCCCGTCACGATGAATTGATCTGAGGCATCATTCAAAAACCACAGTGCTTCTGGTGGATTGTTCATCCATAAATTCGTCATGTTGATTCGAAGGTTGAATGAATCCATACGGTTGTCAGTTGGCGGCTTTGCCCATGAAAACGTCGAATTCCACCCATCAGAGTTACAAATAGGATTCATGTACTCCGGAGGAATAATTGGTTTGGTGAGTTTTGGCAAAACAGTGATCTGTCCAGTTGATGTGCAGTTTGTATCGGTTAAGAGAAATCCAGGAACTAATGTTTTCACGGTAACCACTCCTGTGTAGGGAGCATTTGGAGACGTAATTCCAATAGGTGTAGCGTACCCAAGTTCGGTTACGGGAGCGCTCATCGGACTCTGAACAGTGCCATTTACCAAAAATTCGAATCCTGCTGCAATTGCAGTTGACCCATCTGGCTTTGCTACCGCACGAACGAGTACCGGTTCACCTTCGCGGATCTGAATGGTATCTGAATATACTGCAGACGGTAGCCACGCATGTTTGAACTGAAGTTTTATACCTGAAGTATAACTACATGCAGGAATTACGGGCGTTGGAGGATTGGTCGGATCTCCCGGACCTGGGGTTGGTGGAATCGGTGTTGGGGTGTTATTTCCCCCCTCATTTCCCCCACAGCAATTTTCGATATGTGAATAATTACTTCCATCAGAACAGGAAAAATTCACCTGCTTTTGACAGTTGGGTTGACATTGATCTTGCCCCGATACCCAACAGGTCTTGTCTCCACCTGCGGGAGGTTGTTGTGGAGGGGTGGTGGGTTGAGATGTTGGCTGTTGTGGTGCAGCGGTATTTGTTGGCGCTGGTGGGTTAGTGGGAGTTCGATCAGTTACACAGCGTCCATCAGAAGTTCGACAGACTTGTCCTTCAGAACATTCCCAGTCTTCTTCGCATGGTATATATGCGAAAACATCAGAGACAAAAGATTGTCGGGAAATTTTTGATAAAAATGGAGCGGTAAAAATAACAATAAGCAGTAATGTGAAAACACCGAGGTAGTATTTCATTATTGTATATAAGTTTAGTATATATATGTCATTTTTTGTACTGCAAATTAATCGATATTTGGTTATCTGTCATATTTGTATGAAAGAGCATTGACGAGAATAGTATAGTCCTGAGAGTCGATAATACCATCGTAATTTACATCGCCACGCGCTACTGCTCCAGTATTTTTACTTCCAATACTGCTCCGGACAAATGCAATATCTACAGAATCAACAATTCCATTTTGAATGGGTAGGTCACCTGCGAGCATAAATATGTTTGAAAAATCAAGCATATTTTCTCCCGCGGTGATATTGATTTTTCCCGTGTTACATTGATAGGTGCCATCGATACGTTCGTTTGGAGTGTTTTCACAAACTTTCATTTTAAGGTGTTTTGGGCCTTTGATAGAGACAAAAAAATTATTTGCTTGGGGGATATTGTGATATTCAACGACTGCGATCCAGGTGCCATCTTCTGTGGGTGAAAATGCAATTGTTCGAGAATCTATCGTATTGCTCTCTTGCTGAAGCGATATCTTCATGTTGATTGAACCGGTACTTTTTGGGAGACTGGTGACTCCTTGAAGCTTTATACGATAGTTGATTTTTGCGAGTGGAATAGTACCACCATGTATTCCGGTGGGATTACCTGATAACTCAGAAGTGCTTGGAGAAGAGATCGGTCTGGTTGGAGAGATGGAGATTGTTACGCTTGGGGGACTTGTCGGCTTTGCCGTTGGTTTGACTGACGGGCTTGGTGTTTGCGAAATAAGTGGTGTGCCATTTGTAATGGTGACTTTTTTTACCCCATTACTTTCCAGCTCGACTCCTGCAGGTCCCAGGGGGCCCTGTATATCCCAACTTTCAAGATCAACAAATTTAAGCTCTCCTTCTCCGAAACTAATCGGAAAAAAATGCAGTCGAACAAAACAAATCGCACCATCAGGAAGCTCTTCATCGGAAACAAATGTATCTCGAATAATCGTGATCTTATCTCCACTTTCTACGACGGAAGATGAATGAGTGCTTCCCGTTGCCATTCCCATACACGATGTAGTATCTGCGTTTTTGAATGACATAATGCGTTGTGGGTACTGAAGAATAATTTTTCCATAAGACATTTTTTCTCCGATTGTGGTTTGAATGACGACGTCAACATAGTCGCGGTCGTTCTTGAAATCGACAGCAGTTGGTCCAAAGAGCGGGGTTACACTCCACGCATTACTTGCGTGTGTTTTTTGAGAATATTCATACATATAACTTGCTCCTCCTGCAGCCACAAGTATTGCAATCAAAATGAGTATGGTATTTTTAAGCGAGGGATGAAGGTATATCAGCTGAAATTTCATACTAGTTCTGCCCTCCTTCCGGTGGGTCAAAGTGTTTTTGTCGGAGGATTTCAAAGTCAGATCCGGTGACGGTATTATTATCGTCGAGATCTGCAAATTTTGATGAACTTGCTCCAATATGCTCAGTCCACCATAGTTGATGATCTTCATTATTCTTCTTCCCATCACAACTTATGTCGCCATCTTCTCTGAGCTCGCACAATTGTATCGGATGAAGTGTCTGATACGAATACGTATTGAAGCTGGTAAATGCGGTGCCAAAACCGGTGGGAGGCACAAAAAACGTGCTCAGTTGGGTTTCAATCCACGCGCCATCACACCCAAATACCGGCTCCATATCACTTGTTTCTGCAGTTAGGTCTGCACTCAGGGCTTCAGATGGATCAACATTACATGTTTGTGTATAGACATGATCCCCATCAGCATGTAATAGAGAAATAGATAGTTCAATTTCAGTATTGAGTTTTTGAATTGCATACATTGAAAAATCTTCGATATCACCCGCTGATACAATGGGGGCTCCGGTAGTCATTTCAGCTATATTTTCGCGCATCCATGACTGGCACGTATCAATTCCTGCGGTTGGATTTGTCGTACAAAAACGCGTCCACATATTGCCGTCATCTCCCACAAGAAATTGGATCAGCAATCCAATGGGTTCAATGTCTATTCCGAGATCAAATCCAAGATCGATTGGCGTCACGTTGACTGAAAACTCTGAGAGATTGACAATGGTAGCATCATTTCCCTTTGGCAGTTTAAAATCTGCAATTTTTTGTACCGTCCAAATACCTCCTCCTCCAGATGGAAGACAGTTATTCCACTCAATCGTATCTCGTACTGGACACGATCGAGACCAGATGGTTTTTCCATCAGCGCTTACCAATGATTGGCGTACGTATGGTTGATTGTTCAGTTTGTATACGAATGCTGATATATCTCTAATCCCACTGTTGTGCACATACCCCGGAAGACTGAAGTTATTCACCGTATCCGGCCCTTGAAATGGCGTACAGTTTTCCCAGTCGGTGACACTCTCAGAATTATCAAGGTTGATTGGACAGGTGCGATACCATGTCTGTAGCCCATCTTTGCTCACTATTGATTGTTGAATATAGTTACCAAGGACCTGAACCTCAGCAGAAACCGGTTTTTGAAATGAATCCCAAACAGAGTAAATTGAGGAGATAAAAATACCGATAATAAGGAGAGCTGAAAGCTTTTTCATTGTATGTACCACTATATCAATTGTGAGCTCTCTCAGCAATAGATTGATATAATACAAGTTCTATGCTTTCGTTTGATATCACATCCAAAAAGAATTCGACCAAAGTGCGTGCAGGTATTCTTCGGACTTCTTGCGGTGAAATTCAAACTCCTGAGCTTGCCATTGTCGCAACTGACGCACAGCTTCGGTCTCTTCCCAACGACGTACTGAAGGAGCTTCCGAGTAGGTATTTTATTGTAAATACATACCATACATACACAAAAGAAATCATTCCAAAAATAGAAACAGCAGGCGGCATCCATTCGTATATGCAGATTCCTGGTAGGATCATTGCCACAGATAGTGGGGGGTTTCAGGTGTTTTCTTTGGGATTTGGGAGGAAGCATAATATTGGTAAGCTCGTTCAAGAAAATATTGTAAATTTTAACAAAAGTAGTATGTCATCTTTGGGCTTGACCCGGAGATCCACTCTCAAACATTTTGTTATGGATTCCCGATCGGGGTCGGGAATGACACGTTTTAAATTTGATGATAGTGACAATCCCATTAAAATCACCGAGAAGGGAGTCGAGTTTGAGTTAGACGGAAAGCCAAACGTGTTAAATCCAGAGATCTCAATGGATCTTCAACACACGATTGGCGCCGATATTATGATGGCGTTTGATGAGTGTACCTCGCCCTTGAATTCATATGAATATACAAAAAAATCAATGGAGCGAACGCATCGTTGGCTTGATCGATCGATCGAAGCTCACCAAAGCTTTGAAGAAAAACAAGCACTCTTTGGCATAGTTCAGGGCGGCGAATATCAAGATCTGCGGGAGGAATCAGCGCGCATCGTCGGATCAAAAGAAGTGCCAGGATTTGGGATCGGCGGAAGTTTCGGAGATTTTCATGAAGCCCTCAGTACGACCGTTTCCTGGGTGACAGCAATACTTCCTCCAGAAAAACCACGACATTTGTTGGGTATTGGAAAAATCAGAGATATCTTTTCGGCAGTTCAAGAAGGAGTTGATCTTTTTGATTGTGTGATTCCCACTCGTGAGGCCCGACATCGGATGCTCTATACCAAAAAGGGTAGGTTATATTTGCGAAAGCTCAAACATTTGGATGAGCCAATCGAAAAGAACTGTGCGTGTCGTGCGTGTGTGGAAGGTGTGACCATGAGTCAACTATGGAGATGGTTTTTGGCGCACGATCTTCGCGCCTCTACATATACAACTCTTCATAATATTCAGTTTTATGCGGATTTGATGAGAGAAATTAGAGAAAGCATTGAGAACAATACTTTTTCACAACGAAGAGAATATTATTATCGATACTATTAATACCTTCGTAAAGCCTTGTCGGCTCTGATATTTATTACAATAAAGAGAGTTCCTGCTCCGGGGCAATGCGGACATTGCCTACCGGAGCAGGGGCGAGGAGAGGTGTTACATCACCAAGTGATAATTTGTGTGGTACCTTTAGTGCGAGAAATACTTACTCTCGCACCTTGGCACAACGACCCGGGGTCAATCACCAGCGAACCCGAAAGTCCGCTGATATCAAAGTACGATCGAAACCACCGATGCTTGGTGGCAAGAACGTACTCTCCGTTTATGATAATTTGCCGCCAGTACGACGGCGGCGCACTATCGGTCTTTATTACAACCTCCATGTCGTTCGCGGTGATCGAGTAACACTGTGACCACCGTTTCCCGCCAGGCAGATCGTTTTGTGCTGCTACTGGGACAGCACTTGCCCCAAGGAACAGCACAATGAGAATGCTCAAATATACTTTTCTCATCTCTTTTTCCTTTTTTATCTCCTCTCCCTCGGCGTCAAGGTTCCACTCGACCAGTGGTGACGCTGAGGTGCCGATATTATACTATAGGACATTATATTTTTCAATCGTAGATTCATTTAAGAAAAATATGGAATGTTTATTTCTCATGATAATTCTTTATAAAATATGACCTAATAGTCTAAACATGGAGAAGAGGAATGTAATAATTCAACTCACTATATTATGAAGATTGTGTAATGGAAACAGTACTTTTATTCAAGTTCTTTTAAAAAATCAACTCTACTGCCCAAATCGTCACCAGCTTTGGTGAGATAACTCCCAATACAGATAACATCTGGAGGATTTTTACACGACTGTATGGTTGGGATGGTGGTACTATTGACTCCTCCATCAATGAGGATTTCACCGCTATAGTGATGATCTCGAAGCTGAGTAATTTTATTGAGCATTTCTGGCAAGAAAGGTGATCCCTGAAACCCAGGCTCAACCGTCATGATCTGGATATGAGAAATCCGAGATAGATCGTAATGAGAAGCTATATCCGCAATCTCTGTAGAAGGGGATACATCTAATCCTATAGAAATATTGAACTCTTTTATAAGATTGTCGATTTTTGGTTGAAGAGATGCGTTTACAAGAACAGTATTTATTTGAATATTTTGTGCTATAAGCTTCTCAATTTTTGATAGTTCCGCCTTGAAATTCTTTACCATGAGATGAAAATCAAAGCTCATTTTTGAATTAATCTCAACATGTCCTTGTGAAATGAGATCGGACAACTCGTCAATTTGAGTAGTCACATTGGGGACGAGTATGCCATCGGCGATATCTATTTGAATTCGATCATAATAGGGTTGAAAGAGCTCAAGTTGATCACTGAGCTCAAAGCGATCTAGGGTGAGGAGTGTGGGTACTGTTTTCATAATTCTATTGTAGCAGAGAGATTGTGAACGCGGTATAATAACCCATGAGTAAACAAAACGTGATTGATGATTTCTCTTCATTTATCTCAATCCCATCGGTATCTGCAGATCCAAAACGAGCGCCTGATATGTCTCGAGCTGTTAAGTTTTTATCAAAAAAACTGACCTCACTGGGATTTGAGGTACGGCTTCTTCAAAATGGTCAAAATCCCGCAACAATCTTTGCAAAACGAATAGGGAGCACGGATGGAAAAACTATCGGCATTTATGGCCACTATGACGTGCAACCGGAGGATCCAGTACGAGAATGGGACTCTGAGCCATTTACTCTCACTCAAAAAAATGGTCGATTCTACGGAAGAGGGACGGCTGACAACAAGGGCCATATTATTCAAAATATTGCAGCGATTGATAATCTTATTGCTTCACAGAGCCTCAAAAATACCATTGTGTTTCTCATTGAAGGTGAGGAGGAGACGGGAAGTGAGCATTTTACATCATATATTGATACGCTCAAGGATGAGCTTATGAAGGTTGATGTGTTCTATATTACCGATGTTGAGATGTATAAAAAAAATATTCCCATGATTATTTATGCGCTCCGCGGACTCGTTTATTTTGAGATAGAGCTGAAAGTTGGGGACCATGATATGCACTCTGGCGTGTATGGAAATGCGGTATATAATCCGGCGCAAATTTTGGCAGATTTATTTGCCCATATGAAAAATAGTAGATCGGGCGAAGTTCTGATATCAGGTTTTTACGACTCAGTACGGAAAATTGCAGAAAAAGAAATGAAGCTTCTCAACAATCACGTTTTTTCTGATGAGGAGTTTCAAAAAGACGCAGGATCTCTTGGACTGACATCGATGAGAAATGTGCCATCCTATCTTGCTCCCAAAATTTTTCCCTCAATGGATATTCACGGTATAAAGTCAGGATTTGTTGGCGATGGGCCAAAAACGATCATCCCTGCACAGGGGCTTGCAAAGTTTTCATTTCGATTGGTCGAGCATCAAGATGCGGGGAAAATGGAACTGCTTGTTCGTGATTTTATAGAAAAGTATATGAATCAGTATGGAGCGCGCGTTGAATATTCCATTACTTCTCATTCATATGACAATCCATTTTATTGCTCTATCAACGATCCATATCTGCAAAAAACTGCACGAATTTTGTCTGATCATTTTGGTCATGAGACAGTCTTTATGCGAGAAGGTGGTTCAATTCCTGCAGCTGAAATCATTCAGCGAGTACTGGGGAAACCCGTTGTGTTAACGGGATTTGTCCTCCCTGACGCCAATCTCCACGCTCCAAATGAGAACTTTGATGAGGATATGTTTTGGGAGGGGATTGAAGTGCTGGGGAAAATATATGGTGGGATTTAATTATTATGATTCGAATAGATAATCTTCCTTAAATTACCCTTGATCAAAAGCTTCTTGGGATAAATAGTACTGAGTAAATGAAGCATCAAGATGAACATCCTCATCTTCAACATTCGGAGTAATTGAGGCGATGCAGTTGACTAATTCCTCAGATGCTTGCAAATCTACACCAAAAAGATCCTTTATGACTACGCCGAATGTATCCTTTACTTTACATGAGGCAAGGATCAATGATGGGTTCGGGGTAAAATAATCCACATATTTTTGTACCGTTGGCTTTCTTAAATCGCTTGTTCGGAGGTACCCTCCTTCATTCCACTCATCTCCAAAATGAATTGTGTCAGTTGCGCTCAGAAATGAATGACCAAGCATGATCATAAACGAGATTTTGTGCCCTTCTCCACCAGCATAATATCGTTCATGAAAGTCATCAAGTCTTTTGCCAATTCCAGATGGGCCATCTTTTCGTTTTGCTTCCATGAAGCGGATACTTACATCCTCATTCGTATTTGCATACAAATCATGTATGGCCGGCATGCTTCCTGAAACCCAATTTTGTTCATCGATTTTTGGTGCCCAGACGACGCCATATGGCTTGTCGTGATTTCCTCTTTCTTCGTACTGCCGAATGAGCATATCAGATGGATACCAGAAGAAATTACTGAGTCCAAATTCTTCTTGTAATGTTTTGGCAACATCTGGATGGTGAGATTCAAGTGCTGATAATGTTTTTAGTGCTTCTGGAATAGTCCGTGCACGAAAGCTCCACTTCTGTTTTGCACGATCGGTAGCCATCTTGTCAGATGATCTCCATTGAGACATCATACTGCCAGAGTCGATATCGTATCTATTAAGATGCGATTGAATAGCAGAAAAAACATCATCTTCATACGATTTTAGATATGAGCGAGAAATTTCACTTGTTGGAGTAAAGGTATTTACGATATCTTCTCCAGAATCAGATTGAAGCATTGCTAGTACCAATTCTTTTACTTGAGATTTTGCTGGATCACTTCCATGAGAAAGTACTTGAAATAAAGGGTGTAGAAAATTGGCAAATTGATACCGACCTTCAGCATTTGGCCTTATTTGTGGGATGATGCTTGGTACGGCTCGTTCGATATATCCAAGGGCTTTTTTTCTTGCATCTGGAGTCGAGCAGTATTCTGCAGCTGCACTGAGACTTTGTAAAGCCGACACACCCGCATTGCTATTTTGAATAAGAAATGAGTCTGTTTTTTCTTCAAATACTGCGCCAATGTCGTCGATATGCTGCTCGAGAAGTGCTGAAGCATCTGCAATTGCAGAGTCAAACAGAGTGTTTCCTCGTGAACGAAGCTCTGATGCAGTTTGAAGAAACGACGAAAGAGTAAAATAAGGTGTGTTTGTTCGAAAGAAGTTTTGTTTTCCATCTTTCCACGTTTGAAGAGATTGTAATAGTACTGGTTGTGCTGAGTTCCATTGTTCTAAGGTTTGAACTGCGTCGTCTTTCGATGGGGTGAGAGATGCGGCTTCGTATTTTGCAAATAAATTGATGGAAGAAGAGAGTCGCAGGAGCGTCATGTAATCATCTTCTGGCAACACGGGCGTAGTTTCAATAGTTTGGGGGTTGGTATCTCCAATTGGGAGGGGGTTATCTTTTTGATCCATGCCGTAATTATAGAAGAAAAAAGCTGATTAAGTGGTATCCAATAACTAATACGCCGCTCCCATAAAGCCAGGACAGTTGATCCCTGCCCAGTCAAGGTATTTTTTATCGCATCGCTTATCTGGCGAATTCGGTCCCGGCATGCAGTTTATCCAGTCGACTGACGGGCATGCAAAAGAAGTGTTAGGATTTTGACTCACCGAAGGATTTGTTTCAGATATTTTTTCAATAACGATTGGTGTCGGGAGTGTAACAACGGTGGGCGTGGGGTCTGGAGTTGACTCGGGAGTGATAAATGCATTGCCACGGATAAAGACAAACAAAGCAGTGATTATTACTAAAATGACTCCAATTGCACCGTACAGTATTTTAGACATAGAATCAATTCAATGGTGAATATCTTATTTTACAATAAATTTCAGTATTGTATATTTGTCTGGAAATGAAAATATCGAATATGAATTGATGTATACTATGCAGTACCCACCTTTATGAGCAACTCATCTTCTCTCAAATGGAATGGAACAAGCCTCGTACTTGATGCAGCATGGGGGGATAATGGAAAAGGGAAAATTGTCGATTATCTTTCTCCACACGCGGACCTTGTCATACGCTGGGCAGGTGGGCCAAACGCAGGTCATACCGTCCACAATAAACGAGGAGAATTCAAATTTCACCTTATTCCATCCGGCATCTTTAACACAAAATGCATATTGGCAGATACTGTCGTTGTAGATTTGGATATCTTAATTTACGAAATAGATGAGCTATTATCACGCGGTATTCCGGTGAGTAGCAAAAACCTGCTCATATCTCCAGATATTACCATGATTCTTGATTGGCACAAGAAAAGAGACGCTCTGACTGAGGTTGCGCGGGGAGAAAAACCAATTGGTACGACTCGGCGCGGTATCGGGCCTGCATATGCAGATCGCACCGAACGAATCGGTTTACAGATACATCACCTCTTTGAAAAGAATTTTGAAAAACGATTTAAAAAGGAGTTTGATTGGCAGACAAGATTGACACAGCTTATGAGCGCTGGCGTTGAAAAAAAACCTTATGATTATGATGACATGCTGAGGAGGTTGAAAGTTGCCCGAAAACGTCTTAAACCCATGATTCAAGAGGTTCTTCCGGTAATTTGGAAAGCACATAAAGAGGGAAAGCGAATCCTTGGAGAAGGTGCACAAGGAGCGCTTCTTGATATCGATCTGGGGACTGCACCATATGTCACCTCAAGTCATCCAACACGGGCAGGATTTAGTGCAGCAACTGGTGTGTATAAGATAAATCATGTGTATGCGGCTTCAAGAGCATATACTGCACGAGTCGGATCGGGTCCATTTCCCACAGAGCTTACCGATGCAATAGGTGATCATTTGGTTGAAGTTGGACATGAATATGGAACAACGACTGGACGCCGGAGAAGATGTGGATGGTTTGATGCGGTAGCAACCTATTATGGCGCTCATATTGCAGGCGCGACAGAAATTGCGATTACCAAGCTTGATGTCCTTGATGGGCTTGATGAGGTAAAAATTTGTGTCGGCTATATCTTCGAAGGGAAAAAGTATGGTATCGGAAAGATTCCGACGATAAAAAATCGATTTCTTGATCATGTGAAGCCAATTTACAAGACGATGAACGGGTGGTCAGGTTCAACAAAAGAAGCGCGAGCCTTCAAGGACTTACCAAAAAATGCTCAAAAATATATCCTTGAGCTGCAAAAACTTCTTGATAAAAAGATCCGCTTTGTGTCAGTTGGTCCAAAACGCGAAGAAATGTTTTCGATGTAATGGAATTGTTCCTCTACTTCAATATCAGGCTTTCTTCATATTCCTCAGGCACGTCTATCTCCATCAGCTCAAGAACGGTCCGCGCAATGTGACTCAAGCCAATATTTTTATTTTGGTCAAGAGAAATGGATCCTGAATCCCGCCGATTTGGCGGGCAAGCAAGTTCAGGATGACAATGATAAGAAGAAATATGTTTTGGATCATAGATCACAAACGGCACAGGATTCATGGTGTGCGCAGTTCTCGGTTGACCAGTCTTCTCGTCCACCATCTCATCAGCATTCCCATGATCTGCCGTGATGACACAGATAAATTCATTTTCAGTCAAAAAATCACAGATTCGTTTAAGCTCTTGATCCACACATTCAACTGCTTTGACCGAAGATTCAAATACCCCAAAATGAGATACGAGATCTGCATTTGCGAAATTGATTACCGCAAAGCCAAGTTTCGGATGTTTTTCATATTCATCCTCAACAGATTGCACAATTTCATGTGCCCTCATTTTTGGAGATTTATCATAGGTGACTTTTGTACTTTCAATAAATGCATGCAGTTCATTTGGAAACGTAACCTCAACGCCACCATTAAAAAAGTATGTGACGTGGGGAATTTTATCGGTTTCTGCAGATTTGAGTTGTGTGATTTTCTGCGCGCTTATCACCTCGGAAAGGGTGTGTGTTATTGATTGTTTGTCAAAGAAAACGGGGTATGAATAATCTTTATCATATTGTGTCAGGGTAAAAAATGGATTTTTTGGATAGGTCTCATGTAGTTTTGAGACGATCTGTTTCATCCGATCTGAGCGATAATTCCAGAAAAGAACGGGCTCATTTTTTTTGATTCCATTGTATTCAGGAAGAATTTTGGTGGCTTCTTGGAGTTCGTCAGTAAGTTTTTCATGGTAATTTTGTTCGAACGCTTCAACGAGATCACGGGATTTTTTATCTGCTGCACCTTTGACTATAAGATCAAGAAGTTTTTGAGTCCGATCCCAGTTATGGTCACGATCCATGCCATAAAATCTTCCGACGACGCCAACAATTTTTCCAAATGAAAGTTTATGCATTAAATCAGTCAGCTCTTTCGCGTACTCTTTTCCTGAGTAGGGTAGGGTATCACGGCCGTCACTTATCACATGAATATAGGGCTCCTTACAGCCCTGTTCATGCATTATTTTCAAAAGGGCAAACAGATGTTTTTGATGACTGTGGATTCCTCCGGGAGAAAGCATGCCAAGAAGATGTGCTGGTTCTTTTTGAGCTTCCCGAATGAACGATTGAAAATTTGTATTATTCTTAATTCCATAGCTTGATTTATCTGATTCATCAAATGCGCGATTGACTCGAACTAAGTCTTGATACAATACTCGTCCTGCGCCGATTGTCAGATGTCCGACTTCACTCCCCCCAATCTGTCCTTCAGGGAGTCCTACGGCAAGTCCACTTGCTTGAAGAGTCGTATGCGGATAGTTTTTCCAGATATGGTCAAAAAAGGGAGTGTCTGCAACATGAATCGCATTTGTGTTATTTGGTTTTCCTATTCCAAAGCCATCGAGAATGATGAGGGCAAGTTTGTGCATGTAGATATGATAGCAAAGTAGATAGTGTTCTACAATGAATGTTCTTTGCAGAGGAATGAATGAAGGATAGAAGGTTATTGTATGGAATGGGCGACTATTTTAAGAAGAAATGCTAATTCTTGATGGCTGTTAACGGTGATATCTGCATTTTCATACACCCATCTCATATCTGCGGTTTCTTGATCTGGAGAAGAATTGACCGCAATAACGACCCCATCAGTATTTCTCATGTATGGCAGGAGGATATCAGGCTGCATTGCTGCTACTGCTTGTCGGTCATTTGGTCCATCGCAAACATATACATCAGGGAGCCCAAGCGTATGCATGCGATGGGCTTTATTCACTTCACTTGAGCGAATCCGCATCCATGATAAATCGTTCTGAGGTTGTGCGTTAAAATGACAGTCGACCTGAACTGAAGCAATTTCTGAAAGCTGTCGCACTTTCTGTTGGAGTTTTTCTTCCATGAAATCTCTATCTTGATATCGAAACCAGAGACTGCCCGAATATCTTCCTTGCCACCGGCTATCTCCCCAACAAAATGTATTGTTTTCATGTTTGACATCTTGCCACGAATTCACGAGACCATTGTTTTGAAGGTCAACATGCAATGCTCTAAAAAACTGAATGTATTCTTGAGACACCAATGGGTGTACTTCTCCATCCATCAGCCAGGCGTGTCCCTCCTCAATAATATGCGGTCCAGCAAGATTTATGCCGCCAGATACCATTTGTCTTATAGATGGAATCACCATTTCTCCGCGGGCAGTTATCAATCGAAGATCGAGATTTTGATCTAAAATGGGTAGAATTGTGGCAAATGCTGGATCAGTGAACCAATCAGTACCCATACTGCTTCCATCCAAAAATACTCCATCAACATCGAGTGCTACAATGCCGTTACCCGTTTGCAATCGTCTAACAATTCTTTGAGCTTGTAAGCTCTCTTTATTAAAGTCAACATCGAATGCAGCATCTGATTGAAATGGGAATTCAGGTATTGTCATGAGCTATAATAGCATATGAAAAAAAAGATTTCATATGCGGCAATTGGAGATGTCGGTATCGATATTTATCCCAAAATAGGGAAACAATTTCCCGGGGGGATGGCGTTAAATAGTGTCTTTCACGCGGTGCAAGCAGGTGCACATGCGTCTGCAATTTCAGCGATTGGTACCGATAAACAAGCTCGCATTATTATTCAATTTTGTGATGAAAATAGGATATCTCGGGACATGGTTTCAGTAATTGATGGGGTCACCGATTCAGTTGAGATTATTCTCGATGAGAATGGAGTCCCTCATTATCATAACTGGAATCTTGGGGTACTTGAGAAGTTTCGACTGAATAAAACGCATGAGAATTTTCTTGGAAATCAAGATGTTACTACTGCGGTATACCTTCCAGAACTCAAACATTTGTTTGATGCATTTTCAAAAATGAATCTTCCAAACACTTTGAAAGTCGGAGATTTTACCGATCTTTCAGAACATGGTGGGGATCAATACGTTCTGAATGAATACAAAGATAGTTTTAATATTTTTGCACTCAGCATTGATGAGAAGGTTGACGCGCGGGTGGAGTCATTTTCGTCATTTGTCACCTCTCAAAATAAAATGGGAATTGCATTACTTGGCAAACGAGGGAGCGTGGTGATTTCAGATGGAAAACAATTCGTTCAACGGGCCAATACTGTTAAAGTTGTAGACACAACTGGTGCGGGCGATTCATACCTCTCAACATTTCTTGTTGAGAACCTTCGTGAAAAAAATATGGCATATTCTATTAAAAAAGCCACGCATGCGGCAACAACAGTGATTCAAAGGTATGGGGCTTCTCAGATCTAGACTTACAATGCTGTTGTTGGTGTTGGAGTAGACGTTGGGCAAACAACAGATGTAGTAACCCAATCTCCCGCATGAGAATCGGTTCCCTGTGCATCCTCAGGACGTACGCGACAAGTTATGGGATCACCATCGCCCGGTGCATTAGAATTGTCGCACGGCATATCAAGAAAACGATCGGTCGTTGTGTTATTGCAATACCAATATGGTGTTGGGGTGAGCGAAGCAGGAGCTGAAAAAAGACCATTACCTGTACACTGGAGGAAATAATGATCAAGCGCATCAGTACACAGCGGGTCATTTGGATTATTTAAACTCCAATTCCAAGATCCACATACATTTTGTTGGAGATAATTTATTTTGCAATTCGTTACTGCCGAAACTGATGAGAACGTAGAGCATGATGAATTGGTATAGATCCAGTCAGTTGCATTTGCAACTCCTCCATTAGCAGATTCTGCGCGAACACGACAAAATATAGCTTGACCAGGGGGTGGCGATGGAGCGGTATCACACGGAAGAGTTAGCTGATTTGAAGTGACTGTTTTATTGCAATACCATGTTGCAGGATCTGATGATTCAAAGCTCGTGCTTTGGCACTGGACAAAATACTGGGTAAATACATCTGAACATGTTTTTTCTTTTGCCGTCATATCCTCCCAGATCCACGAAGTGCAGCTATTTGCCTGAAACGAATTAATTGCACATGCGCTTTTGACCGATGAAGAAAGAGGTGTTGGTGTTGGGGTGTTTGTTGCGCCTTGGGTTATAGTGACATTTGCGCCAAGGAGACAGCGAACATAATCTTGTGTTGTGCAAACTGCCCCAAGTGATTGGAGGATTGTTGTACAGTTATTTGAGGTGCAGACAGAACTTGAAGTAGATGGCGTTGGGCTAAGTGTTGCTGAAATTGTTGCGGTCGGTGTCGGAGATCCGGTGAGTGTTGGGGTAAGTGTTGCCGAAATTGATGCTGAGATGCTTGGAGTTGGGACAATGGTTGCAGAAATAGTGGCTGATGGAGTGATTGATACGGGAGCGCTAATAATGGGATCTGATGGGGACAAAGTGGGTGATCCTTCAAGATCCCCTCCAGGAGGGGTAGTAATCATCCAAAAAGATCCGCCGTTATCATATATTTCATCACCAATTCTGATTTGAAAGAAATAAGTGGTATTGGGTTCAAGTGAAGTTAAATTCACATTGTGAGTAGTCGTTTCAATTTCGGAAAAGGCAAATTCATTAAAGGTATTTGCATCAGCAGCAGTACCATATTCAACGACAGCAATTGTTTCTTTTCCTGTTTCCCACGAAACAGTTGCAGAAGTTGCATCACGCGTTTGAATTGATACATTCTGTGGAACATCCTCGCTCGCTTGAGTTGAGGTTCCCTGAACCATAAAGAAAATGCCAATAGAAGCAGCAATAAGTACTCCTACTCCTGCAATAAATCCAATTGTTTTGATTTGTTGAGAGGATATCTTTTTGTTTTGTACTGTTGCTATTTGCATAGAGATTTAGGATGTTTTCAGATTTCTTGAAAGTCGTTTATATCGTAAAAAAAGCACACCGGTAAATAGTACAAAGAGTACTGCGAGGGCAATATACCATGTTTGATAAGAATTTTGCGTAGACGTTCCGAGTACATTTCCAGCAGTAATGGTTATCGAATTTGTGTGAGCCCGAGTGGTTGTGCAGTTGATGATATTGCTGAGTTCTGAATCGTAGCGAATGATTTGTGAGGTTTGTTTTTGAAAGGGTATACAATCAAAACGGAGGTCGGTAGATCCAGAATTACGCGCTTTAAAACTTATCGTGGCGAGTTTTCCATTTGCAACATTTACTGCAGAAGGTGACTGATTAATTGCATAGAGGTACATTTTTCCCGGAGATAGGATTTTTGCTTCAGTTACTTGAAAAAAATTTCCTCCTTTGACATCGAGGAGTCCTTCGGTGATTGGGGTCAATATTTCTGGATTGTACGAAATCCAAACATCTGAAGAAATGACTGGATCTGAGCCAGAGTACATAAGAACATCAACAGTAATGGTATCTCCTGTTGCTGCAGTAGTAGAAATGGGATCAAAAGAAAATGAAGCACTATTTGCCATGATTCTTATTGTACTTGGTTATACACGGTACATGCAAGAGAAATTAGAATATCTGACTATATTGATCACCGATTGGACTTGCCTTGTCACCAAGCCCTGATTCGATCTCCATAAGCCGATTGTATTTGCATACGCGCTCTCCGCGTGTGGGGCCGACCTTAATAAATCCCGAATTGACCGCAACCGCCAGATCCACCATCGAAGTATCGTTTGTCTCTCCACCACCACGATGAGAAGGTACCGTCATCATGCCATGAACTCGTGCAAGCATACAACAATCCACCGTCTCGGTGAGCGTTCCAATTTGATTGAGTTTTATCAAAATGGCTGTAATTGCTTTTTGATCTATGGCTTTCTGAAGACGTTTGGTGTTGGTAACCGTGAGATCGTCTCCGATATTTGGAATGTTAAGATTACTGGTGATTTTGTTAAATGTAGTCCAATCTTCCCATGCGTCTTCTGCAAACATATCCTCAACAGTAAGAATGGGATATTTATTTAGCCAATCTTCAAAATATACCATGAGCTCTTGGGCTGACATCTGCCTTTTTTCAACGGCAAGATCGTATTTTCCCTCAGAGTAAAATTCACTTGCGGCAGCATCGATCGAAAGTCCGATATCTTTTCCTGGAGTGAGCCCGGTCCTCTTTATTGCTTCAAGGAGCATCTGCAGAGGTTTTTCATTACTATCTATTCCATCCGGGGCAAATGCTCCCTCATTGCCAACATTGGTCGAATACTTATTTTCTGAAAGAACATTCTTCAGATTGAAATAAACTTCAAGCCCCATCCGAATATTTTCGCTCGCTGACTGGTTCCCGATCGGTGAAAGAAGATATTCCTGAAGATCGGTAGAACGGGCCGCATGTTTTCCTCCTTCAATCGCAACAATCATAGGATTAGGCAACCGATACTCAGTTATTTTCAAGTCAAATGCTGTTCGAATCCACTCATAGAGAGGGAGTTTATGATCATTTGCAGCTGCTCGAGCGACAGCGAGAGAGACTCCAAGAATTGCATTTCCGCCAAGATTTTCTTTATTGTCCGTGCCATCAAGTTTTACCATTGAAACATCAATAGAACGTTGGTCGTCTGCATTTTTATTTATGATTTCTGGGGCTATTTTTTCATTAATATTAGCCACTGCTTTAAGCATTCCTTTCCCCTTGAATCTGGTCGAATCTTCGTCAAACAAAACATGTGCTTCGTATGATCCAGCAGAAGCGCCATAGGGGACCGAAGCAATGCCAACTGTTCCATTATTGAGCTCGACATTGACCTCCAAAGATGGCGTGCCGCCTGAACTGAGAATCTCTCGAGCTTGGATTGATTTGATAGTCATGAATATATAGTATCAAAAAGTGGATAAGAAGGGAATGGATCTGATGAAAAGGCTTATAGTATTTGATATAATACTATTATGAGCAGAAACGAACTAATCCCAAAAAATATTGCAGCTGACGTGATAAATCAGAATCCGATCACTCCACAGCAGATGAGGGTTTTACTCGATGATGATCCAGCAGGAAGGAGTTTAAAAAAAATTGAAAAATATGGTCCACCCGCACTTTTAGGAGTGCATTTTCTTACATTGGCTACATTGAATCAATGGGGAGATTCTTTACCTTCATTTGGAACGCTTCCTCCATTGGTTCATAATTCACTCCAAGCAGTACATAATTTCTCAGTAAACGCTGCCGACTCACCTGCTCTTCGAGAGCACATTCCATATATTTCGCTTGATTTAGCGGGAACATGGGGGCTCATCAGCGGTTTGCGCGGATTACTTCTTGGTAGAACAGGAAAAAAGATTGAGGCGTCACAAATTGAGGTGCTTCAAAGAATTGCTGAAGGAATTTTTCGCTATGAAATGGTACCAGATCATTCGGCGGTATTTGTAGGAAATGGCGACCGTATTGGCGAATTACTTCAAGAACTACTTCCTCTAGACCAGGTAATGCTGTATTCGCATGAGAAAATCACCAGCGATGTATGGCAACACATTCAACAAACCGGAAGACAAGAGGAAATATTTGAATCGCTTGATCGTGGAGATTTTAAACATGCGCGAGAAGCAGTTCTGCTTCCGGTCAAAGATGAAGATATGTTTTTGCCTGATGAGATCGGACACGATATGACACTTGACGAAATTAGATTGATGATCGATATTTTTGACGCCTATTCTCAAGAGCGAGGCATTCCTCAAAAAGAAGTGGTAATTGTCGGGTCACCGGCTATGAGTCAGACATATATTGAATCAAATAGGTTGATTGATAGTTCTGGTATCGACGCAATAAGAACTACAGTACGACTTGATGAAATGGTTGCTCAATTAAACGAGGGGAGGGATGAAAATAGGCAAATTAAAATTATTGATCCTACAGAGCTTGTCATGCAAAAAGTAATGGCTCTTGCAAATGGGAGAGATATCTCTTTTATTTCAACAGAAGATAGCTTTAGAAGGTATGGAGAACGTTTCTTTGATGCACTTTCGCAATTGGATTATAAACCAACAGGTGAAGAGGCAGTTAATGTTATCTACAATATTACCGATATTCCAACACAGACCACTGCATCAACGAGAGATATTGTCATTATTATTGATCCAAAAATGAAAGAGCATTTGCTCCAGCGTGGCGTGCCAGCGGAACAGATTATCCTAGTTCCTGAGCTGGTGACAACAGAACTTGGGATCGAAATGATGAATGAGGTATAATGACACCTTATGAAACTCTTCCTCATCCGACATGGACAAAGTAAAGGAAATGTCAAATCAGGCTTCATGTCAGGGCGAACCGATCCCGAAGGATTGACTCACAAGGGAAAAATT
>PFOB01000015.1 GCA_002792315.1 Candidatus Roizmanbacteria bacterium CG_4_10_14_0_2_um_filter_39_13 | reverse complement strand
ATTTTTAGTATCGATAGGTCGTTTAAGGGGTCACGATATATTTTTGTGACATCGTATTCTTTTTTGTCATTGGTTATGACGGTGTATGTGGCTTGAGTATCTCGGACTACGTGCTTATTGGTTATGATAATTCCATCTTTTGAAATAATAAATCCACTCCCAATATTTTGCTCGATTGTTTTTTCTTCACCCTCTACTGCTTTAAACGGTGCAAAGGGATTACTTGGATCGATTTGAATAGTACCTTGAGTCCGTGTTTTTTTTGAAATTCCAATGGTTACTACGGATGGAAGGGTGTTTTCTACCACTTCAATAATAATGGATTCTTCAGATACGATTTTTGTTGTTGATGTTGTTGCGGGTTCTGATTCGTTTTTTGTATTTGAACCAAAATCAAAGATTCCCGCAAGAGGAGATGATTGAACGAATTCAGTATCTTTAAAGATAGAAAGAAGAAGTATGAACACAGAGACCAACAATATGATGACCTTGATGTTTATGAATTTCAAAAACTTCATACGCATAGATATTATTTTATTTACGAGTAATCACCAGTTCAAGAGCTTTTTGAAGTTGAGCATCCTGTTCATTGGTAAGGGTATTATCTTCATCTACTTTATTTTCTACCATTACTTCTGGTTCTATTCCCTTCCCATTGATCCATTCGCCATTCGGCAACAGCCATTTTGCAATTGTTACATGAAGTCCTGCGCCATCTTGAAGATCAAGAGCTTCTTGGACAGATCCCTTTCCAAAACTTTTTTGTCCCACTAGAGTTGCTCGCTTGTGATCTCGCAGTGCTCCAGAAAGAATTTCTGATGCAGATGCCGAGCCTTGATTGATCAATACGATCAAGGGGATATCAAGCAGTAATCCCTTTCTTTTTACGGTATATACGCGGTCATCAGAATTTGTTGTTTCTTGTTTTACGACTGTTTTGCCTTGCTCCAAAAATTCTGACGCAATAAATACCGAACTGTCAAGATATCCTCCCGGATTACCGCGAACGTCAAGCACAAGACCTGCAATTTCTTTATTATTCCACTTATTTGCAATTTCAGTTGCTGCGGACTCCCATTCGCTATTGGTCGTGTCTCCAAATTGACTGAGTCTGAGATATGCAACTGTTTTCCCATTTTTTTTCTCATATGTCAATTCAACCGATGGGACTTTGATTTCTTGACGAATAATTGGAATGTCTTTTTCCCCACTTGCGCGAGCGACCGTCAAAATGACTTCCGTTCCATGATCTCCGCGAATTTTTGAAACAGTTTGAAGAAGAGTCCATTTCTCTGTGGACTCACCATCTACTTTTGTGATGATATCACCCGATAGAACACCAGCATTTTCAGCGGGAGAATCTTTGAGCGGGGCAATTATTACTATACGATTTTCTTTGAGTCCCAATTGAGCACCGATTCCTTCAAATTTTCCTCCAAGATCTGCTTTTGATTGTGTATTTTCTTCAGGAGTGAGAAAAAATGTATAGGGATCCTCAACTGACGCAACCATTCCCTTTATTGATCCATAAAACATTTTTTGCGGATCAATTTTTCCGCGATCAACATATTTTTGCTCTACTTTCTCCCAAGTGTCCCAAAAAAGACCAAAATCGACATTTTCTGCCTTGGTATCTTTTGGTAAATTGTTTTGTGCATTGAATACGGTGTAGGTAAGTTGATCACGAGAGGAATTTTTTATTTTCCACTCAGCAAGTTTATATCCTGACCCAAACAAAAAAATTCCTATAGATAGATATAGGAGTATGTCAGTAATTCTTTTGGTGGGTAGTTTCATAGGTAATTTGTTAATAGTGACTGATATTCAATAAAAAATCAATGTGAGTTGTTATTTATAAAATAAAATAGTCATTGGTTCGTGTCCAATCAGGACATACGGATATTCTTTTTTTTGTACGTGGGCAAAATCTTTCTCGTCTTCAAGAACGATTTGATGAATCATGGTTTCAGAGGGAAATTTTGTTTTTGTGATGAGCCCTTGTGCGCCAAGTGTCTCCATCTTGACGGTGTCCATTGGATCAAATTCTGGGGCAAATACACACGCTCCATCAAGGTCAGCATCACTATATTTTCCTGATGGATCAATATAATACATAGACGCGCCAAAATAGGGTATTTCTTCTTGCAGTTTTGTGATATGCACGTCTTCCACTATTAATTCCAAATAGCCGTCATAAACTTCAGAGACCTCACCAATAAAAAAACAGTTAAGCACGTGATTATTATTCATCTCTTTTTCAATAGCGATGATGCCGGTATCATGTTTGATTTCTCGAAGAATACCCGAAACTTCACTCAAGTATTGTTGAGTGGTAAAAAGAGATTTATTTTCTGCCAATACATCGCCCTTTTGAATCTGATCACCGATCACCTGTTTGAGATGATGGAATATATTTTTAGCATCAAAACCCATCATTTCTGCAATGGGAATATATATCATTTGTTTCTCAGTTGTTTCTGCAAGTGGAGTAGTAAAGTCAACTTTTTGACCAGGTTTCACCACGATTTTTGCTTTTTCGGGAATTTTTGCTTTAATTTTCATTCTTTTTTCCAACCACTAACAATAGTAGACATTCATTGTACCAATATATTCTGAAATGCGCGAGAATATTATTTAGCTTACGAGGGAGAATGGTTTTTTCGAATAAAATGAGGAACCTACTAATTAGGATCCTTGATATGAAGTGTAAGGAAGCATTGCAAGATATCGTGCATGCTTTATCTGTTTTGAGAGTGCACGTTGGTGCTTTGCACATACGTTGCTGCGGTCTCTACTCAAAATTTTCTTTCGGGGTGTTACAAATTTTTCGATATTTTCAATATCTTTAAAATCGGGAGCAACACTGTATTTACAAAAAAAACATTTCATAAGTATTAATTAATTTAGAATGGAATATCATCAGGATTAACGTCTTCGTCATTTTGTTCTTTGACTTCTGCTGAGTCATCGGCACTATCTTCTTTTTTATCGTCATGACTTTCTTCATGAGGTATTGGCGCAATTTCTTCCGAGGATGTAGCACTTTCGTCTTCATGCTTTCCGTCGTAAAAGACAATAAAGTCATCAAGTACAATCTCAGTAATATTTCGTTGCTGACCATTTTTATCTACATATTCTCGATAGGTAATTCTTCCTTCAAGATATGTTTTCCGCCCTTTTGATAAAAGCTTGTTACAAAGCTCAGCTAGTTTTTGCCATGCAACAACGCGATGATACTGTGCTTCTTCACGCGTCTTACCTTCTTGTGTGGTCCATGATCGATTGGTCGCGATACCAAAAGTACACACTGCGGTACCAGTTGGTGTATATTTAAGCTCTGGATCACGGGTGAGGTTTCCCAGAAGCGTAACTTTATTGATCGACCTACTTGACATACGTAAACAGTACAAATTAATAGATTATTTCTTTTTTTTGTCTTCTTTTAAAAGCATGAGATATCTCATGACGACTTTATCGAAATTTAGTTTCTGCTTGAAATCCTTTACGACATTTTTTTCTAGTTCAATTTGCCAAACGATATATTCGGCAGATTCATTTTTATCAATCGGGTACGCAAGAAGTCTTTTTCCAAGCGACTCTTCATTGATCTTTTTACCGTTATACGATTTTAATACTTCCTCGAGGTTTGTAACGGATTTTTTATCATTCACCAAGAATGTAAACTCAAATGTGCTCATATGTCATGTGTTCGCGTATACTGTATTTGTTGGTAACAAACGCGGTAAATTGATTAACAATTGACGATCGAAGATCATATAATAGTAAGTACGATCCACGAAAATCTAGCTTTATTATACCATTGCACTAAGAAAATACAATGATTGCAAAAAAATCACTATTAAAGTTTGGACTTTGGGCAATGCTCATTGTCACACTGATCTATACTCGTTTTGTCGGACTTGATTGGGGCCTTCCCTATCCCATGCATCCTGATGAGAGAAACATGGTTAATGCTATTTTAGGTATGACTTGTCATGAAGGGTGGAATATTGACTGTTTAAATCCGCATTTTTATGCTTATGGTCAGATCCCACTCTTTATTGGATACTTCTTTACGACAATAGCAAGTGTTTGGACACAGAGTTTTCGCATAAATTTTAATGAAACGGTTCTTTCACTTCGTTTCCTTTCTGCCGTTTCGTCAGTTCTGACCGTATTTGTTATGACAAAAGTCGCGGTATTACTTTCTAAAAAAACATCGCATAATGTGCTCATTGCACTGATCACCTTCATTTTTTCACCCGTTTTTATTCAGTTTGCCCATTTTGGAACTACCGAATCACTTCTCATGTTATTTGTATCAATACTTATATATTTTGCCGTGCTATTTATTCAATCAAATATTTCTTTGTCACGATATGTTTTGTGGTCTGGAGTGATTTTTGGTCTTGCGGTAAGTACAAAAGTATCATCGGTGTTTTTTGCCGCAATCCCGATTCTTGCCATATGTATCACTACGTTCAATAATCAAGAACGCATTTCCGTAGTTACGGCATTTTTTTCTTTGATAAAAATTGCTTTTCTAGCGGTTATCGTCTTTGTCGTAACTTCACCATACAATCTATTTGACTGGGAAGCATTTGTACACTCGATGAACTACGAATCATCAGTAGGTATTGGTACGTATAAAGCATTTTATACGCGACAGTTTGAATATACGATGCCCCTGACTTTTCAGTTTATACATGTATTCCCGTACGCTCTTGGTATTCCCATATTTATGCTCTCGATTTTTGGATTCTTTTCTCTTCCGTGGAATAAGACGCATATCATGTTGCGGCTTACTGCAATTGCGCTTTTTATTCCAAATGCATTCATGTATGCGAAATGGTCCCGGTTCTACTCACCGGTATTTCCCGTAGTGATCCTTATTGGATGCTTGGTGATTATTCAACTCATTGATATGAACCTTCGAATTAAAATCAAAATTGTCCACACGGTCCACTCAATCGTACTGTCACTCGTTGTGATTGCCGTCATGATATATGGGATGGCATATGTATCGATTTATCGGCATCCAGACGTTCGATTTAGAGCATCGCAGTGGATATATGAAAATATCCCTGCAAGTGCCCACATATTGTCAGAAACAGCAAATGTAGTAGATATTCCAATGCCAAATTCACTTATTGATTACTCTGTTGTCAATCAAAAAAATCTCAATCCTATATCATTTGATTTTTATGAAGTGGGAAATAATGAAATCCTTGAGCATGATCTTGATGATCAAATAAAATCGGCAGAATATATTTTTGTTCCCTCTCGACGGATTTTTTGGAATCATTCTTGTCTGAAAAGTAACAATACTCTACAAAATATACGGTATTCATATGAAGAAAGCAGATGTGAGTCATTAGAAAAAGAATATCCTCTCCAAACGGCGTATTATCAAGATCTTTTTTCGGGAACTCTTGGATTTAAGCAAGTAGCTGAATTCCAATCATATCCACGAATTGAGCTTTTTGGTCAAATATTGATTGAATTTCCCGATGAGGCAGCTGAGGAGACCTGGACGGTGTTTGATCATCCGGTGATCCGGATATATCAGCGAAAGTAGTATTGTTGAATAACTTCTCATTCGTATATACTAAAGGAATATGCTCCTGAATCGATTTTTCAATCCGCGCTCAATTGCGATTGTGGGTGTTTCAGAAAATCCCAAAAAAGTGGGTCATCTGGTCGCCAAAAATATGATTGATCAAGGATATGATAAAGAGCTCTATTTTGTTCATCCATCCGGCGCCACAATTCTAGGAAAGCAAACGTACAAAGATTTGAATGATCTCGGAACATCAATTGATCTGGTTGTGCTTGCGGTTCCGGCAAAAGTTGCTGTCTCATATCTTGACTCAGTACACAAAGTAGGATGTACAAATGTCGTGATGTTTGCGGCTGGATTTGGTGAAACAAAAACCGTCGATGGAGATGAGCTTGAAAAACAACTTCTCGAAAAAGCAAAAACGTACAACATCTCACTTCTTGGACCGAATTGTATCGGTTGTATCAATACAAATAATGGTTTGAACGCCACTTTTTTTAATACCATTCCCAAAAAGGGAAAAATCAGTCTTGTCTCACAATCAGGTGCTCTGGGAAGTGCAATGCTTGATTATTCTGCGGCAAAAACACATCTGGGAATCTCGCATTTTGTGAGCCTTGGCAACAAGAGTGTGATTAATGAGTCGGACGTCCTTTCATATTTATTAACCGACAAATCAACGAGCGTTATTGGTATGTATTTGGAAGACGTCGTTGACGGAGATACTTTTGCTGATATTTTGTCTGAAGTGACCAAGGTCAAGCCAGTGGTCATCCTCAAATCAGGACGTACCTCAGAAGGTTCAAAGGCTGCAATGTCTCACACGGGAAGTATGGTCGGCGACGATGATGTGTTTTCTGCCGTCATTTGCAAAGCGGGAGCAATTCGTGCCGATTCTTTTGCAGAATTTCAAATGCTCCTATCGCTCTATAGTTTGGATGCGGTGCCCAGTAATCGCCGCATGCTTGTCCTTTCCAATGCAGGTGGCATGGGAGTGCTACTTGCTGATGAGATTGTGAAGCAAAAACTTCAGCTGGTTACCGTTTCAGAATCAACATCAGAGAAGTTAAAACACGCATTTGAAGATACGAAAAAAATAACCATTCACAATCCAATCGATCTATTGGGTGATGCGAGCGCTTTTGACTACAAGAAAGCGATTGATCTGACCATGAAAGAAAAAGATATTGGCGGCGTCATTGTCCTTCTGACGCCGCAAGCAAATACCGAGATAATTGAAACAGCACATGTCTTACAAAAGATTTATCATTCCTTGAAATTCAAGCCACTCTATCCGATATTCATGGGAAAAAAATCAGTTTCAGAGGCTCATCAGTTTTTTGAAAAGGAAGGTATTGCAAGTTTTCGATATTTTGCAGCCCTTCCCCAAGCGCTTTCTAAAATGATAGATGCTCAAGAAATGAAAGATCAAAGGATTTCTGA
>PFOB01000072.1 GCA_002792315.1 Candidatus Roizmanbacteria bacterium CG_4_10_14_0_2_um_filter_39_13 | reverse complement strand
AACTACGGGGACATCGAGAGCACGAGAAGTAATATTATACCAAGCGCGATTCGATACCACCCAAAAATGACAAGAGAATGATTTTGTAAATAGCGAATAAGCCAGCTGATACCAAAATATGCGCTTACAAATGCCACTGCGGTGCCGATTGTCAAAGTTAAAATAGACCCATTGTCATTCATCACAATATCTTTCATCTCCCAAAAATCAAAGACTGATGCCGCAAGTATTGTCGGAATCGAAAGCATGAATGAATACTTTGCCGATTCATCACGACGATATCCAAGAAACATCATGCCGACCAATACCGCACCTGCACGAGAAACTCCAGGAACTACAGCAAGACCCTGGAACAATCCAATGAATATTGCATCTCGAACGGTCAACGTGGTTATTTCTTTTTTTATGGTAATAATTCTCCTCCCAATCAAATACTCAACAATCAGAAATACCCCTCCAATGACGATGAATACGGTTGTCGTAAATTGGATGCTTTCAAAAAATATCCCCTTAATCATTCCGTACAGAAAATAGCCAACCAGAGCGGTTGGTATAAAAGAAAGAATCAATCGCTTCATCAATTCGGTGCTCTTCAGAATTTCTTTCCAATACATAAATACGACGGCCAGAATTGCCCCCGATTGGATAAAAACTTGAAATAATTTCACAAAATCACTTTGGACCAAACCAAGAAGTCTCGATGTCCAGATGAGATGAAAGGTTGAAGACACGGGGAGAAATTCAGAGATTCCTTCTACAATACCGAGAATGAACGTTTGAATGATGGTCATGTATAGAGGTAATAAATGTCGATATAAGTACGATTACAGTATAATACATCTATGTCACGAAAAATCGCTCTTGTTCATGATCATATCCAAGAATTTGGTGGCGCAGAGCGTGTGCTTGTGGCACTCCACAAAATCTTCCCCGACGCTCCCGTTTATACCGCATTTTTCACCCCAAAGGCGCTTGGCATTCATGCTAAGCATTTCAAAGACTGGAATATCATCACCTCATGGGCTGATCGGGTTCCCTTTTTTAAACGCCTTTATTCTCCACTCAGATTTCTCGCCCCTCAAGTATGGCAATCTTTTAACTTTGACGAATATGACGTGGTCATCTCAAGTTCTGGATGGTACATGTGCAAAGGAATTGTAACCAAACCAAAAACAACGCACATTTGCTACCTTCATCATCCGCCACGATATCTTTATGGATATGAGACTGCAGTCGAGTGGCAAAAATACTGGCCAGTTAAAATATATGCTCATATCGTCAATCACTTTTTAAGAATCTGGGATTTTGAAACTTCTCAACGAGTTGATCACTTTATTGCAAATTCGGAGGAAACAAAAAAAAGAATTGAGAAATTTTACCGAAGAGATGCGGATGTGATTTATCCGCCGGTTGATATTCCAAAAAAAGTTCAAATATCAAATTCTACAGATCAAAATTACTATGTTACAACTGCGCGACTTGCCAAAGCAAAACACATCGATATTTTGATTCGTGCCGCAAACAAAGCAAAATTCAAACTAAAAATCATTGGCTCTGGACGAGATGAAGCGTATCTCAAATCTATCGCTGGATCTACCGTAGAGTTTTTATCTCATATCCCTGATGAACAGTTTGAAACAGTTTTCAAAAATGCAAAAGCATTTATCTTTGCGTCAGTTGATGAAGAGTTTGGAATTGCGCCAGTTGAAGCCATGGGATATGGGATTCCGGTGATTGCCTTCGCTTCAGGTGGTCTGAAAGAGATCGTTCAGGATGGAAAAAATGGATATTTATATGATGAACTTACCGATCAAGCACTCATTCAAGCGATTAAGAAATTTGAGAAGCTTTCAAAAGTACAATCTGAATCAATGAGAAAAGAAGCACGAAAATCTGCAGAGAAGTATTCTTTTGAGGTGTTTGAGAAAAAAATTACCTCTTATATCCACCATGTGCAATAGGTGTCCGAGCACTGACCTTTCCTTACTCATACCGAATTGCATCAATCGGTGACAAGTCAGCGGCTTTCTTTGCCGGAAACACGCCAAAGATGATGCCGATTGCAGAAGATACGCCAACGGCAAGAAGTACCGAGTTCAGATCAATATATGCGGGGAAATACGCCTGAATAAAAAATACAATGATATATGAGACGGTAAGCCCTGCAATCCCCCCGATCAATGAGAGAATGACCGATGCCACAAGAAATTGAATGAGAATATCTGATTTTCGCGCTCCAAGTGCTCTTCGGATTCCAATTTCCTTAATTCGTTCCGTCACCGTCACATACATGATATTCATAATCCCGATGCCCCCGACCACAAGTGATATTGCTGCAATTGCAACAAGTACCGTATTAATGATTCCAAAGATTGAATTAATGGCGGTCAGGAGTTCCTCTTGTTGAATTATTGAAAATTCCTCTTCTTCATAACGCTTTAATAGAATTTCATTCACCTGTCGTATCACGGGTTTTATACCTTCTTCCGTCTTTGTTTGCAGAATAATCGCCATGAAAGTTTTATCCGTATTAAACGTATACGCAGTCTTGTACGGCATATAGGTAAATGTGTCAAAATCAGGACCCCCAAATCCTCCCCCGCCTTTTTTTTCGGTCACCCCAATCACCGTATATTTTTGACCTTCGAATTTGACCGATTTCCCAACTGCATTTTTTGCAGATGAAAACAGATCTTCTGCGAGAGTGTACCCTATCACAATGACTTTTGATCGCTTATCGACATCTTGGTCGGTATACAATGTTCCATATTCGGCTTTCACATTGAGTGCGGTAAAAACCCCTTCATTTGACGCATAAATCGTCGATGACTCTTTGTTATTTCCTGACACAATATTTACGGTTTTTGAATATACGGGAACAATTAATTTAACTTCTCGAATACGACTCAAATTTTGCACATCCTTTTCGTCAAATTTTATGGTTATAAAAGAACCTGGATTTGAAAAGCTCCCTCCCTTAAGTGGATTTCCCGGAACTATTCTGATGAGATTACTTCCCAGATCTTCAAACTGCTGTTCAATATATGCTCGTAACCCCAGTCCAAAAGCGGTCAAAAGAACAACAGCCATAACGCCAATAAGAATGCCCAATGAAGTGAGAAATGTCCTCCCCTTATTTCGTGAAAAATCAAAAAATGCTGATCGTATAAATCCCATAAATTATGCTAATTTGCCATCTACTATTTGAATCTTTCGTTTCGTTATTGCCGCAATATCTTGTTCGTGAGTAACTATGAGAACAGTAATATTATCTTCTTTGTTGAGCTGACTAAGTAATTTCATAATCTCATCTCCAGTTTTGGTATCCAAATTTCCCGTTGGCTCATCAGCAAGGATAAGTGATGGAGACATTATCAAGGCTCTGGCAATAGCTACGCGCTGTTGTTGACCACCAGATATTCTGTTTGGGTATGAATTTGCTTTTTCCAAAATTCCAAACCGCTCCATGATCTCATCTGCTTTTTTTCCTGGATCGTATTCTATTTTTTTCCGCGCATATGTTGTGGGTAATAGAATATTTTCTTTGATCGTTAGTTTGTTTATGAGGTTGAACTGTTGAAAAACAAATCCGACAAACTCATTGCGAAGCGTTGAAATCTCATCATCAGAAAGTTCAGCAGTATTTCTTCCTTCAATTAGAACCTCGCCTTCTGAAGACTTGTCAAGCAGGCCAATAATATGCATGAGAGTAGATTTCCCCGACCCTGAGGGTCCAATCAAAGAACTAAATTCACCTTTTTCAATGGTGAGCGAAATATCTTTGAGTGCTGTGAAAACAACATCATCGTCAATCTGATATTTTTTCCAGACACGTGTAAGCTGAATCATTCGTCAATTTCATAAATCACATCACCCGCAACTAACCCATCAAGTATCTGTACTTTACCGCCATATTCTTGTCCGATTTCAACTGGAGACTTCTGCATCTTATCTTGGATCTTTTTTTGTACATATTCTTTGTCATTTTCATCAAGAATGTATTCAATGGGTACAACTACGGTGTTTTTAATTTCACTTAAGACAAACTCTACATCACCGGTCATACCGAGACGATAGCCATTGGTCCCCGCAGATTCAAAAGTCATCTCTACCTTATATACCGTTCCCGATTCATCGGTTTTTGGGGTGAATCCAATTGAGGTGATTGTTCCCATTACTTTTTTGTCCGGATATGCATCAAATGTGATTGCTCCAATCATCCCCTCGTGAATATTCACCACTTCGGTCTGGTCAACAGTAACGGAGAAGTAAATTGATTCAGGGTTTATTATCTGATATGTATCGGCTATTGATACATTCATCCCTGGTTCTGTTGCATCCATTCGAGTGATGATTCCATCGATGGGTGAATAGAGTAATGAATATTCTTTCGAAATTGTCTGAAGCTCAACATCAAGAACAGAATTGTCAAGATCAAACTGAGCATTTTCAAGAGTTCTTTCCGCCTGTGCACGAATCTCACGTGATAAATCCAATATCGGCGCTTCATTGTCATCTCCGGTTTGCTCAAAATCTCGTCTCTCTTTTGAATAGGTATTCAAATATTTTTGAAGGGTTTTCTGAAGCAGTCGTGTATCAAGTGCAGCAATCCCTTCATATTTTTTTACCGTATCGCCTTCTTTTACCCCAACCCATGAAAGACGACCGCCAGCCTGAAAATGAAGAGATACTTTTTCTTTTGCGTCGATCTCACCGGTCACGGCTAGGGTTTCTTGGAGTGTTTCTCGTTTTACTGTGTATGTTGCTAATTTTTTTTCTTCTTTCAGAAAAAACCGTTGATATACGAAAATCACCGCACCAATAATAAGGAGAAAAACAACAATCCTCTTAAGAGTTATTTTCTTTTTTATTGAGTTCATTTTACCCCGTACTTTGCCCATCCTATCATTGTATCATTTAGAACTTCTTTCACTTAATGGAACATCAATAAATCTAGCTCATGAAGGATTTTAAGGAAACATATCTCACTATCAAACATGAAAAAAGTAAGCTCGCCCAGCTAGAAATGAGTTTGTAAATATAGTATGATGAGCCCATGGGTGAACAATCAGGCGAAATTCAAGTACAAAAAAATATATTTTCACGTAGAAAGTTTCTAATAGGAATGGGGTTAGGAACAGGATTGTTATTAGCTCCTAGTATGTTAGGCTCATCGAATCCTCCGAGTGCACCAGAAAATAGAGAAATATTAACTCCAACCAACAATACTGTTTTTATAGATTTTGCACCAGAAAATTATACAAATGGCATCGTTCAGCAAGACTATCCATCTAATAATCGAACAGTTAAAAAACTACTTGGGGACAAATATCTTTCTAACTCCCAACTTCTAAATGAATTTAAAGGAGAGTTTATTGCAAACCATCTACCTGAAATTCTAACAAATTTTCTTAGTTTGCCAAGAAATATTCAAGAGGTTGTTTTATCTAAATATCCTGCATACGCATTGGCAAATGGAGCAATTGATGTTTTTGCAGGTCACAGCCAATTAGTAGTTGATGCTCATAAATCTGTATTAAAAAAAGAAGGTTATGCAACAAAACCACTCGTGCTCCCCCTTCAAGAGGTGATTGCTGGTGGTACTGTAACTGAAATTGAAGATAAATTAGGAAATAAGGGTATTGAAATTTTTGTTCCAGCAGATCCAGCCATTAAACAACTTGAAAATGTTGATCAAACTATTGTCAATTTGAGCTTTCAATTAGGGAATATCCGCATGTTTCACATGAGAAAAAAAATAGGGAGGTTTTAAATGAGGAGGAAAGACTTAGATTAATTCATCAAGATAATACGATTGCATTTCGAGGTTTGGATGGTTTGCTATATGAAGTCGACCGCTCATTATACTATCTTCGTATCGATACACCTGATAAGAAGCCAGTCTTCATAAATAAAAACACAAATACTGTTGCCGAAATACCACTTATCGGATATGGCGACGAAGAGGAAAATGCACGAAGTGCAGCGAGAGTGCATGATAAAATAAGGTTATCTACAACAATAAAATCTGAAGACACAAGCGAGCTTCGATTTGAAGGAGCATATTCAGGAGATAAGGGTGCAAATAGTATGCGTGAATTATTTAAATTAGCTAATGCCTACCCAGAAAAGTTATTTATTGCAGCAGCAGGTAATTACGGAGATGATATAAGAGAATTTAGATCCGAACTATCAGCCGAATGGCCAAACAACATCTTGTTGTGTGGTCAATGGAATAGTCAAAAAAATGCCCCTGAAATTATGACCGGCAATGTGCATGGTGCAGATATTTATGTCGACTCCCAAGAACAAGGATTTAAGCAAGAAGGAAGTAGCTTTTCGACTGCAGCAATCAGTGCATATGCGTCCATATTGGCTCAAAAAGGATACGATATTCCAACTATAAAGGCAACATTGTTGGAAAGCTGTGAATCTATTCCTTATTATGTACCTCCCACTATCCCAAATGATCAACTAACCCAAGAAATATTTGATAAATCTTTTAACCAAATAGTCAGGGGTGAAGCTCCTGTATTCAAACTGGAAGCATTTAGAGATTCATATTAACGGACAAGATCTAAAGAAATGGGCGCCAATCTGAAACAGGTATGATATTTCCCAGAAGAAAATTCCATGCATATAAGTAGATTGCAGGCAGTAGTAAATAAAAGGCATATCGAAATTTTCTTGACGTAAACGTTTGCTCAAATGCAATCACTGCAAATGGCCAAATCGGGAGTAAATATCGAGAAAGATCTCTGTGTTGCACAAAAATCCCTGCAATGAAAAACAGCAGTGGAAAATAAAACAAACTTCTATACTTACTATCTTTGAGCGTAATGATTGCCGTGAGATAGAGGAAAAAATACAGTAAAATCTCTTCAAGCCATACTGTCTGAACCCATCTTCCGGCAGCATTGAACACAGAAAATGGATACAACATCGGAACAACACCTCCCGTGTGAAAATATGCAAAGAAATCATTGTATTGCAATTGATACAATCCAAACACGGCAAGAAGTCCCACTGGAATCAATCCTATCCAAGCCCATTTTATATTGAATGACTTTCCTTTTATCATTCTCTCTATAAAAACGAGGCCATATGCGCCAAACAACAGTATTCCGGGGGTCTTTGTCATAACAGAAAGTGCTCCGAGAATTCCCGCAAACAGATACTGTTTCTTTTCAAAGAAAAAG
>PFOB01000075.1 GCA_002792315.1 Candidatus Roizmanbacteria bacterium CG_4_10_14_0_2_um_filter_39_13 | reverse complement strand
ATACATCGAGGATTAAAGTTACACCGGAGAACCAAACTAATTGAAGATCTTATAGTCAGTTAACTAGCCGTATGAATTGGCAAATATGCTCACTTTAACATATCGGGAACTTTAAAAAGAAACGTTTTCAAGAACGTCATTCTTTTTGTTTTGAGATTGTGAGTTTATTGGATAAGCATATTATCTGGTGAACTCACAATCTCATACGGAAGGGATGGTCCCTTGACGAACGTATGTGAGACGTGAAGAAAGGAGTAATTCTTTTTTCGAAGTTTGAAGAGCATTCGTCTGCTCTTAGGGTCCGATGACCCACCGCGCAGCTTCCTCTTTAGACGATGTGTCTAATGAGGATTTGTAACCGTCGATGTTTTTTTTCTCGGCTTGCTTAGCTTTGCCACCCGTTGTGGTAAATACAAAAGTGAGCCAAATTCCAAGAAGGAGAGCACTACCATGGCTACAAAAATAGCCAAGCTCGGAGCGGCGTTACTGCCGCTCGCCCTGCTTTTCGCGCTCCTTGGCCTCGGGCAGAATGTTGTCCAGGCTCAGGAAGCTGGTCCGCAGTTGCTTGATTCGGAAACTGTCCAACTCGTATTAGACGGACAGATTCCGCAAGTTGAAACCCGAATGGCGAGCGCTGAGACTTATCCGACGTTCAATATTCGCGATCACTGGGGGTATGGTTCGGATAAAGTTCAAGTGATGATGAATGCAATTCCCACCCAACAGATCGATTTTGTGATCATCAATGCAGATGGTTCAAATATAGATCGTAGTTGGATCGTCACTCAAACCCCGCGTGATGAGCTTTTTCAGAGATTGGGATCGATGGAAACTTCAGCATTTCTCTCGAGTGGCGGCAAGCTACTGAGCACATGGAATGAGGGAGTTTGCCAAATCGGCTCAATGTTCGTCATGGCAAGATCTGTGGATGGGACTAGCTTCCCTACAATCCGCAATTTTGCAACGACACCGATCTACTATCGTTTGGTTTCAGACTCCAATTCTACTTGGCGCATGCTCAATCCGAATTCCCAGGAGGGTTGGCGCATCTGGGAGTTTTCCGGTGAAGTTGAAGTAAAACTCTCTCCAAACTCTCAGGAAGTCTGCGCCAAAATGTCGTGGAATTGGGACTATCAAGAGCAAGCTCCACTAACGTTGGTGATTTCTGATACGACAACAGTGGTTGGTGCCAATTTGATTGTGCCCATTACTTTCGAAAACAACACCGGTAAGGTCTTCAGCATTGATGCTCGGCTGCAGTATTCGCCGACGCATCTTGCGTTCGTTGCGATTGACCAGGCAGGGACTCTCAGTTCGGGCTTTCAGTACATTCTGAACACTCAGACTCCCGGGCAGATCATTATCACCGGGCAGGGAACTCAGCCGATCACGGCCGAATCCGGCCTCATGCTGAGTCTGAAATTCAGAGCGCTGCGGGCCGGTACTGTGCCGGTGAAGTTGGCTGGTGTCCAGGTTTCTGATGTCCTGATCAACGGTGGTCAGATTCCGGTGATAGGCGAATATGGTGAAGTAACCGTAAACGCCAGCCTCTGGACGGGGGCTGTATATTTCTGGAATCAAAACCGGCAGCTCAAAGATGTGACGGTCACCCTGTCCAATGGTACCGAAACCATCACGGCTACGACCGGTTGGGATGGCGGATATACGGCTCCTCTCCCGACGACCGGGACGTGGACTGCGACCTTCTCGAAACCGAAGTCCGAGTTCGATCGATCCGCTGTAAGCTCGCTCGATGCCGCAATTACGCATCAGCGTGCGGCACAGCTGACGTCATTCGGAATTCCTTTCATGGAATGGTCCGCTGACGCGGACAATCGTGCTCCGATCACGTCTTACGATGCCAACCGCATCTTGCGGTTTGTCGCACAGTATGTCGACAGCGATGCGGCGTGCGGACAGTGGCGCGGCGAAGAGATTACGGCGGAAGTTACCGGCCCGACAAGCTCCGGCCATATCACCAAGATGTGGCTCATGTGTGACGTCACCGGGAACTGGGTTCCAGACGGCACCGTGCGGGCGGCAGAAGCGATTCTGTCTCCGGCGATCACCACGACCGTGATTTCCGTCGAACCGCTTGTTGTCCGTGTTTCTTCCGATCAGCCGTTCTCTGGCCTGGCTCTGCAGTTTGACCAGAACGTTCAAGCTGTCACAGCACTGGGCTTCGACTCCGTGCAGCCCAATGGCGGATTTGTGCCGTTGGCCTCTATGACCGGTGATGTCAGCTCAATCGACCTCACGATTGTACCGATGGAGGGTACCGAGGTCCTCATCATTGAGACAATCGCGATCGACGAGTATGCGGAAGTTTCGGGACCGAGCTTGACGCTCGACCCGAATATGCCGCTTCCGTGCGTGTTGGATCCGAACATCTGTACGGATCTTCAGGTCAGGCTCACCGTTGAGCCGATCGAGATTTATGCAGATCAAAAGGTGACTATAACTATAACTGTCACAAATTCCGGCCCGCCAACCGAAGTTGCAACGAACATGACGAACCCGGGAGACCTAGAATCTAGCTGGGATGATAGCTTTGCGGCTGGGGAAACAAAGCTATATACGACCACATTCCAGTTAGACCAGTCTTTCACTTTCACTGCAACCGCGACGCCAAGTCGGCCAGAGTTACGGCCGGCAGACAACAAAGATTTCGCCATAGTGACTGTGATAGAGGAGTTTCCTGTCATATGGCTGCAAATCTTCCTCCCGACCGTGGGAGGCGGCGTCCGTCCCCCTGATGGGGGCGAACCACGTTAGTAACTAATTATCGTTTCCTCCCACAATGAAGTGAGAGGACGGGTTCGGGCTCCCGATAAAAGCCCAAAAGAAGTTCCCGTATGTGAAAAAGTGAAAAGCGCCAGAGGGCAGTCCAGTGGACTGTTGTCGGTGACTGCGGTGTATTCCAGAAGCTGGAGTACAATTGCAGTTGTTGACATTCCCAATGGCGCTTTTCTTTTGGGAAAAATCAGTTTTTATACACATCTTTTCGATGTCGGATGTATCCGACAATCCATGACTTTTTCTGTGTAGTGAGAAGAATTCGATAATTTCCTACCCGCAGTTTGTACCAGCCTTTCCATGTCCCAGTCAGCGCAATAGCATCAAGTGAGCTATTTCTAAATTTTTGAAGTTTATTGATGATGGATGATTTTGATAGAGTATCAATTTTTTGCAGATCTTTTTCAGCACGTGACGTGAAAAGAATAATTTTCATGAAGTCGAGAGAATATCATCAAAACTTTTTATATTCTTCAATTTTATATCTTTTTCAGCTTCACTTTTTGCAATTTTACTTTCAACATCCATTTCTTCTTCCATTGTCGCAAGGAGAGAGGTGAGAGATTCATAAGACATGATGACCATATCTTGGCCTTTTTTCATAGTCTTGATGAGATCTTGTGTTGATGGTAATAAGTTGTTCATATACAAAAAATATTATATCACAAAGAGAAATCCAGGCGCTTTTCTTTTGGGAAAATCAGTATTTTTCCATCATGCCATCTGCAAATACCTTCTCAAAATCTTCATCAAAGGTGGCAAAGTGGGAAATATCATGGTATTTCATGATGAGAAGATGATAGGCATCACGAGTCTTGAGAGAATAATCTTTCATATAAGTGAGAATATGGAATTGAGATGCAAGATCGGTTGGGGAATTGATCAAACTCAATCCGGTCAAATCTAATATTGATTCTAATACTGCGTGCAAAGTGGGGTATATTGACTGTAATTTCTCTTTTTGTATAGTCCTTTTTATAGCATGTATATGCTCATCAAGGGCAAGAGGGGAGGTGTACAGCACATACTGGTCTAAATAAAGTTTTTCAATGATATCAATGGCTTTTTTATGAAAAGGAGAGTCGTGCAGACATAAGTACACAAGGACATTTGCGTC
Source organism: Candidatus Roizmanbacteria bacterium CG_4_10_14_0_2_um_filter_39_13 (assembly GCA_002792315.1). GTDB lineage: Bacteria > Patescibacteriota > Microgenomatia > UBA1406 > GWC2-37-13 > UBA1450. The sequence continues at coordinate 3,366 of PFOB01000075.1, read as the reverse complement.
AAGATAACACGTCTTCATATGATTCATCGATAAGCTTATTTAATTTTTCTGGAGTCAAATCTTTTCCTCCTTGGACTTTCCCCGCCAATTTTCTTACTTTTTCTCTATCCTCTTTAGTATATTTTGGTCCAGACGAAATAGGAGTCAGACGAGCCAACGGCTTTGAACGATAAATGATCGTATACGTTTTACCCCGTTCAAGACCTGCCTTGTATTCGGGGAAGTTTTCGCGCATTTGTTTCATAGAAATAAATTGATCAGACATAATCTTAAGATTATCTTAAGATTATCTTTATGTCAAGTTGAGTCATATCGTCATACATTAATCATCAATAGATTTGCAAAACTTGCTGAGGCACTCAAACACCGATTGTTCATCTCGTGCTTGGATCGTAAATGAACTGCGCGAATCTCCCGATAATAGTTCACACTGTGCAGGTGGTGATTGAAACTCAAACCGAACGATTCGTTTTTCATCTCGTTTACAGACCGCAAGACCCGCATTCAGGAGCAGATCTTCGATAGGTATCCATTCTTCTTTTGGAAACTCAAGGCGAAATAAGATAGCCGTTTTTTTATTTGGCGTGTCAACGCAGTGAAGAACGATGGTGCACGTTCCATATGCCTCCTTCATGAAGAGAAATGTTGATTGATGTGCAAGTGTCTCTTTCCGTTTTGCACAAGATCTCAAGAATGAAAAAAGATTGATATAAAGGTCAGGAAGAGGATTGGGGATCGCAAACTGTTTTTGGCCATTTCTCACGAAATCAAAATATTGGATCAAATAATATGAGTTGAGTGTTTTATTTTCTCTTTTGGACATGACGAGAGGTTTGATCATATGAATAAATATAATGTGTAATTACATAACAATATACAGAATACGTTACCTAATTTCTAGTACAATGAAGGATCAATGAAGATGTGATATGTAGGGGCAGTATTCGATTTTTGATGGCTAAACACCTATTTCATATCCTGAAGAATCAGTGTGCGGATATAATCAGCTTTACTGATGCTTTTGAGCTGAGATTGATCGATGAGATAGGTATTTATGTCACGACTAAGCATAAGGTTAAATCGATAGCTCAATCGATGCTTTTCAATGATTTTGACAAAACTTTCAAGATGCTTTTCGATATTTTTTTCATCATTTGGAATATATGTTTTTTTGGTGACTAAGCGACTTTCTCCCAGATCCATATCCTGTTCTTTTCCTTTCATTTGAAGAAGAAGTACTGATTTATGCTGAAGGAGCGCAAGGGTCAAGAGTCTTCCGAGGTCAAAATTGGTTTCAGAACATTCAAAAATGATTCCGTCCGCCTTTTTGATCTCTTTGGTGGTATGGGCTATGTGATTTGCTTTATTCTTAGTCTGATCTGAAAATGCACGATTTATTGCCGTATGCTTTTGTTTATTTATAACGGAAAGGATGGGTTTGTTGATTTTATTGTCTTCAGTTGCAGACAGGTATACAATGTACATACCTTATATTGTAGCATAATTACATATAATTGTGAAGAAAAAGTATGTAGTATGGAGTATATGGTATGGAGCTTATTAATGCTATATACTTTATACTATATACAAAATACTCACTTATGACAATCCAAAACATATATTCTCACTATAAAATCATGCCAAATTTGCAAGAGCACCAACTTCGAGTTGCCGGAGTTTCCTTCATTATTGGCAAATCAATGAGCAACCAGAATGTTGATACCGAGAACATTGTTGTGGCCTGTCTGCTTCACGATATGGGCAATATCATCAAATTTAAGCTCGATCTGTTCCCTGAATTTGTAAATCCAGAGGGTTTGGACTATTGGAAAAAAATCCAACAAGAGTATATTCGCACATATGGAGCAGATGAACATGTGGCAACGATGTCTATAGTAAAAGGGATTATCCCTCATATGAGGGATAATCCCTATGAAAAACAACGGATCATTAAGCTTATTGAAGCAATCGGCTTTTCAAATGCCAAAGAGAATTATGAAACTACAGATTTCGGTAAAAAAGTTGCGGCATATGCTGACATGCGCGTAAAACCGTATGGAGTCACTTCATTGAAAGATCGCCTTGAAGATGGGCGAAAGCGATTTAGTAAGATTCAAAAATATGAGCATGAAGTGTTTGAAAACTTGTCACAGTATCTCAATAAAATTGAAGATCAGATATTTGCTCAAAGTACGATCAGTCCTGCTGATATTACCGAAGACGCAGTGCAAAAAATTATTCCGAAATGCCAACAGACGCTCCATATTCGCTCCATCGATCAGAAAGATCGGTAACGCCATTGATGATAACATTATCTTGCCAGAACGATTTGAATTTAACCTCTGACTCATTTGAAGCTCCTTGACCCTGTATGATAATAGACTGGAGCGTCTTTTCGAGGAGGGCAGCGTTTTTATTTTGAAATGCAAGGAGTATTTGGTTAAAGATTTCGACATCTTCGCTAAATGAAGCAAGCTCAGCAGAATGATTCGTTTGCAAATCCTCAGGAATCGAGGAAATATCGATCGATTTGTACTCTTCATACAGCGAATCAATCTCCTTGATTTTCTTTTCAAGATTTGCAACCGATGCGTCATCTGCTGATCTCACCACTGCTTCTTGGATGGCCATACCAATTTGATATCCAACCATTGTTGAATTTATTTCAAAGCTGTTTACTTTTTGAAGATACATTAAAAGGGCAGATGAGGTGTTTGCAAAGCTGTCCGTATCAGAGATCAGGTCGGCATTTTGTGGAATAAATATGGAAATAACGGGATTTGATTGTGAAAGTCCCTCGATCTTTCTATTGTTCTTCTTAAGGTTGTCAAGGAGCTTGGTAGCTGCTTTATATTCTTCAGATAGTTTTCGATTTTGATCAATTCCCAGATCTTCTTCAACACCAAGGACATCATCATATTCGCTGGGGAGCCCTGAGTTTATTGATGAATCAAGGAGATCAGCGCTGTCCAAGGAAGGAGTGCTCGGCACTTTGTCGAGCACTTTTCGAATATCATTGTATGATTTTTGCAGATCATCAAGCTGTTGTGATTGAGATTGTACCATTGCTTGAATATCCTTTTTACCTTGTGTATAAGCCCATGTACCACCAATGACCGTGCCGATAACGACGATTAATCCGACGCCAATGGCAATATACATAAGAGTTCTGTTCTTGTGAGGGGGGATCGGATCTATTTGTGGATCAATGATTGGAGTAGAAGTTGGTTCGGGCGAAATGGGGGGAGGGATTTGTTCCATATTTTTAGGGTACTCCATAATAATTACTGTGTCAATAAATTGTTAAGGACGGGTTGTAGGGAGGTCAGCACATGGTATACACTTTTCAGATAGAGAACGGTATAT
>PFOB01000047.1 GCA_002792315.1 Candidatus Roizmanbacteria bacterium CG_4_10_14_0_2_um_filter_39_13 | reverse complement strand
ATAGACCACACCAAACACTAGATTATCTTTCTCCTGTAGAGTATTATGATCAACGTATTAAAAGTTTGTCACCTATGTACCCGTCCTTAACATTAGGTTGATCTAGTACGTATTGCCAGGTAGAATAGTGTTACCTAAAACGAGAAGGTAAAAGGACGTTGCCAGGTTTCAAAGTGTTACCATAGACCAGTTAAAAATTACTGGTAACACTATGATGACCATGGCAGGAAAAAAGGAATATTGGCAAGTAATGCAGAAACGTTACGGTACTTGCAAAACCAGACGGGAAAAGTCAAAGATAATAAGTGAAGTAGAAACAGTACTAAAAGTTCATCGCAAAAGTGCGATTCGGATATTACACGGGAAGCAAAGGAAGCAAAAGAGACTCTGTGTTCATCCGTATATCTATGGATTAGATTTAATCGCACCTTTAAAACTTATGTGGGAATTATTGGGGAGACCATGTTCTAAGAGGTTACAGCCTGAAATACCCAATCTTTTAAAAAAGTTGAAACAGTTTGAAGAAATCACCCTCTACAAGAATCAAGAAGAACTATTAACAAAGATGAGTCATTGGATCATAGATAATTTGCTGCATGATGAAAAAGAACGATTGAAAATACATGGGCTAACAGGCACACGTAGATCACCACTCTTAAAGAGTTTGATACCAATTCGCACTGAGTTTCGTAACGTCAGAAGTCCAGGACACTTGGAGATTGATTGTGTCTTGCATTGTGGAGAATCTGTATCTGGTCGTTATGCAGAGACTGTTAATATGCTAGATATCTATACCCATTGGAACGAGAAGCGGATGATAGTCAACAAAACACAAGGAAAAGTAGTAGCAACACTCCACCTCTCACGATCATGCTTTCCCTTTCTGGTAAAAAGTGTTGATTTTGATAATAGACGTGAGTTTGTAAATTGGATGATGCATGGATATTGTAAAAAGAACCATATATCATTTACAAGAAGCAGACCCTACCGAAAAAATGATCAAGCTCATATTGAGGGAAAGAATTATCAATCGGTCAGGAAGATAACCGGATATGGGAGGATTGTAAATGAAGAGATAGTAACGGTATTTAATGATGTATACGAGAATGAACATCGGCTATTAACCAATTTCTTCTACCCCACATTAAAATTGAAAAGTAAAAGGAGAAAAGGAAGTAAAATGCACAAAATATACGAACAGGCAAAAACACCATATCAACGAGTGCTTGAATCAGCAAACATCGCACAAGATGTGAAAGATAACTTGAAAGCTCAGTACCATAGCTTAAACCCTATGAAATTACACCAATCATTACAGAGAAAGCTAACTCATATTCAAAAATTGCAACAGTTGGAGTTCAATAACAATTTCAAATCTGGCAATGTACCAACAGTTTTTGTAGTTTAGTAACACTTTTCACCTTGCAATTCGTAGTTTGTCAGAGATTGATTAATAGCTATATTTTGCTATAATATCGCCTAATATACATAAGTGTTATGTAAAATTAGAATTATTATTCTATTATGAATGGATTAGAATTAGACAGAAGACAATTACTATTAGGATCAGTTGGTGCCGTAGGAGTTATGGCACAAACTGGATTACCACCTACTCCAGATACTCCTGAAGGGCTAGTATATAGGCAATGGCTTGCTTGGTTAAGTAGGGAAGAAGCTGCACCAAATATTCCCACATACAACTTTGAAACCCTTCCAGAACATCTTTCAGGCTGGTATTCAAGCCTTGGGCTACCGCTGGGTTCTGTTCAGATATCGGGTATGAATGAATACAGCCCTGAGCAGCAAGCAGACTTTGCCAAACTTCATGCGCTATCTGTATTTCGTACGCGAGATGCATTTGAGATGCTTCAGCAAGAGCGACCAGATGCTAATCCAGGGCTTTTGTTTCTACCTACCGGCATATTGTATCTTGAAGGTAATTCTGCTGATATTTCTCCACCAACTGGTGCAAGAACCAGAGTTTATGACCCAGTAGATGGCCGGTATGATGTTGAGGTATTATACGGCACAGATACATTGCATACTAATTTTCTCAATGAGGGTCATCATACACTCAACTCAGGGGGTATTGAGCGAGGGGTTAATCGTTTATACTCACAACCTGCAATTGAAGCCTTATCGTTTCTGGCAACGTTTGATGGCGTTCGTTTTGCCCGTGGAGCATATCCGGGTATAGATGTCGCTATACCAGAGGCTGCAGATTTTAGACGTAAATTAGCTACTGAATACTTCTTACCGTTTCCTCACTCTGCGGATTATAGGAGGCTGGTATGGGCGGCTGATTTTCTTGAAAAAAACGATCCTGATACTATGGTTGTTTTATTTGGTGAGAGCGTGGGAGCCAATATAGCTTCGGAAGTAATTAGAAATGCAAGTAATTTTGATGAATTAAATTATCAAATATTAGCCTATCAGCAGGCTAATTTAGATACTTTGATGGGTGTGCCTCGAGAAGATTCAACAATTCATAAAACTATGGCAGGGATGAAAGGTAATGGGCTTCCAGAGGATAGTATGTCTGGGTGGGATCCAGGAGTAACACAGATAGCAACTATCTTACATAGGGATAAACCAGGGGAAACCCCAGGTCCGAATAATGCCCAGGGGTTTATGGTCCCCTTTTTAACTTACAAAGTCGATGAGCAGAGCAATGTATTTGGAATTGATCCTGGGACAATAACTCAAGCTGAATACATAGTTGGTGGAACAACATATTCAATTAATCCCGCCGATATCATGAGGGCCAAACTTGAAGGAAGTGATCATAACGGCTTTTTTATTCCGAGTAATAGTATGCATTCAGCAGGAGAACAGTTTGAATTAAGGCTAATTTTAGTCGTGGATGGGGTGGCAAGAAAACATCTTATAACGTACAACTACGAGGGAGACCCGCTCACAGATGATCAGAAAGATATGATAGATATGACTACTAGGTCGGATATGCCGTCCATTGTTGAAGGTAAATCTTTACAAAAACCTAAATTTATCGGCAATTTAGTACAATAAGGCCATTTCTCTTACCATAACACTATCATTAATAATGAGCAGTGCTTTTTACTATAGTGATGACCACTCGAGGACTACGGAGAAGAAATATTTACTTGTTAAGATACTTACTATTTGATACAATTCGCAAACATCATATCAATGAAAAAAATAATTCAATTTCTTCTCATCATTACGTTTGGACTTATCTCCTTCTTCATAATCCCATCTAGCGTGAATGCACAAAACGAATTAGCCTTTCAAGAACCTGTAGTATCTGCATCAGATCAAGGAGATGGAATGGCACGAATAGCAAAAGGAGACTTCAATAATGATGGAAAGATGGATGTCGTATCTGGGTCAAGTCGCATATATACTCAATCAAGCGATGGACAATTTGAATCATCCATTCTTCCCGAGCCACTCCACGGATTTGATGTAGGTATCGCAGATTTTAATGGTGATGGCAATCTCGATATCGTAGTTCAAAATTATGGAAGAGAGTGGAGGTACTGGGAAGGTAAGGGGGATGGAACATTTAATACACCAAAAAAATACATGATCAAACAATTTGGGTTGGCTACAGGCCTCGATATAGGAGATGTGAATGGTGATGGGAAGCTTGATGTTGCACTTACATCACATACAGACTGTGATTTGTATTTATACGTCGGCGATGGAGTGGGAAACTTCGAGTTTGATAAAGCAGTATGGGCTGGTGCAGAAAGACCTTGGAAATGTTCTGGAGGATATGATATTCATATTACTGATTTTGATAATGATGGGATAAATGATTTTGTTGCAGTTTTTGAAAACTATGGAAATCCTTTCATCGGAGAAATCGGAACACTGGTATCTTTTGTGAAAGGGCTCGGTGATGGGGAGTATGCAGAGTTTAAAAGCCTTGTAGAAGACAATCGATGCGCCGCTCCTCAAGATGCTCAAATATCTGATTTTAATCACGATGGTTACTTAGACTTATTGGTTGCAAACTCGGGGGCAAATAAATCATGCGGTGATGCCGCCATTGGTGGTGTTGTATTTTACCCAGGATTGGGAAATGGATTGGTAGATGAAAGTAATCGTAAAATGATAACAACTACCCTTTCCTCGCATTACATGTTGGTAGAAGACTTGGATAAAGATGGAAACGAAGATATAGTGGTTACTACCCCTTGGAACACTTCCGTTCCTGGTCAAAGTTTTTCAGGCATAGAGGTACTTCGTGGACGAGGAGATGGATCTTTTTATTCAGCATACACTCATACTATAAATGGTTATGGAGTTGTGTCAGCAGATCTTAATAATGACAATAAGACCGATATTATAGCTGTAGGAAACCATCCTTCAAAAGATACCAAGCAATTCTCAATCGCATCTTTTATGCAGGAATCAAAAAAGGAAGAGCTACCCGATATTACTATTAGATCTGCAGAATATACCGCAAGCAAGAAGGAGATTGCATTTACTCTATGCAACTTTGCCGAGCAAAAAAAGGTATTTCCACCACCTCCTACTACGTATCAACCATTTGAAGTGAGCTTAAAAATAATGAGAAATAAAAGAACGATTCAAACAAGTGTTGCAAAGTACAATTCAGTTCCTAAAGGAGGGGCTTGTTTTACCGGGTACATGAAAGATGTCAAGACAGCAAATGATGGATTGTATACCTTAGAAATTGTTGCAGACTCAAAAGAACAAGTTAAAGAACTAGATGAAACCAATAACTTGCACGTAACTATTATTGCCTCAAAGCTCCCACTCAAAATTGTCCCAAGTATTACAAAAGCTCCAGTACGAAAAATTACTCTTCCGACGAAGAAATATTCTCCAAGCCGATCAATTTTTCGATGGTGGTAAAGTCTGATCTATGTATCCGTATCGTTTCTTTACAATTTGCATTATTTTAATTGGGTCATCAATTCCATCTCGTTCTATCTGAGCTCTCAATTCTAGCGATTCTATCGCATCTAATATGTATGCTGGCATAAATGACCCTAATGGAAACGCTCCAGAACCTGGAATTGGATGGATTCCTGTTGTCCATTGTTCTTGAGACAAATCACGCATGATATGATTCGCAATAGTAGCTGCTAATTCTGGACTATTTAACCCTTCTTCTGTTAATTCATTACAGAGCGAATCGATAAATTCTGCATTTCTATAAGATTCTTCAACGAAAGTAGCAAATAATAATGCTTCATTTTTATCGTACCCTCCAAGGAGCCGAGCAAATGTTTCTTGAATTCCATATGGTGCGATTGCAGAAATAATATATCCAGACTGTGCAAGATCACAAGCAAGAAGTGCATGGGCTTTTTCATGAATTTCTTGAGCTGGCTCCATACTCTCCCCTCGAACTAAAGTAGTACGAAGCTCTACTGAATTGTCACTTGTTACTTGTGCGTGTAAAAATATTGATTCATCACCTTCTTCAAATTCAGGATTTATGATTTCGGGAAGCTGTTCTCCATGTAAATATCGAGATAAAGCAGCATTCATTTGAGCTACGGAAGTAAGTGGTGTTGCCTGCCCGCTATCTGATTTCATGATATCTGCAGCTTGGGTAAGATCAGCTGGTTTTAGTTGTGCAATTTTACTAAGAGCGTTTTCTATTCGTTCTTTTGTGTACCCACCTTGAGCAAGCTGTGCAATCAGCCCACCAGTTTGACGAGCTTTTTTATATATTTCAATTAGACGAGCAGCATATGCTGGAGCAGTTTCTTTAAGTGCCTTGGTGGCTTCATTTAGTGTTTCTGATCCAGCTTCTCCAGTCCTCATGCCCCTCCATACGTTTTTATATTGAGAATCGTCATTTTGTAAATCTGCATCTAAATAACTTAGATCTGGTTTTGTATATTCGACCAATCCATCTTGGGGAGTTACTGTAAGTGGATCCCCCGATAACAGCCTCTCTTTAGCTTTTGATAGATCTGTTTGATCATCTAATCCAATGCTATCTGCAAAGCCAGGAAGCATCGTGGCCTCATCTTGTTGGCAATAAGCGCGTAAGTCACCAATTAGCGTTGTTGTTAATAAGTGATCTGGAGACGTTGCAATATTTTCTGTATTATCTAATCCTGTCATATAATAAAAATAACTATTAAAACCTACGGCTTTTTTGCAACCACAGCGATCGATGAATCCGCTCGATTTCCTGAGGAATCAAACGCTTTTATATAAACAGGGATATTGATGCTACCGTCAAATCTGCTGTCTACATTCCAAATGACCTCAAATGGAGCTTGTTTTACTGTGCCAATGTGCTGATAATCGCCACTTCCCGCGTAGAACTCTACACGATCGATTTGTACATCATCCGTTACATTTGCAACTATCTTGACATCAGTTCCAAGTGTTACAACTGCATTATCTTCTGGTTCAAGAATATATGCTTTTGGAGCGGTTGTATCTTTTGCAGGTGTGGGAGAATATATTTTTTGTAGTAATCCTTTTTTCTGTTTTGTTGGCTCTGGGGTAGGAGTTTGATCTACTTTCTTTGTAGGACTCAATGATTGAGTGGGAGAGACATCTGTCATAGTTGTAGGCTCTTTATTACTCCCACTTGAGAAGTCTGGCTTGATAAAAAATATGAACACTCCAATACCAACCATTACGATAGGGACTACAATTAATGCGTTATGTCTTTTCTTCATGCACAAATTATACAATACAATCGATAGTTTCCCTCTAAGAGCTATCAAATGAGCAATGCCGTTATTTTACTTGGAGTGTAGAGAAAACTACATATGGCATATTGGAATCATATTCCATAGTGAATGGATCTTCCTGGTAAGGAATTCTAACCCAGCGGGAGTTCCCCGCCTGTCAGGGCGGGGGTGAGAGCAATTTCCGTTGTCTTCCCCTTAACTCTGCGGCATACTTGTCTTCTGTATGCGTCTCATCAAAGCAGCACATAGCGTGTATCAAACCCAGTATCACATCGTCATTGTGACCAGATTCCGTCGTGAGTGGATAAACGATGGTGTTGCTGCCTACTTGAAAGACATACTGCAAGGCACGAGGAGGTTTTATCCAGACTGGGAATACATTAAAACTGGTACAGATAAAGACCATATCCACATACATATGGTCATACCTCCCAAGTACGCGGTGAGTAGGGTGGTTGAGATCATCAAGAGCAACACCAGCACTGCACTGAAAACAAAGTTCCCTTTCCTCAAACAAGTCTACTGGAGAGGAGACGGAATCTGGTCTGTGGGATACTTTGTATCAACGGTTGGCATAGATGAAGCTTTGATCAGACGCTATGTCGCAGAGCAGGGAAAAGAAGACAACGGACAAGCGAAGCTTGTATGGTAAGTACCCCGCCTGTAAGGGCGGGGGAATCTATAATTTCCATACACGAGTTTGTTATTTGGATATTCTATTTGGAATGTGTGTCCGTCCCAGTTATTACCACTGGAGAATGTGATGTTTCTATCACCAGAAAAAGTACTACCCTCAAGAGTTTGGCTTACATCTATTATTGTAAGTGTCATTTCGTAGGCGCAGTGCTTATTTGGATCATCACAGTCGCATTCTTGATTTACTGTACAGTCGTTGGGGCTCTCTTCTTTAAAATATCTACCTCTTCTTAACGTTACTAAACCATTATTTCCATGTATGATTTTCCAATCGGGCGAGTATGAAAAGCTAACATAGTCATCGGAGTATGTCTTGCACGTATCGCAAGGCTTATTTACCCCATCTAACGTATCTAATAAATTTAGATTTGATACGTTGTAGTATATGGGTGCGTAGTCGATACCAAATTGGGTTTTCATTATTCCGCTCACTAAAACCTTTGCGCCAAATGATTTATCAAGAAAAGCCTGCTTATCTACTACTCGGTACTGAGCCAGCACATGGTATCCACTCCAGGATCCTAGTTCTACAGAGATATTATCAAGAAATATGGGAGGGACATATTTTCAATCAATACGGAAAGTAACGGGATATGGACGGATAACAGATGAACGAATAATTGAACTGTTTAATGATATCTATGAGAATGAACACCGCTTACTTACCAATTTCTTTTATCCAACATTAAAACTGAAGACAAAGGAAAAAATCGATGGAAAACCTAATAAACAGTATGAAGAGGCACGTACACCATATCAGCGAGTATTACAATCAAAAGAAATATCAAGTGCAGTAAAACAGAGATTACGAGCTCAGTATCAAAGCTTGAATCCAGCAGAGTTACAGCGGTCATTACAAAAGAAGCTTAAGAAGATCAGGCAGCTCATGTCAACAACATCAAGTCAAACTCGGTAACATTTTTCAATCTGTTAACGTACCTATCAACAAGTTCGTTCGGTAACATTTTTCACCTTGCAAGTCGCGTGTTTGCTCATTTTCACTATTATTTCCATATGTGGTAAAATAGGGCTTCTCAAAAAAATGATTCTTATGAATCTAAGGAAAAGCATGCTTCTCGGATTGAGTGCTTTTCTTTTGATTACACAATCAGTATCTGCGTCGGAACTTCTCACTATTTCACGATCCCAGGAACAGGCATATTGCCCCGCATATTTTGACGTCCATTATTGTAGTACTGACGGATCTATTGATGCGTGTGCCAAGGGGGTTGAGATGGTGGTGAGTACACCAAGGCCACAACCAACACAGACTCCCACGCCCACAAACCCGACCAGTCCTCAATCTCCGGTACCAACCTCACCAGAAAAACCAGCTTCACCTGAAAAGCCATCTTCTCTTGATGCAAACCTCATTTTTAACATGATCAATCAACATAGAGCAAACCTGGGACTTGCCGCATTTGAAAAAGAAGAAAAGCTGTGCGCGATGGCACAAGAACGAGGACCTGAGTTATACGATGAAATATTTACCAATGGTAATATTCATGGAGGGTTTTATAAGAGAAATTTTCCGTGGTGGATTACAGAGAATATGAAGTATGGAGAATCAGAAGAGTCGGTATTCAATTGGTGGCTCAGTTCTCCTATTCATCGAAAAGCAATTGAAAGTGACTTTATCTATAGCTGTGGTGAGTGTTACGGAAACAGCTGTGTACAGCTGTTTACCAGCTATACACCAAAATAGTTACTTCTTCTTTATAGAGTTTTCGTAGAGTCCGATCCCAACAGCTACTGCAAGATTGAGCGAATCAATCTCTGATGATTGTTGGATTCGAATTGTTTTTGAGATTTTTTTATATGAACCGGGGAGGCCGGCAGATTCGCCTCCGAATATGAGCGTATAGGGTTTTTCGAAAACAATATCCTGAAGTGTGTGGCTGCCATCATTCATAAATGAATAGAGATTATTTTCAAACCGTTCTCGATAATGCTCGATCGAATCGAAATATTCAAACTGAATCTTAAACAATGCGCCCATTGATGCTCGAATCACTTTTGGGTCAAAAATATCAACACCGGGCCTAATGATTGCAAGATTATGAATATTATATCCAAGCATTGTTCGAATAATGGTTCCAAGATTTCCTGTTTCACTCGGGTGATCAAGCATGAGATGATTTTCCTTTGCGCTCAGTGGATTGGGAAATTTTGAAAAAATACCAGCGACATACACATTATCTTTTCCTGACAAGTTTTTGAGGAGTCCATCATTGGTTTCAATAGCAATTCTTATTTGTTCACAAAAGTTTTTAATTTTTTGAACACCTGCGTTTTTATCACTTTTAGTGTGAATAATGACCTTTTTGATATTTTCAGGGTGGTACCTCATAAGCTCAATGGTTGCAAACGGACCAAAAGAGTAGGAGTGTTCGAATTTTTTTTGATATGTTTGGAGCTTGATACCCATGCGCTATTATATCAATACTTTGGTCGGAATTATTGTTCAAATAACTTCTGGAGAAGACGAGAAACATAGGTAACAGTAATATATCAAAGGAGGTCAGGTCATATGTCAGGGAGATTA
>PFOB01000012.1 GCA_002792315.1 Candidatus Roizmanbacteria bacterium CG_4_10_14_0_2_um_filter_39_13 | reverse complement strand
TGATCCTGTTGATAGTGCCACACCTCCCCGTGATGAACAAGCTGAAGAGACCGATACAACCGCCCCTCCTGAACCAGCTCAAACAGAACAACGAGAGCGACCACCGGTTCTTCCAAAACGACAAGAAAACGAAATACGTTCTATTGGAGAACTGCTGATCGAAGAGTCCATCATGAAACATGATCAGGAAGTCGCAAAAGCAGGAGAAAAACCAGAGGATATAGCCGCAAAAAAAACCGAATTGAGTGAACGAAGTCGCGCCAACCATGTCATCCAAACCATCCAGTGGCTCCGTACAGATACCCGTGATTTTACTACTGCCGATTCTACCAAAGGATTTTCATTTGAAGATGATACTCTCCCCATATTCATCGATGGTGAAGAAAAGAAAATCCAGTATGTTGCTAAATTTGATGGAGATAATGTTCAGTGCTTTACGGAGCACTCTAATCCAATAACCATCTCTCGATCTGCACTGGAACGAGCACTTATCATTAATGAACGAGCTGCTCTCCAAGACAATGTGTCTCCCGCAGCTCGCGATGGACTTGCGGCATATATCGATGCCCTTGATGCAGATATGCGCGGAGAAACATACCAGCTACCCGAAAACGCTCAAACAATCATTGAGACAGCAACTCCCAGCACCGGGATGGTACTGAGCGAGAGTATGAGGTCTGCAATTGATGCCCATCACAAAAAGGGAAAACTTACCGATGCCGAACAAGAACAAATGCATAAAATGCTTGATGGTACGCTGATCGCCGACCCTGACATTGTCGCACATCTTCTCCACAGACTTGATGCTACTCCAGAAAAACTCACGCAATTGTCCTCTCTCAAAAAATCAATTGAGGCAGAAATTGAAGCGCAACAAAAACTCGGTGGTCACGCTGCTGAAGCAGAGGTTGTGAATCTAACCACTCGACTTACACAGGTGAAGGAAGAACTTGCCATCTATGAGACATATCCTGCCTCAGAGGAAGCAGTTAAAGAGTTAGTTTTCAATCTCTACAACGGAAAGCTTCCAATCGCAAACCCTGAGAGATTGAACGCTGCAATACGTGACGATGACTTCGATAAATTTTTTGATGAACTCATTGAAGAAGGTGAGCTTTCCCCAGAGGAAGAAGAAAAATTCTCGAAGCTTAAATCAACCATAAAAGTACTTGGTATCGGGGGTGCGGCAGTCATTGCACTCATGATCATGCAAGCTGTACAGGCAAAATAATATTATTTAACTGAAACTCATAATCACATGTCAGAAATTTTCCTTGGTGGTCACGAAGAGGATGCAAAAGCTCCGAAAGAAAAGATGTTGAATATGGTGATGGAACGACTCGCTGAATTATCCGCAGATCCCAAGCTGCAAAATACTGGTGAACCGCGCATGCCAGTTTCAGCAGAGTTTCAACACATGGCTCAGGTTGAAGCTCATGTTCAGGAGCAGCTTGCGCCGCTGAAAACACAACAACAAATCATTCGACAGCTGACTGCAGCACGAGCTGCATTATGGAACAGAAGTAATACGAGAGATCGTGCTGATTTTACCAACCCTGACTTGGCAGCTCTTTCCCGATCAGAATCTGTTGCGAAAATGCTTGATAAGAATCCACATCAGCTCAGAGAGCTGAGAGAAAATATTGACCATGAACGCGCAAGATATATAGCAAAATGGTGGGAACTCTGTCAGGAGAATGATTTCATTATCCCTGGACAAGGAGAGGTCGGAATGTATGGGATGTCTACGTCTCTCAAGGGGGCATTAGGCGAGCCATCAGAACTACATCAACAATCAATAGATATATTCTTGCCACATGTTGCAGGATATATCGGAAAAGAAAATAGCGAAGCAGAGCGATTATTCTTTGCACTGCAGACAGGAGTTGAGGGTGAAGGAGTTGGAACAGTTCTTCATAAGGGAAATGTCGTGAGTAAAACACCTACTCAATTGCGAACCGATCTTGACCTTGGAGATCCTGAACGGCGCCCACAGTCATTTAATCCTTTTTACGGATATTCGAAAGACGTCCCAATAGCAGATTACAACAGGCTTGCATTCATTCCTCATGTGAGTACCAGTGAAGGAGGAGTATCTTTTGTCGAAGGATATCATGTTGCACGAGTACCAAACTAATCAGTTTGCTCCTTCCCCCAACTCCTCAAGCTTGCTTTTCAACAGATCAATCTCGTCCTGTTTTTCTTCTATGATTTCTGCGGCGTGTTCCACAAAATGTATATTGCCAACTGCTTCATGAATTTCTGAATTTCTTAAATCCTCAGCAGCCTCCATTGGATCTGTCACATTTACTGACAGACCAGTTCCAAGTTCAAATCCAGCGCGATACACAAACCGAGGTATGATCCGGATATACCATTTTTTCTTGGGATAAATATAAAAATTGTAGCTAAAATCCTTTCCGGTTTTACTTTTGGTTTTATGGAGTTCTTCAAGCCGAGACATTAACTTTACATATATATCAACAAGGTCCACAATTTCCTCATCGGTAATATCTCCAAAAAAAGTCTCTTCTACTTTTGGTGCAATCCATACTTCATACGGCCATTGGGAAAAATCGGGGCAGTACATATTAAAAAACGTATTTTCCTCAACAATATTTTCGAGCGGTTCTTGTTCAAGTGTTGAAAGATTGATTTGATTTGGCAATAATACGAGCTGCGAATGGGGATGCTCAATTGATGTTCCCGCATGTTCTCCTTGATTGCAAAAAATGATGACTTGTCCTTTGTTTTTATATTCATTAAATCGGTGTCTGTAAGTTTGAAATACTTCGATGATATGATCTTTGGCAAGATGGTGGAGATCGTCTTCTTTCGGTGAATGAATGATCACTTCATGAAAATCGGTGATTGGATACTTGTTTGGGATTACCCGAACATCCCACCCCGGCTCACCGGCTACACCCTTCCCCACTCGGTAGACCTCTCGTGGTGTCAATTGCTCATTTCCTTCGCAAAACGGACATGTTTCGTCGGTGTCGTTTTGATCATTGATCTCATCGGGCCGATTTTCTCTCCCATCGGCAATAATCACCCACCGGCGGCTTGAAATGTCGGGAACATATTTAGACATACGTTCAGGATAGCATGAAAAGGTGATGCTTTTCTACATATATTTTCATTGACCTTGTTATAATGAATCTATGAATCTCCTTCTTGCTGGCCTTGGAAATCCTGGTGACAAATATCGGCTTAACCGTCACAATGCCGGATTTATGTTTTTGGATTGGCTACTCAAGGCAAAAGATTCACACTTTATCATTAAAGAAGAACGGTTTCGTTTTGATAAATACTCAAATGCAGAACTTTTGAAAGTCGAGTATAAATCTCATAAATCACAATTGACAACAGTATTTGCAAAACCTCAGACATTTATGAACCGCTCAGGACAAACAGTAGCCCATCTTATATCAGTACCCACCATTATTTTTGTTGCGCATGATGATCTTGACATTCGTATCGGCAATTTTAAAATTCAAAAATCAGTCGGACCCAAGATGCACAATGGACTCGAATCAATCGAACAATCTCTCAAGTCAAAGAGCTTTTGGCGCATCAGAATAGGCATTGACAATCGTACCTCTGATAACTCCATTCCGGGCGAGCCATATGTCCTCAGTAACTTTTCTGGAGAAGAAGCTGAAATGCTCGAAAAGACCTTTCCACGGATTCTTTCTAAACTTCAACTTCTTCTTGAGGATCCATCAATTCTCTAGTCCTTAATCTATTGGCTATAGGGTGTGTTTACCGTTCTGACGATCTATGGTATAATGCAAGTTATGCCAAAAAAGAAACTGAAAGTCATGTATCTTTCCTGGTTTCCGTTTTATGGCTCGGGCTCAGGAACTTACGCACGTTACTTGGCCAAGTATGTGAATAAAAAACATACCGTTGCTATTGTAGCTCCCGATGATCGTAAGCTTAATGGAGTCAAACTATACCCGTTGAAAACTCCATTTAGAGTTGCTTTTACTGGTCATCCAGAATGGCCAAACTGCAAATTATTTACGGATATTTCTCATCGAGATATCCTTCGATTACATAAAAGCGCCTTAGATTCTGTTGTAGATGCAGTCGAAGATTTCAAACCAGACATTATCCATGTTCATCATGCCTATCCTCTTTCTTGGACTGCTCGATTTGTCAAATCTACCTATCAAATTCCTTATATTATTACCGTTCATGGTTCGGAACTCCCTACCGCACAAAAAGATGATAGATATATCGCACTCACCATGGATGCTTTGCGGAAAGCAAAACGAATCGTACCAAACTCTGGATATACCAAAGAATGGAGCGCAAAGGTTTTTGGAGATGAGTTTACACGCAATATGACCGTTATCCCTGGAGGGGTAGATATTGGAAAATTTAAAAAAGTTTCAACCACCAAAATTGATAAAGAATATAACTTAAAAGGGAAAAAGGTCGTGCTCTTTTCAGGAAAGCTGACAAAATACAAAGGAGTCGAATATTTGGTAAAAGCGGCCCGTAAAATAGATGCTGAAATTCTTATCCTTGGCGATGGGAGTGAACGCAAAAAACTGGAAAAAATTGCAAAAGATTATGCACTCACCAATATTCGGTTCTTGGGACATATTAAAGACGATACTGAAAAACTAGTTCAACTGTATAGTAGAGCAGATGTTCTTACTGCTCCATCGGTTTGGGATGAACCACTTGGACTCGTAATCCTTGAGGCTATGGCATGTGAAACGCCCGTTGTCGTGACAAAAAAAGGCGGCATTCCACTCGCAGTCAAAGAAGGAAAAAATGGATTATTTGTGAAAGCTCGCCAAGTAAATGATTTAGCAGATAAAATTAATACCCTCCTTAGTAATGACGAACGCAGAAGAAAAATGGGTATTTTAGCGCGAGAAATAGCAGTCTCCAAATTTTCATGGGAAGCTATTGCTGCCAAATTTGTGCGAATGTATCAAAAATATGTCTAATGCTTGAAATATTACAAGCTCATTTTGTGATAAACTTATTTCACATATGAAATCTCTACTTTTGTTAGGTTCTGTAGCTTCTCCCGCACCGCCAAAAAAACAAGGTGGCACAGAGCGCGTTGCATACTATCAAGCAAAACTATTGGCTTCGCAGGGTGTAAATATTATATTCGTTGGCGGAAAAGGGTCAGCTCAAAATTTTACTGATGAACTTGTGCACGAAAAGGCAGATTCTCATGGAATATTGAGCCGAATTGAATTTGTTGAGATTGGCGGTGGCACACAGTTTGGTAATGCCGCAGATGCCATTGAACTTGATAAATCTAAGATTGAAGCCTCTCGCAAAATGCGACTGGAAATGACATATCTAGCTCAGGTCCAACAACTCGTGATGGATCGCAAGGATGATTACTCTTTCATACTCAACAATATGCGAGGAGAGGCTGCTTTAATTCCTCTTGCAGCCACACTTCACAAACCTTTTATAAATGTCATGCATCTTAATATTTTTGAAGAACTTGCTGATATTTTTGCACAATATAAAACTCATATAATAACTATTGGAAAACACCAAGCAGATGCATTCCCCCATCTCAATCATCTCGCAACCATTCCAAATCCAATTAACGTTTCCACATTCACTTTTGAAAACTCTCCAGATAATTATGCATTAATGTTATCTACTATTGCTTATCACAAAAATCAAAAAGATGCCATTCTTGCTGCTCAAAAAGCACATATTCCCCTTATACTTTCGGGGAAAATTCGGGATGAGGATTATTTTAAAGACGAGATCGAGCCACACATTGATGGCGTCAATGTGATATACAAAAAAGAACTTGATTTTAAGGTCAAAAGCAAATTGTATAGTAAGGCAAAAGTGTTTCTTTTTCCCATTAAATGGGAGGAGCCATTTGGCTTGGTCGTCATCGAAGCATTAGCAAGTGGAACTCCCGTAATAGCGTATCCTCATGGCGAGGTCGCTGAAATTATTAAGGATGGTAAAACAGGATTTTTAGTGAATAACGCGGATGAGATGGCAGAAAAAATAAATCAGATAGACTCAATAGATAGGAATGCATGTAGACAAGACGTGACAGAACGGTTTGATGAAGAAGTTGTTGGAGAGCTTTATTTTAAACACCTCAAATCGTTTATGCAATAAATTATGGAAAATACTCCCCCAATCAAACCTGAATCAAAAACGTTTGCCAAACCAGTTGAATCAGAACGTAATTTTTTATCAAAACCAGATGTTGTAATTGTTGCAGGAATGGGCCCCGTTGATCTTCAAGATATAAAAGCCTCTGATCGGTTATTTCCCAATTCTGCATACGCGCGAAGAAATGCTCAAGCTGCCAAAATATTAGGTGCAAGAGAATTATCGCCTCAGATCATTATGAGTGGTTATGAAAGTAATTCGGAAGTCCATCCCGGCGTTTCTGAAGCTCGTCTCCAAGCAGATACGTATGCGCGAATGCAAGCAACGTTCCTACCGGCAGAACTCAGACCCGAAGCTCAAAACGCAGCTGAACGCTCGCTCGTACTAGAACCTGAAGCAGAAACGACATTTGCTAATATTATTCGCTCCATAAATCTTCTTGACAAGGAGCACCGTAAGCTTTTTGATGGATCGATCGCCATTCTTTCTTCTCGATTTCATACGCCTCGCATCGCCGAAATGATAAAAGCTTTTGGACTGAGTGAACAAGCAAGTGTACTTTCATCTGAGGAAATCATGGACCACTATGGATACAAGAATATTAATCCTGTTGGATTTGAAGAGAGAGAAAATAAGACATATAAAAATCAACCGGGAGGATTACAAAATCTTCAAGATAATCCTTCGTATGTTCTGGCTGAACTTGCAAAAGTTGATTCAAATGAACGATTTTTCCAAATGGCCTCTTCCATAAAAAGATATTACACTGAGAATGACGTCCCACTTCCAGAGTGTTTTGATACCCTGCCTGATCAATACGACGATTCCTTTGATTCAAATATTTTGAAACTTACACTCAGAAAAATCCCTTTTTCTAAACATCCATACACAGGTACAATGACCGGAACAGAATACAAAGAACTTGCTCATCTCAATGCTACCCATACAACTGAGTTGTTGAATAAACTTGACCCAAATCCCCCAACAGTTTCTCGTCAACCACTTCCTCAGGCAGTATAATAGACGTATGAAATCAATCTCAGATGTTCTCAATACCTTCGACCCTTTGGAAGATAAATATATCTCAAGAGAATATCAATCATATGGCGTGTATTTAGCAGAAAAACTTGAAGATACAAAGCGCAAAGGTCTCTACATCAAGATGTCGCGGGATCTTCCCCGAGTGGTTCTTACGCAGGCGCTTCGATTTGTCGTCGATTCAAAAGCGAGGAGTAAAGGTGCCCTTTTCATGTGGAAACTCAAAGAGATGGGGGTTTTTGAAAAATATGGATTTACGATG
Source organism: Candidatus Roizmanbacteria bacterium CG_4_10_14_0_2_um_filter_39_13 (assembly GCA_002792315.1). GTDB lineage: Bacteria > Patescibacteriota > Microgenomatia > UBA1406 > GWC2-37-13 > UBA1450. Next base: position 390 of record PFOB01000012.1, on the reverse strand, counting down.
CGCGGAAAGAAGAAGGTAATAAAGAAGAAACAAGTAATTTGAGCTCAATGTTAAAAATTTTCCGTATAACTAAACGATTTTCCCGTTCGCTCATCTTTACTTGCTCCCCTCACAGGACATTTATACTCTTCTGAATAGGCAAAGCTGCATTTTAATAAATCAAAATGAGGACAAGGAGCATCTCCATCGGGCCTCACATCGGAACTTCCATTCAGGTCAGATCTTGGACAATATAGGCCTTGTCCAATTGCTGGATCAATTACCTGAAAACCCTTACCGCCTTCCACAAAATCACCGTTGTACATGGTATCTTCAACGCCAAACATACATATATTTTAGCATATTTGCCAATTCATACGGCTAGTTAACTGACTATAAGATCTTCAATTA
>PFOB01000040.1 GCA_002792315.1 Candidatus Roizmanbacteria bacterium CG_4_10_14_0_2_um_filter_39_13 | reverse complement strand
ATTTGTCAGTATGTTGAGTGTTATCGTAGCATCTTCACATACATATATTGGTAAAAAATTCTTTATTGTAATAATGACGATAATTCTTCTCAGCAATATAAATTTGCTTTTTAGAAAAAATGTTCATGATCATGAAGGGACGGGAGGCGGGTGGAAATTTTTCCATTCTGTTGCAAAAGATGTGCTTGCAGATGCGCCATCTGAATTCGGATATTATGTCTTTACCACTGACTTATATGGATACTCATCGCAGTATGCAATACACTATGAAGACCGAAAAGCGAAGAACAAGACTGGATTTTCATATCAAAAAAAACCAACGACATATCTACTTGTTGATGATCCCGGAGATCATCATGCCGTCAATTCAGTTGATTGGAAACGGTATGATGTCCGCATTGCAAAAGAAACCGATGATGTGACTCAAGTTGCTCCCACATTTTTTATCCAAAAATACTTCCTTACTCCTGAGGAGGCCGCAGAACCTTCAAATCCAAATATGCTCAATTCATTAATATTTAGATAGTCTATGCGACTGCTTCTGAATTTTATCTCCAAACATATATATTTGGTGATATTAATTGTTTTTTTTGGGTTTCTCTTTTTTTTCAGACTTGATTGGATGCCACTCAATAGTTGGGATGAAGCATGGTATGCGTCGATCGCACGTGAAATAGTAAAACACAACGAATGGGTATTTTTGCAATTTAACAATATCCCATTTTATGATCATCCACCTATGGGTTTTTGGATAACTGCTTCTGTCTACAAAATAATTGGCGTATCAGAATTTTCAACACGCGCTCCGAATGTTATTGCTGGATTGTTGTCAACAATCCTCATTTATCTCATTGGGACGGAGATAGGGAAAAATAAATTAGTTGGATTTTGTTCGGCAATTATTATAAATACATCAGTTTGGTATTTGTTGCGAGTTCGATCAGGAAACTTAGATGCGATGTTTTTATTTTTTTATATTGCTTCTATATTTTTTGCCATAAAAACTTCAAAAAATTTCAAATACTTTCCTTTTTCAATGCTAATGTTTGCTTGTTTGGTAATGACAAAAACGCTTGTCGGCGTATCTGCGATTATTCCAATTATTTGGTTCTCAGTTCCAAATGTATTTACTGCTAAAAAAAATGTGCTCTATCTAATTGTCGGCATAACTATTGCTTATATTATCATTATGCCGTGGTATCAAGCACAAATAAATGAATATCCAGATTTTTATTTGCATCATTTTATCGATGTTGGATCAAGAAATACAGAATTTAATTCAATAGAATCAGTCGCAAAATTAAACATGGAACTTCCATTATTTTATTTACATATGGGTGTTCGGAAATGGTACAAACTTTGGATTGTTGGAGCAACGATTTCAGCAGTCACCTCTATTTACATGGTGATAGAAGTTTTTATCAAGAAAAAAAAGAGATCAAAAATATCCAATACGTTAAATACATTCAAAATACTTGGAATAATAATATGGAATATAGTCATCTTATATCCATTCCTCACGACTGATCAAACACAAATTTGGCACTTAATTCCAGTATATGCTCCGCTATCAATACTCACTTCACTCGGTTTGGTTGAAATTCTGCCGCGAATTTTTCATGCAATATGCTTGAGAATAATATTTATAAATAAAAAATTTAATATCGATTACTATAGATTCAGTCAATATTTGATGAGTGCTTTGATTGTGGTTATTGGTTTTTGGCAGTTCAAAATATTTTATTCGGAAGTATTTCCAAGTACTCGATATTATCCTGACGAAGTAAATATACTTATTCAGGCGCAAAAATATAATTTTCCAATGTTATTTATCGACAGAGATTATGCTCCAATCGCAGTATTTTATTCAGGAAAAAATATTACTGAAAGAACAAGAGAAGCAACGGACAATGATACGATTGCAAAAATATTTGACCAAAATGACTCATTTATGCTTGTTGAGAGAAATGATATTGTACAAAATTATCGAGGCGAGTTTTTACTACTTGAAAAAAATAATTCATTTTCAATTTTAACTAAGCCACAATGATGCTCATTCTTTTTTCTTGTGTGCTTCTTGGATTATTTATATATTCATATGCGCTCATTGATCCAAATTTGACGCTTATTAATGTCAGTTGGTGGGTAACGTTGCGGGATCCGTTGGTCTATTTCGGGTATTACCAACGTCAACAATCTGCCGTAGTTTTTATAATTATTATCGCCTTGCTTTTCTTCTTTCATTCACATTTTGTTCGAAATTATACGCGTTATTCAGTCTGGAAAATTGTAGGAATAATATGTGCAATTCTTGTTTTGTCATATCCGTTTTTATCTCATGATTTTTTCAATTATATTTTTGATGCAAAGATTTTAACCTTTTATGGTGATAATCCATATACTCATATTCCAGGAAATTATCCAGAAGATGAGTGGCTTCGTTTTATGCATTGGACTCAAAGATCCTATCCGTATGGTCCTACATTTTTACCATTGACTCTCATACCTTCATTTTTAGGAGTTGGGAAATTTATCTTAAATTTTCTTTTTTTTAAGGTACTTAATCTTCTTTTTTATGGTCTCGGTATTTATTTTCTTAATAAAATGAATAAACTGTGGGCGGTTGCTTTTGCGACCAATCCATTGGTGATCATTGAAGGACTTATAAATTCACACAATGATTTATTAGCAGTATCATTAGGAGTTGTTGGCATTTATTTGTTACAAAAAGACAGACGCATCGTTTCACGAATATTTTTACTGTTATCAGTCGGAATAAAGTATTTGACGTTTCCTATTATTCTCATCGTTAAGAATCCAAAAAACAAAATAAACTACTTGGTATTTTTTCTTCAAGCCATGCTTTTTGGATACCTGTATTTTAATGGAGGAGTTCAGCCATGGTATTTTCTTTCAGCATTTCTATTCTTGCCTTTTTATCCGAAAGTTGTGCTACATCTTAATATATTTTTTGTTTGCCTATTACTTACATACTATCCATTTATTAGATTTGGAAATTGGGATCAAATCTGGATGAAAGAATTTATTATTGCTTTCGGATTTATTTTGAATTTAATCTATTTCGTTGTGTCTGAAAAATTACTATCTCGAAGCGATAAAAAATAATTTTTCAAAACATGAACCTTCGTTCTGAATGGGGCATATCTCAAAGCATACTTTAGGTGAGATTTTTTTTGAAAAGATTGATGAAGTGCCGATCCTGAGCCTTCTGTTGATTGTGCGTTTTTATGCCAAATTCTGATTTCTGGAGTATACCAAAGATCAATATTTTCTCTTTTTGCTCGCTCACAAAAATCTGCATCTTCATAATATAAGAAATACTTCTCATCCCAAAAGCCAATAGCATCAAGTGTCGCTTTGTCAAAGCATGTCAAACAACCGGTGATAAAATCTGTTTTTTCCTCTGTGTTATATTGTCCTTGATCTACATCATCTACTCCACGATGAGAGGTGGTAGCATGATTCCAGTCTACCGCGCCACCTGCATACCAAAGTACGTTCCCCAAATCTTTAGACTCGTATCGATCTTTGTGAAACTCATACCCTGAAGCGTAATAAATTTTCCCGCCAAAAACAGTCTTTGGATGTGATTGAAATGACTTTTCTAAATCAGCGACAAATGTTTTTTCAAAGTAAACATCGTCATTGATCACACAGAAATGTTCGATTCCATCACTCTTTGCTTGTTTCAATCCTTCATTTACTCCGTGAGCGTATCCTTTGTTTTCAATAGGCAGGATTGTATGAGGGAAATCCGATATATCAATTGGCTGTTTATTGCTTGAAGCGTCAGCTATGTAGAGATGGAAGTTCTTTATGCTTTGACTACGGAGCGAGTCACAGAATTCATCCAGAATCGTGTAATTGTTATAAACTACCGTTATAATGGCAATATGCTTGGTCATTCTCTTGATTATATCAAAAAGCACCGCATTCTCTTGTGGCTTATTATTCCAGCATTTTTACTTCAAATGCTTGTGATGATGCCAAGTGGCACAGATTTTTGTCTGGCAGATCGTTGTGGTATTCATTTTTGGGGAGTGCATAGTCACGATAGCATGTGGCATCTTGAGATTGCCAATGTAGCCTTTCTTACTTTTCCGTTTCAAGTGCCGACGTTTTCTGGAGGAGTTCTTTCAGGTTATAACATTCTGATGGATATCGTTCTCTATGGTTTTTCATTGATCGGTATCCCTTCAATTATTACATTGTTCAAAATAGTTCCTATTGTATGGTTTTTCTTTTATACGCTTCTCACCATTTCTTTTGCGAGAAAAATTCGCGACACTAAACAATTTATCCTGTTGAGTCTATTTTTTGTATATTTTGCAGGTCACTTGGGATATTTCCTTCAGCTATACCATGATGGGTCAATATTTAAAGGATCGCAGTCATTTTCACTTCAATCAATGACTTCATTACTCAATACTCAGTTTGCCCTAACCTTACCAATGATTTTGGCTCAGTTGGCTCTTCTCAAATCAAAGAGTAGGTCATTAATAAGTGTGATTACAATGGGAGTTCTTACCTTTTTTATTTTTGGACTTAAATTTTATGGAGGAGTGATTAGTTCGCTTATCTTATTTTTCTATCTTCTAGATTGGATGATTGAAAAGAAAACAATAACCAAGCTTATTAAGCCTGTCATAATGTTTTTTCTCTTTACTTCTGCGAGCATCATTTTATTTTATAATCCCTTTCAAGCATCACAAACTGGATCAATATTTATTTTTTCTCCATTTGCAATCGTACATTCAATGATTGAGGCTCCAAACATGGTATATCTTCGTGATATGGTAAATGCAAGATATTATTTATATGAACAAGGGTGGAGTCCACGACTCCTATATATTGAGCTTCTGAGCACATTTTTATATGTGTTTTTCAATTTTGGCGTACGTTTTATTGGGATAATATATATATTTATTAGGGCATTGGTTAGGAGAACGAGATTTGAAATGTATTTGTTAGGACTCGTTTTTGCCTCAATTGCACTTTCTGTTTTATTAATTCAAAAGGGGGACTGGTGGAATACCGTGCAATTTGGCTATTATGGGATATTTATTTCAAACTTCATGATCGTCATCATGCTTGATGATATGATTCGTACATTTGGTAAAAAATCTTTGATAATTGTCATATCTATTATTATTCTTGCATTTCCTGCCACACTCCAGACAGTCAATGCATTTACAAAATCTGATACTTTATATATTTCACGACAAGAACTTCAAGCCATGAAGTATCTGAAGAATAAACCAGATGGAGTAGTATTTAATTCATTTTTGGCGACAGATGGATATTCATTTCTTGATTACAGAACATCGGGGTACGTAGCCGCATTTACTGACAAACAAGTGTATTTCGGACACATGGGACCTTTGAATATTATTGGGGTACCGTTCAGAGAACGGTGGGAAGCAATAAAAAATAATGAATGTGATGTTTTTACTAATGTTGATTATATTTATTATGTAAAGGGACATGACGATACAATCTTAAATGAATGCGACACCAATCTCATACAAAAATTTGAACAGGGATTTGAAAATAATGAAGTAATAATTTATCAGAAGAAATGAATTCGATAAATCAAAAAAAACAGAGCCCATATCAATATAGAAATTATGCAACCATTGTATTAATTTCCATTATTTCACTCGTATTTGTCTTTCCAATATTCAAAATAAGTGGTCTTTGGGCATCATTTGACACGCCATTTCACGTGACCATGATTGCACAGTTTCACAATGCACTAAAGAATGCGTATTTTCCCGTTGTTTGGACGCAAGGGGTGGCAAACTATGGTCTTCCCTTTGGTTTGATAGCACATCCGATGACGAGCTATTTAGGAGGATTGTTGACTATTATTTCCAATAACCCCATTTTGAGTTATAAGATTTTATGGGCTCTCTTTTCCTTGATTTCGGTATTTAGCTTTTATCGTCTGCTTCGAAGATTTGTTGGAATTGCTCCCGCAATTTCAGGAAGTATTTTATATGCATTTTCAGCATATCGGATACTGAATTTGTATATTCGAGGAGCATTGCCTGAATTTGCTGCGGCAGCATTTCTACCATTTCTGCTCTATTCTTTGTTTGATTCAACTCAGAATAAAAGCAAGATTAGTGTTTTTATAAATATTACATTATGGTTTTCCCTCATATTATTCACGCATCCAATGTACTTATTGTTTGCAGGACTTATGACATTCATATTTCTTCTCTATTTTCACCGAACAATGCTCATGTGGTTGACAATATCTGCAGCGATAGCCCTTGCAATTGGTATCAATGCTTTTTATTTACTGCCATTGAAGCTTGAATTAAAGTATTTTTATCTGGGGAATGCGGGGAATATGTTGGCAAAAGGGAGTGGCTTGACACCTTCACAACTATTTATCGAAAAATGGGAATATACCTGTCCAGATGGGGACTCTGCTGAATTACGATGCAATAGAATTCAGACAGGTCTCCCAGAAATTGCATTATTTGTATTTGGTTTTATTTTTCTTCTCTATGATAGAAAAAATAAGAATCGAAAAAAAATGGGTTATTTTTTAATCCTTGGAAGCATTTCATTATCTCTTATTCTTCGAAATGCCGAGTTCTTATACGAGAAAATTTCACTTATTGGATCCGTTCAGTTTCCCTATCGATTCTTGAACATATGGCTTCTTGCTCCGCCAGTGATACTCGCTTTCATACTTGATTCAATTAAAAAATATCAGAAGATGTTTATTATTGTGAGTATATTAATTATCACTATTCTCAGACTTCCTCAGATATATACCAAAAGTGAATACAATCCGACTTTTGATCGTTTTTATCATAATATTGATAATATCCACTCGGTCATGATGAACACCATATGGATGGATGAGTCAAAAAACTACCCCGTAAAAGATGACAAAATTGAAATCATTCAGGGAAGCGGGGAAATTGAAAACGTATCAATTTCACCCACAAACCACGAACTGAATCTCATTGGAGAAGAGGATATGATTGTCGCAAACTATACGTTTTTTTTCCCTGGATGGCATGCATATCTAGATGAACAAGAGATCCCCATACAGTGGCAGGATCCGGCACATAGAGGATACATAACGGTTAATGTCCCGAAGGGAGAGCATCATCTCCGATTTATGTTTGAAGATACCAAGATTCGACTTGCAAGTAAAGTATTAAGTTTGATGAGTATGCTTTTTTTTGGATTTATTATTTATATGTATAAAGCCAAGCCGAAGTGGATCACAAAAATGGGCTTCAAAAATTGAAAGTAATATCTTACGAAAGTATCTTTAAATAGAAACAAATGTAATAATTTGTGTTTTATTGCTCTGTTTATTCATACACGATCAGTTTACCATAGCGGGTTATTTCGATTTATCTATTATCAGAGTGCTTTATCTACGATAATTACTTCAATGAGTAATATTAATATGCGGTCTGGAAAAATGATGAAGATTTCACCATAGATCCTGCATATGAAATCAATTCATTTCATCCTCATGAAATTGAAGATATATGGAATATTAATGATTTGTATTCTCTTTATTTATTGAAGAAAGTTGAAAAAGGATAAACTACGACAAGCAGTTTCAGCATTGTCTCATCACATTAAATTTCAATAATTATTAGTTAAGATTTATTCCCTTCTCGTTGAAATCAGCCTCATAAATGGTAAAAATATCCATTTCATTCAATCGTTTGATTGTAGTAACTTTTTGTAACAAGCGATCGACTCCTTGTTTATATTGTGGACAGTTGATACTGTCGATAATGAGTACTTTATTAACAATGGATTCAGAACTATCTACGAAAGATAGGACTTCTGAGCCTGGGCATGATATTTCTGTAAAATAAATGTTATCTATCTGGGGTACTCTAAAATTCTGTTTGAATTTCCCAGCCATATTTTTATCATAAATATTGAAATAAAATAGATAATATGCAGGTAACCATGCTTCTTCAGATGTGACAAACACTTTATCATATTTATGATGGTTTTTTTGAATGTACTCTACAACCTGTTTGTTCCCATCGTTTCGCCAGTTTGCGGTATAGTAGTTAAAATTCTGAAAATATTGATGCAGGAAAAATACCACTTCACCTATGATTAGAATAATTATCATTGAAAAGATAATTATTCTATATTTTTTAATTTGTAGGAGCGCATTAAATCCATATCCAGCAATAAATAATATGAGGGTGGGAGTCATGAGTGCTCGTTGAGCACTTGGAACATCAATGACTGTTAGTGCCGCAGGAATCGGTGAAATCAGAAGAAGAAACATAAGAAACATAAATGATGGATACGAAATGTTTTTATTCAGTGCTTGTATTGGTTTAAAAATGGAGATAAATATCAAAGGAACTATTGATAAAAGAAGGAGTCCCATATAAGGTATGTTGTACATACTTGGTCTTCCTGCCTCTCCAAACAAATAGTTAAGTGAGAAATATTGCGAGTATTGAGTGAGAAATTCTCTGCCAAACCCAATGACTTTATTATTAAACATTCGTGCGACAAAGATGCTATCTTCATTGAACACAAGTGTTTGGATTTTCTGGCTAACTCCCGAAACAGGACTGAAAATTGATGTTTGATCAAATCTTCCTTTTCCCCAATCAGTCGAGCTAATAGTGAGTGTTAGAAAAATTGAAATCATCATGAATACAATAAACAGATAGATTTTGGAGAATTTTCTGAGTTGAATGTATTTATAAAAGACAATTCCGATTGCAGTGAGAGGGATAAGTATTCGATATGAAGGATATAGAAAATACGTAAGGAGAAAGAGGAGAAATGATGCGGTAATAGCCATATATGATGACTTAGATTTCAAGATATTTGTTGAAAACAATAGTGCAATGGCCGTCATATAAACCGTCAAAGCTACAACTGCTTCTGCATTAAATCTCGACAGAACGATATGTCCAGGGAATATGGCAAACAATAATGCAATAAAAAGTGCCGTTTTCCTATTTTTAAAAATGCTTAATCCAATAGAAAATGCAGGTATAACAATACTTGCTCCAAATAAAGCAATAAGAATACGAGCGCCAAATTCGTTGTTCCCAAATAAAAATGTTCCAAGTCCAGACAGATACATGGGTAACACCGGAGGAAAATCACCAAATTTATCAAGATAGAGAAGTGGAAAAGAATTGGCGTACAAATCTATTCCATGAAGTAATATAAATCGTGCGCCATACGTGTTTGCAATTTCGTCATTCTGCAAGATACTAGGAATACTTCCAAGTGCCATTGTTCGAAGAAGAATAGAGAGCAATAAAATACAAAAAAGTATGACATAACCTTTTAAACTAAATATTTTTTTGAGAAAGTTGAGGTGCATAAAATAGATTAGAAAATATAACTACTATTGGAATAGTGCATTAATTATAGAACAAATAAATTTGGCAAATTTTGATCGGGTTTTCCATTAATTTCTTGATCAAGCATGACTCATTTATTATTTGCAATCCAACGTTCACAGAATTCCTTTTCTTGCATTTGCTCTATTGAATAATCAGAAATAAAATGAGAATTTCTCCATCTGGTTAACGAGTATTCATTACATAGTTTTCCACCAGCAATTTGATAATCATGACCAGCATCCAACTGGTCAATTATTAGATAATTAACTTTATTTGGTGGGATGCAATCAGAATAGTCCTTTGAGATAACATAAATATAATTTTCATTAAATTCATTTGGACATCCGAGAATGAAAGATATATTCTCAAGAGAATATGCACTCTTAATTTTATAGGTCTGTTTTTCTTTTAACAATTCTCGCTGTTTTTCTGGAGTTGAAAAAAATATTGACTCAAGATAGATTTGGCGTGGTTCATTTGATGTCACAATAATTTTTTTAGCATGATCTTTTTCAAGTAAGAGGTATTTAGCAAGCACACGGCTGCTAACTTGATAGAATCCATGCTCGTGAATGGGAAGTTGAATGAAATAAGTAAAGAGTAAGTTCGAAAATAAAAATAAATACGGAATTCCAAGTAATACTGTTGCAAGAGTTTTGGATATGTTTCGAATTAACAGTTGGTATGAATAATGTATACCATAGGCTATCCAAGCAAGAAATATGGGGAGAAGTAAAAAAGATCTATTTAATATTGAAATACCGCTTAAGCTACTGGCTGTTGCAATTGGAGATAAAAGGGCAATTATTATTAATAATAAAGATATTTTTTTATCTGTTTTATATAAAAACAGAACACCCAATAGAAGAAAAGGTAAATCCAGTAAATAAAAATAACCATGGTATCTGAAAAATTCACCGACAAAAAAAAGTTGTTGAGGAGAAAAAGCCAAAAAATAATTTTGGACAAAAAATCGTATCGTGAAGGTAATTTTATTTACAACAATGTTTGTAAAGGGTGTATGCACAATTTGATTTCGAAGTTGGTCTACATTTTGAGAAAGAAAATCATTATTTAAAAATACAATTTCATTTGATCTTGAATTTAAAATTGAATTAGGAAGCGCTTTGCTTACAAGTACAAATGAAACAATAACTCCGAAAATTAAAATTAAATATTTTAAACTACTCACGATATTTTTTTTCTTGCATCCAGATGAATAAAATTCATAAAGTAAAATTATGCTTACGATAGGAAATAGAAGAAGCTTCGCACCATTATATGAAAAAAATCCAAGCATGAAAAATACAAACGAAAGGAAGTATTTATGTTTGTATGTCTGAAGGAGAAATGTAATACCAACTAAATAAAATAAGAGAGAAAATGCTACGTCTATTGCGAGACGGGAAAGAAATAAGCTCCAGGGATTTAACAGAAATAAGATTATTCCTAAGAAGACAATTTTTTTATTTTTAAACAACGTCAATAGAAACCATCCGAATGCCAAGGATGTAAGGATATTTAATGAGACGTACATAATTCTGATGGTTTGCATAGTTAAAGGAATTATTTTCCATAGAGGAGCAAGAACTAATGGAGGAATCGGGCTGATTCTTCCGAGAGTATTTGTTTTGAATAATGACAAAGGAAAAGATGAGCCTGATAGATCAGTCCCAAAAAGCTCATAAGTCTTACTACTGAGGGCATATTCAACCTCATCATGTTGCATTCCGGGAGGAAATCTATCCAACCAAACAAAGCGTAAAGCAACAATTAGAATAAAAACAAGAAGAAACAAATAATTATGCTTCACAATCCTTAGTATTGATTTGTCTGAATGTATCATTGTTGATAAATAATAACTGAGTTATTTGAATAAATTTTAGTTAAATGAGCTTGAGGAAATGTTGACATAATTTTCTTTGACAGTTCATTATCGATTGGAAGGTAAAAATACTTAATATCCATTTTACTGAAGTCCAACGTATCATTGATCCTATCTAATCGATCTTGATGTTTAATTCCAGAATTTTCTAGTACGCTTACAAAATTCACATATGTTTGTTTTCCGGTCATAGCCGATACATATGCCATGTCATTTTCGTCAAGCGGTGCATAAATAATGCCATCAGGTTGGTTTTTAAGAAAATTAAGTGCATCCATCTCTTCTTGTGGAATAACAAATCGTCCAGAATTAGTGAGATACGTCAAGTTAAAGAGATTAGCAGGAAATGTGATTAATACCACGATGAGAAGAAGTGAAGAGCCAATCAGTTTATTTTTGTTAATTATGTTAAATAATAATTTTGCTGCAAAAATATTCATAAGAAATGCAGCTGGTACTGCAAATTGAATAGGGTTAAACCAATCTCCCTTTTGGATAAACATGACTGAAATAATTGTTGATATGACCACTGAAAAGGTAACTGTTATTTCAACTATATTCATTTTTCTTTTGAAAATTTGATGCACCATCTCAAGAAGTCCAATAATCCGTGTTCCAAAATAAAAGACCATAAATAAGAATGCAGAAAAAAGCTCAATCATCAAAAGTCGTGGCGACCATCCGTGTTCGTACAGATAATATCGGGCAAGCACCATTTTCTCAGAATAGAATAAATCTGGGCTCTCGATCAGATGATGAACCGTTGAAAAAGGCGAAAAGATAAATATTGTCCCTGAACCTGCAAAAGGATCATAAAAGAGAATTATTGCAATAAGGGCACTGACACCATAAAGTAGATTATGCAAAATAAAAGGTTTTAGTTTTTTTGATTGAATAAGATGAAGAACCTCGAAAACAAAGAGAATGGTCATAATGGAAAAAGCCACATAGAACTTGATTCCAAATGAAAGAAAAATCAATATGCTTATGAGAATTCGATGTTTCATTTCGAGCTTCTTCTGATAAAGGATAATAAGAACTCCAAACATAATGAGAAGTGCAATTGCAGTATGGGGACTTTCAAGAATACGTGTTGCTTGAAACGTATTGATCAGTACTTGATTTTTGATTTTTCCAAAATGATAGAGTGATGTTATCAGTGACAAATGCATCCCAAAATATGTGAAGAATAACAGCATTCCAACGAAAAACGGTTTATTGATAATTTTCTTACCGAGCTGAATAATGAAAATTGTCAATAAAGTAAAGTAAAAAATGGGAACTAGTTTGTAGTAAGTTACTGCTATCGGTATACCGATAATTGACAATAGGTATGCTGCTAGATTTGGAAGATAGTGATATCCTCGCAAGACTTCACCAGCAAAATTGGGCATTTGAAAGGGGAATGTCTTAAATGATGTTGCTGCGACAGCTTGAAACCAGATTCCATCTCGATAATTGGTCCCGATAATAAAACCACATACATTCTGAACACAACCATTTTGCCCATCAAAAACAAAAGGAAGAAGAGTAAGAATTACCGCAGGAATAATGATAAAGAGAAGCCATTTGTTTTTAGTGAGATATGAAAGGGTGTCATTAAAAATGTTCATGGAAAAGTTTACGATTTTTATACAACAGTATTCCTGATACAACTCCTCCACCAAGGAGCGTTATCACACTAAGGCTGAAATATACATAATAAAAGGAAGGGCGTTGATTAAAGTGATTCTTTACATTCAGAAACATATCTTCAAGAGAATATGTCCCTAATACATTTACTTTATACATTCCATTTGGGAATGATATAGAAACGGGCTTTGAGTCATAAAATGAGTCATAGTGTCCATAATATCTCTCTTGACTGCTTTCATAATTTGAAGTATCTGCCTGTTGAATAAGTATTTGATTTTGCCCATATTTTTTTGAAATTTGAATTGTGATTCTTTTATTTGTTACCTTTTTACCAAATGGTATATAAAATTCACCAAAGCCATTTGGAATGGTATAATCGTTTACTTCCTTGTGGACTAGAATTGATCCCTCCTCATCAAAAGCCTCAAGAATAACAAAATCACTTTTTTGAATACTTTTTCTCATCAAAGCAACCTCAATACCAGTAATTGATCTCTGGTATTTGTTCTGAATCACAAAAGTTATCGGAGATTGTGAGAGAAGTTGTTCATGGGTATCAAAATATTTGAAAATGGTGACCTTCGCGAGATTTGACCGAACAATAAAATCAAAACTAAAAAAACAAATATAAATCGATGCAAGTATGATTGGAACAGAGATGAGTGGTAACTGCTTGACGAACGCTTTCGATTGGTTCCAGTATTTAATACTGTAGTAGATAATAAGCGAATGTCCAAGAATAAAGAAAGAATTAATAAATCGATGAATTAACACTGGTTGAAGGATTGAGGTGATGATGCTATCAAATGAGGGAATATTACTTAGTGCCGCTCCATACGTCAGCATCATAGAGCCGGTCATTGTACCATTGTCTATGATGATTCTCCGATAGAATCCAATAATCGGTACCAATAAGAAAACGGCAAATATCGGATCAATAAATGCCATAAGTATGAGGAATGGCATAATCCAAATATTAAACTGGGCATAGAGAAAAGGTATATCTTCTGAGATATATGTGATTGAAAGAAGTATTACTGATATGCGAAGTAAGTTGAATGGATTTTTTCGAATGATTGCTCTGTTTACAAAAATAAGAATGAGTGCTAATACATATATCATAATCATAAATGATGCATTGTTGAGCGTAAAATTAAAGAGTGCTGTTGACTCTTCTGAAGCAAGAAAAAATGTTTTCATCAGCGTTGAATCATTTGCAAAAGGCTGAGAAATGACGTAATAAAATACTGCAAATAGTGCTGAATTGAGGAAAAATGATTTAATTGATGGAGTCAGAATTATGAGAAATGGGATGATAAATAAAATGGGAACTTGTTTTATGATCGCTCCTAATGCAAAACACGCGCTCATAAGAACCATTTCCTTTGATGTTATATTTTTTTTGTTATTACTTAAAATTTTAATTCCAAAATACACGCCACCAAGAAGAAATGTTGTCATGGCAAGATCCGACTGAAACGGCACATATGTCGCATAGATCATAAATGGATTGAGAGCCCAAAAGAGCGCACCAATGATAAGTGCATTGTAAGAATGCTTTTTTATTAGTCGAATTGTTGATAAGAAAAAGAATAAAAATATTCCTTCATATAAAAATTGAATGAGTTTGATTGCGGTCACCTGATAATGAAGTGGTCCCCATTGACCAAAACCACTCATGTAGGGAGTTTCAGGATCGTAAGGTTTGGTATCAAAAATGAATCCAAGATCTATAATTTTAATTACATCCAAAAAATGAAGCCATCCTGCAATAACTTGATAATATATTATTCCAAAAAGTTGAGATTCATGCCGGATGGCATTCTTCAGAACAAACCAACCTTCAAGTAAGCTATTGGTATCTGCAACGGATTTCGAGAGAACTAATATATTAAAATAATCAAAGATATGATTGAAGGAAAAAGCAAAAAAAAGACGGATACCAACACCAAGGCTGATAATAGAGATTAATAATTTGTATTTATTAAGAAAGGTAATGAGCTTCATTACGTAAGAAATGGAAAAATGAATATTTGAATTTAATTATTACTCAAGTATATCAATAATTTTGCATCAAAAAGATACGATATTTTCCACGGTCAAAGATATGATCAATCAAATGGAGAAGAGCGATTTATATTTAATCGTTTGTTGAAGTATAATGAAATTCGTTATGAAATTTGTGAAAAACAAGCTATTTATTATATTGTTGATAGCTTTCTTAGTACGAGTTGTTCTGATCATATTTACAAGCCCTTCGCTGTATGAGCACAATGATTCGTATCTCCAAAGAGATTGGGGTCGCATTTCATTTTTATATGGTTTTGCTGATACATACAACAAAGAGCATATATCAGATGTAGGTTCGGTAAACAATCTCCCTCCAGGAGCAACCTATATCTTTGGGACTTCCTATTATATTCATATGCAAGCAAGCAAAGGAATTAATGCTATTTTGCAAAGACCACCAGGAACATTGCTTTGGATGAATGATGGGTCATTTGCAAATATGTTTTTAAGATTACCTCCAGCAATTGCAGACGTGATAATTGGATTGTTCATTTATTTATTGATTATAAAAGCTAAGAAAAAAAATGCATTGTTTATAGCTTCTCTCTATTTATTTAATCCAATATCAATTTACAATAGTGCCGTTTGGGGACAAGTCGACTCTGTTCCCACCATGTTTTTTGTTGGAGCACTATATTTTCTAACGAATAAAAAATATTTGTTATCTATGCTAGCTGCGTCATTATCATTATTCGTTAAGCTTTCATTACTTCCGTTATTTCCTTTATACGCGGTAATACTCCTCTTTCATATCAAAACGAAAAAACTTATTATTAATTCGCTTTTCACTCTTGGCGCAATGATGTTATTCCTTCTGCCAATATCAAAATCGCCGTTTACATGGCTCATTCAATTTCTCTCAAAAAATAGCATGAATGTGCTCGATAATGTGACCACTAATACTTACAATTTTTGGTGGATTATTTTGAGACCAAAACTCTTCATTCCAACGATTCCGGCGACCGACACGTTTATTTTTGCCTCTTACAATTTTTGGGGATATTTGTTGTATGGATTATTTCTCTTACCACTCGTAATCATCATTTATAATCAAAGAAAGAAACAATTATCATCCCTTGCTATTTTTGGGGCATTCTCAGCCCTTTCAATTATTTATTTTCTCTTTCTTCCCTCAATGCATGAACGATATTTATTTGCATTCTTTCCTTTAATGGCAGTGTACGTTGGTCTGAAAACAAAATATCTCAGAATGTTTTTGATAGTAAATATTGTCTATGGAATAAATCTATTTTCAGTGTGGAGATATATGATCCCTGAGGCAACTCTGCGAGCAGATCCAATTCTCACTAATGTATGGCTTTCATGGATATTGAGCATATTAATAACAGTAATGGGTGTATTTATTTACACAAGATTTGTATTTCCCTATTTTCAGAGTCAAAAGAAGAAGTCTTGAAGACAACGCGATAAGATTACTTTAAAATCATGCTCAAAATTTTTTGTTTGATTCGTGAAATTGAGGGGTTAAGTTTTTTTGTTATGATCCAGTGATTTGATTGCAATAATATATCTTTAAAATGATTTAATGATGCCGCAATCAAATCTGTTTGAGAATGTTTTTCATATTTTATTCCTTCCCAATAATAAAAATATACTAATGGATAATACATAAGCTGCATGAAAGAAAGAACAAATCCGTGCATACCATCTTTATATCCATCCCCCGCAAAATATCGACTAATAAATTCTTGCGTACCTTTTGATAACGCTATGGAGAGAGTAAATGTATTCCCCCCTTTTAGATAATCATCTGACTCTGCCTTTGCATATCGTGTCATTTTTTCAATATAGTGATCGAGGTTTTTGTAGTTGTAGTGAATAAGCGCAAGTTCCTCTTTGGGTTCAACTTGGTGAATGGTACCATTGACTACTGGTTTTGAATGTATTTCTGGCTCCCAAGTTCCTATATTTTTTTTATACAGTCTCAGTTGATGATCTGGCCACCAACGAGCGTGTTGAATCCATTTTTCAAATATGATATTTTTCCTCGGTAAGGAAAGTGCATCATATTTTAGATAATTATCTTGAATATATTTTTGGAGGTCATTTGGTACGACTTCATCTGGATCCAAGAAAAAAACATATGAAGATGAAGCATACTTCGTGATTTTATTTCTGATCTGATCTGCGTAAGTTACTGTTCCATCGTGGGTAATGATTGTAGCCTTAGTATTCTTTATTTCAGAAAGCATTTCCTTTGAAATGCCAATATCAATAATAATTACCTCTTTTGTCCAATTGACAACAGAATTAATTGTTTGTATCAAGTGTTCTGTATCTTTTTTAGCTACGATGAGCACAGATATATCAGTCATATTTGAAAAAGGATGTAACTTCATTCATTATATTGATCTTGAACGCAAGATACAATATAAGGGTATAAGAGGCTGCACCAGCAATGATTGATAATACAAACTGAACCCAAGAAGTCTCTAGGAGTAGAGTGAGGTACACCACAATCCCCATAGCAATACTTGACAGAATTCCTGGATAAATCTGCTTTATAAATGAAAATACAACATATTTTTTAGCAACCATTATTATTACTACGAATGTTAATGACAATATGATAAGCGCAATGGGAAATCCAATCATTCCATACATTGAAGTAAGAATTGGAATCAGTATCCATGACATTGCGGTCCAATACAACATAAATTTGAATGTCGTTTTGACTTTTCCCAATGAATTGAAAAGGTTTGTAAAGGGACTTGAAAATGATGAGAAAAAAGCGGATATGATAATTAAGTAAAAAATCGGTAGCGCTGGTTCCCATTTACTATACTTCGGGACCAGGTCCACAAAGCGATCCATGAGAAGTATCATTCCAACAAATGCAGGAGCAAGAATCAGCGTTTGATATCTTATAACTTTTTCAAGAAGTTGCGACATGCGTTCTTTTTCTGTCTGCATTCGTGAAAAAATCGGGAATAATATCCTGTTTACATTATCCATGATCATTCTTATGGGAGATTCAGCCCATCGTTTTGCCCAACCGATATATCCAAGTGCTTCAAGTCCCAATGCTTTTCCAAGAAATAGTAAGATAAGATCATCCTTAACCAATGCAAGAAGGGTATTTGTTTGGAATGGAACGCCAAACGACAAGAGCTTTTTGAGACTTTTTGTGGAAATGCCAATCTGGGGAAGCCAAAAAGACAAATAATAGATAAGAATTGTTCCTATGATCGAACGAATAAGTACTGCATACATAAAGCTCATCAGTCCAAATCCTAACAATGCAAGTACCGATACGGTAATATAAAATACGGTATTTTCTACAATTTGTACTAAAACAATCTTTTGAAACTGCACTTTTCGTTCAAGCTTGATTGATGGAATTGTTTTCAACGATGAAAAGAAAAATGATACTAAGAGTGCCCAGTATAAATATATTGCTTCAGAGGGAAGTTCATAAAAAGATCGAACTATAGGTGTGAGCAGAAAACCAATGGTGATAAGCGTGATTATCAGCAGTTGTTGAACGGTAAATGTGGTACGCAAATCGTCATTTGAAACTGAATCTTTTTGTACGAGAGATGCAGCAAGTCCAATATCAGAAAAATAGTTCAGAAAGGAAATGATTGAAAGTGTGAGAATATATATTCCAAATACTTCAGGTGCCAGAACAATAGTGAGCACGAGATTTGCCACGAGCCCAAGAATAGCAGAGTATCCACTTTGAAAAAAAAGACTCATCAGGCTGATGATGGAGTTTTTTTTTAATGTTTTGTGTTTTTCTTCCATAATAAATCTTGATACGAGTAGAGTAGGAGTATTATACCCGTCAATATGGTCATAATATTTCCAATTTGTTGAATTGGTGTTTGGCGATAAACTATATCAATAGTATGATCAATGCTTGGCTGAAGGTTGATGACTGGTCGTCCAAGTACGTCAAAACTATCAGGATAATATTCAGTGTCATCGACTGATATTTTCCAATAAGGGGCGGAATGAATATTGAGTAGTATTTTCTCTATTGAATTAGTTGAGATTGATCTATGAAATGGATTGTCAATGATAGTTTCAAATCCATATTTCTTCGTGTCAGTCTTTTCAATAGATTTCCACAGATTGTAGTTTGCTGAGATCGGAAGATACTCACTTACCTTGTATGCAGCAGACTCCTCAATGTATTTATTTGAGGTGTATTGTTTGGAAAATGTTGAAAGAGGAACGGAATTTGCAACGAAAAATTTACTATTCATAAATAGCAGGGCAAATATCAGAAATGAAAAAGAAACAATTTTCAGCATTCGTGGAAGGGTAAATACAAAATATGCGGTAAAAAATGATGCCCCAAAAATCACGAAAAGCAAAAACCTCCAGGGAAATTGAAACAAAGATAGGATGGGTTTGAATATTTCCCAAATTATTGCTGAGTAACTTGTCGTTAATAAAATACTTCCAATAAAAATTAACCCGACAAGTAAGCCTAATAAATTTCTTATTATTAATTTTGACTTATTGAAATGAACCATAAAAAGAAAGACTCCCGCAGCAGACAACATAATCTGTGCTTTTCCAATCATGAAAGACATACCATCGCTGATGCATCCTGGAATTGATCCTCCAAATCCCCAAGGAGAACTCCATAGTTGTCGGGGACATAAAAAATGATCAGTATATTTGGTAAGAGCAGCAACATTTTGAGCATGTACTTGAGAAAGCTCAAGAAGTGCAGGTAGCCAAAAATACAAACTCAAAGCAATTCCGCCAAGAATGGCGTACCATGCTTTTCTTTCTTTGAGAATGAATGCATAGAGTATAAGTATTGGTATTACCACGAGAGAGAAAATATTATGAGAAGTTAATAAAAATGAAAGGATAATTGCCGTGAGAAATAAACGACGATTGTTGACGGTAGATAGTAAATAAAGGGTCAATGGAAACAAGGCAAAAAACCACATTTCAGCCACATTGCTCCGAACAAATATCTCAGTTGCGATAAATGGTGAGCTTATGTAGGCAAGTGCTCCAATAAGACCCGCATACTTGTCAAAATATTTGTTAAGAAATAAATACATTCCAATACCACCGATTCCAAGCGCTAAAATAAAACTCAGTTCAAGAGATTGGGCAACACCGATTCCCGCAAGATGAATAAAAGAAGTAATCCAATATGCAGTTGGAGCATAATAATTGAAAATCGGATACCCGAGATTGAATGAAAAATGAGGAGCAATTCGCGGAGGGATTATTCCCTTTTGTATGTTAAAACTAAATTCAAGGACACGCGCTGCTTGTGTCTCATCGTGTCCGATAAACATTGAGCTGTCAAATGGATTAAGTTCTCGCGCAATGATGAGCACACTCACGATGAGGATGGCCCAAAAAAATTTGGAAATCATTGATTTTGAAGCGGCCATAACATTGTGTGAGATTATTTTTTTGAAATTATTGAAAATTCTGTGTCAACGGGCAAAAGCTCATATAAAAACAAAGATTTTTCTCCCTCTGGCTTGTCATATTTTTGTGTAAATTTGATCGGCCAACTTTCAGGGAATTCTTGACGATGTGAAAATACTACAAAAACTTGTTTTTCAAGAAGTTCAGGTTGATATTCCAGCAGATGCCTCTCATCAAGTGGCCATAATCCACGAATTTCAATTTTGTCATCTTCACGCTTGTATACTTTCAAAACATCTGCAACGAGTCCAAAGTCGCCCTCTGCAAGAATGAGCACCTCTCGAGTTTGTGACTTTTCACGCATGAGATTCATCAGATCACCTGCTCCCCAAACCGCAGTGACTCCCGTAACATACTGTCCCCGATCAACAGGGGGAAGACTTGCACGTTCCGGATCAAAAAGAAGTGGGTAGTTACATATACTCATCGAAATCAAGAGAAGGCTGAGAATGATTCCCGCTTTGAGTCGTGATTTGAGAGTTATAAAAAAGTACGTTGCGGTGATAACAAGGATCGATCCATAAAACAAGACGTATCGTGGAAAGAGAATTTTTGCAAAAAATGAAATTGCAATATAAGGAAGAAGAATGAACATTGAAAGATATAAAGCAGTGAGAGACTCCTTTTTATAAAGAAAATATAATCCAATTATACTTATGGGAACAATAAACCATCCCGACTCCCACGCGATATATAATGGAACATATCTAAAATTATGAACATACGCAAATGGAGTTTTCAAAAATTCATCAAATGTCATGACGAATGTAGTATTTTTTTGAGCAACATAATGAAAGAATGGAGAAAGCCGCTGGACATTATAAAATAATATGCTGATCCCAAAAGCTATAACAAAGAGTGCAAAATAGTTGATTGAATACGATAGAATTTTTCGTTTTGTTTCATTCAAATACATGATGGGTGCAGTTGCTGCAAGCATCAAAAACATACGTGAAGATGATTTTGCAAGTAAGGCAAAGCCGCCAATAAATCCAAGAATCATTGCTAAGCCGAGTTGTCTCGTTCGAATAAGGATGATTGAAAAGAAGAATATCCAAATAAATCCCGCATTAACCGCAGAGTCAACAAGTGCTATACGGTCATAAAATACAAAATAGGGAAGAAAGACATACAATGTTGCGCCAATTATCGCCGCACGTTTACCCCAAAGATACATTAAGAGGCTATCCATACCGATAAGTCCGATAAAGCCTGTCGTGACGGAGAATAATCTTCCTGCAAGAAGCATGTTGTTTGGAAAGATTTTAAGAAACGGAATAGTGGCCCATGTCTGAAGCGGTTGTCTTCCATCAGTCACAGAAATAAACCTCCAAGCTGCATCTTTCCAAGCAACATGCGCCCATCTGATATAAATGCCCTCATCAGAAAAAATCGGCCAATGATCAAGATTCGTTATACGGGTAACGCTGTAGAGAAAGATAATTCCAAGAACGATAAGAATATCGTATCTGGTGAATGTTTTTTTGAAATATGAAATGATTGATTCTACTGAGAACATACCAGTAAAGTATACAATAAATGCTCCTGTCAATTCACGTAGAGCTGAAGTGGATCTTTGGTAAATCGAACCTGCATGTTGAGAAATTGCATCGCTTCAATGTCGTTCCTATGAACGACAAAGCAGGTTCGTCCCGATGCAATATCTTTTTTTTCATGTAACTCTTCAAGCGTATATACGAAATGAAGATCTCCATTGAAATAATATATCATCGATGGATGATTACCCCACCACCTACTTGTTGTGATAAGTAAGTCCATACTCTTTAAGGTTTGGTATGCTTCTCGCCCTTCAGGCTCAACAACAACATTGAGCTCATCACAATAACTGTTTGCAATCTTTGCTACGATATGATGCGGATCATTTGATGAGTAAAAGCTATCTAATACATTTGATGAAATAAAATATTGATGAAAAAGAGTAATGATTATTGAAATAATAACAAGTGAATAAATCAGCCGAGCCTTTTTTATTAGACTGAGCGGATACACCATTAATAGTGCAAACTGCGGGATATACGGATGTCCATACCAAAATATTTTTGTTTTGGTCAGATTCAAAAAAATAAACCACGGAATAATAAAAAGAGCATAGAGAAGTCTTTTATCAGATAGGCGTTTTCTTATCCATTGATACACCAAAAGAGAAAATCCTAATATTGACCACCAAATGTGTTTCCCAAATTCAATGAAAAGGAGGTCAAGATAAAATGTTCTTTGTCCAAAATGAGATTCGATCGAAGCGGTAACTCGTTTCACATGACTTTCATAAAAATGCTGATACAAAAAATTATTCCCATAAAAAATAAACATGCCGATGTACCATATTACGAGAATCAAAAAGTGAATAATTAGCCGTTTGAATTCTTCCAATAGTTTTTTTGCATCAATTTGTTTGGTTAAAAAACGATACAGAAAAAATAATCCCATTATTCCCACGGGATAAAAACCTATCAGAGATTTGCTATATACCGCACATGATAAGAATACGAGAGAAGTCCAGAATTTTTTATAAAATAACAGGTAGCCAAGCCATCCTATGAGCAGAAAAATATCAACATTCAAAACCTGTGCGCGTTGAAGAAAGATAGAGCTCAATGAAGTTGTGATGACGACAAGTGTAGTGAGCCATTGTTCTTTCAGCACTTTCCAGTAAAGGAGGTACGTAAGAGCAAGCGCGAATACGGAGAGAAATAATGTCGCAATGCGGGTTGATATCTCAGGGAGTACAAAAGGTGTTGCGCCCATGACTAACCCATAAAACAAAGGCACAAGAGGTGGTTTATCGAGCCAATTTTGTCCTTGCCAATGGGGAACAATAGTTTTTGCTTGTATCATTTCTCGACCAACTTGCGCGTAGATTGATTCATCCCAATCAAAAAAGGGAAAGGGATTCTGGATAATTTTTATTGAAAAAACAATGGTAAAAAAAAGGAGATATATTGAAATTTGCCAATGAGTTCGAATAAAATTATGAATTATTTTCATAATGATTTCAGTTTCTCAGGATCAAATAGATAATTACCATCCAAATATGGTTGGAGCATATTTTGATGAATTTCAAATGATGCAGGAAACACCAAAGATTGAAATACAAAATAAGTTCGTATTTCATAAATTGCTGAAAGACTCACCATAATAAATAATCCATAAAAGAGGTACGTTTTATTGATGGGAATTTTTGAAATCAAAAGTAAACTTTGTCCAACAAAAAATGCAACGGCGGGAAGGACGGTCACCGCACGAAGTGAGTTTGGATTTTCCCAGGGATACGTCAAAAGTGGGGGAAGAATTCCGATTGCAAAGTACAAAAGAAACAAACGATGTGAGAATTTTTTCCATTTGTATAGATTTATGGCGAATCCGAAAACAAACAATAATCCAAGTAATGGATTGAGCATGGCTTTTCCCGGATAATTATGCCTTCCGTTCATATCGCCTTTAAAAAAGAACATCCCGCTGACCTTCGCGATATTTTGTCCGAGAAATGTTGTTTTTTCTTGGATAGAAAGCTGTTCGTTTTGTAAATAGAATTGTTCGTATATTCGATTATCATCGTGCTTCGTGAAGTATACATTCAGTGGTGCGGTAAAAATCACAAAGGGAATCAGCAAAGCAAGAAGTTGTTTTGCTATTTCTTTTTTCCCCATTTTTTCTTTCCAAAAATCAAATATCATCATAATCAATGGAAGAATAAAAAAGATACGACCTGGTGTGTAAGAGTTGTAGGATAGTCCGACAAGTACTCCGGTTGTGACAAGAAATCCGAAATGTTTGTATTTTCGAAAAAGGAGGTATGACAAAAGTCCGAATAATTCAAAAAAGAGCACGGTACTTGCTTCAAAGCCAAATCGTGCAAAGTTGAAGTACCATCTCATAGTCGCAAAAGTAAACGCCATGAGAAAGGGAATTCCAGTTTGAAGAATGATACTGAGCTTTGCTAATCGTTCAATGATAAGTTTAAAAACAAAGTAGATCAGAACAACATCAATCACTCCAAAAAGTGCGGATGGAAATCGTACTGCAAAAACGGTTGTGCCAAATATTTTAATTGACGCCAAAAGAATATAAAAGTAGAGCGTTGCGTGACCGGTGGCCAACTGACTGTATGGGGTATATGGACTATTTTTCAAAGATTGAGCAAGTCTGATAAACTCAGCTTCATCCAAACTTACGTTCTGAGGAATCAGCGGAAATTTGTAGAAAATAATTATTCCACTGATGAGTAACAAGACGAGAGGTGCTACGATATTACTGAGGGTATTTTTTGAGAATGTCATACCATTTGATCGAAAAAATATCCTGCAAACTTTCGAGTGAGGATTTAATAAATGTAACGTTTTTTGTTTCGACATGACGCCAAATGACCGGAACTTCCTTAACACTAAATCCAAGTTTTGCACCGAGGAATAAAAATTCAAGATCAAATCCTGCAGAAACTGAAGAACCCGATTTTTCTTGACGGTTTTTAAATACCTGAAGATTTTGGATTATTTTTTGTGCTGCAATTGATTTAAAGAGTTTAAAGCCACATTGTGTATCATATACTCCTTTTAATCCAATGATGTAATGCCGAATAAATATCATTCCAATGGCCATGATTTTTCGTGTGAGCGGGGCTCCTTTTCTTTGACCACTTCGAGATCCAATCACAATATCATATCCATTTTTAGCTTCGTCAATCAGTTTTTCAGATTCTTCAATCGGTGTTGCAAGATCTATATCTGAAAACATTGTATATTCGGCCGTTGCTTTTTGAATCCCGCGAATTACCGCAAAAGCTTTTCCAAGATGGGTGTTTTTTACGAGTATAAATTTTTTGTAAAGTGGGAGATATTTTTGCTCAATAAGATCAATTGAGCTATCTGTTGAGCCATCATCAACAATAATCACTTCTTTGAAACGAGCATCTTTATTGGTGAAATTCCCAATGCGGTCAAGGACTCCCTTTTGAATATTCATCTCTTCGTTGTAGCAGGGAATGATCAAAGATATGTCCATAATATTTTCAATTGTAACATCAATAAAGCTTGAATTCATTGTTATACTGTGGTTATGCTTCTCAAAAAACTTCAGTGGGCATATTTGAATATATTTAAAACGAGATTACTTCTTTTTCTTTTTCTACTTGTATATTTTGCTACAACATTTCTTTCATACAAAGACTTTGGTTTGACAATGGATGAGTTTTTTGTCTATACGCGCGGCGAATATTTTTATCATAAAGTAGTTGGAAATGATAAATATTTACAAAAAGGATTCGTAATAAAAGAATATGGGAATGAAAATTTACTTTACTACAATAGCACATATTCAGCTCTTCTTTATGCGCTTAATGATTCTCAATCTTATGAAAATTATCATCTATACAATATGATTTTTGCCTCGCTATCCTTTGTTGTGATGTATGAATTTGTATTGTTTTGTTTCAAAAATGATAAAATCGCGCTTTTAGGACCAGTGTTTTTGTTTCTGACTCCCCGGTTTTTAGGGCATATCCCCGCAAATCCAAAAGATATACCATTTGCGACGGTGTTTATGGTTGCACTGTTTCTTATATATATCCATCGAAAACTTCCGAACAACCTTAAAATATTATTGCTTGGCGCAGCAATAGGCTTGGCTACGTCTCTGCGGTTGATCGGTCTCAGTTTGATATTCGTGTACTTTTTTTACACGCTCTATATTCAGGGATTCGATTTGTTTAAAAATTCATTGAAAAAAAGTGGAGAATTTATTTTTGAGATGATTTTGATATCAATGTTGTCATTTATGGTATTAATGGCCTCAATTCCCTATATTGGTGCAGATCCGGTAAATCATACTCTTGAGCTTTTGCAGGTTAATAAAATTTTTCCATGGTATGGAACAATACTTTTTTTTGGATCAGTTTTCAATGAAAGTACGATTCCCCTTTCATATCTTCCCATTTGGCTCCTCATTTCAACTCCAATCTTCATACTTATTCTTTCGATAATGAGCTTTATGCATAAGAGAGATCAAAAACAACGCTTGCTTCATATGTTAATCCTCATATCTATTGGAATACAAATTTTGATGTACGTTTTGTTGAAACCAGTTATTTACAATGGTGTCCGGCATTATTTATTTCTGTTGCCGCAATTGGTCATTCTTTCGGTAATTGGCCTACAACTTATTCTCAAAAAGTATCCGAAGTTTAAATTGATCATTGTCAGTGCGGTACTTATTAATACATCTCTGATTCTGTTCTTCTACGTAAAAAACTATCCGTATTTGTATCCTTATTTCAACGATGGAGTACAAATGGTGCCAGGCTTGGAGCAACAATTTGATCAGGAATACTGGGCGGCAAGCGATAAAGAAGCACTCATTTGGTTGAAAGATACACTAACTGAAAAGTCAGATGCTCCAAAAATATATATGTGTTCGAAATCAATGTCTTTGAATTATTATTTTCCTGATGCAATTGATATGAATCATGATATTTCCCAAGCAGATTATATTATTTGTTACAATCAACCTGAGCTTAAAGAAATTAAAAAAAGTATTGATGGAGATGTTATCTTTTCTGTAGAGAGAATGGGTCGTGTATATAACACAATATATAAGCCTACTCGTTAATTTCCTTCGGCTGTATCATGTACAAGTTTAAATATCTTGAGCCCTTCGACTTCCCATTGATCTTGAATTTGAGCCTTGCCAAACATTGAAATATTCCATGAAGGAGAATCCAGAAGCATACATGGTTCTTTTTCACAGATTACGATCAACTGGTCCGTAACCTCGAGTTTTTCTCGATCTGCAACAGGCATATCGTCCAGTTCGAGAAAATAGAGATAGGAGTCTTCTCCAAGATCGACCGGCCAGGTCGCAAAATTAAATGGCTGGTGATTAATTTTTTTTCCCATCGACGTTGCAACTATTTTTGCATGTTGAATCTGATTATTTCCATTCGCAAATAAGAAGTACATCTTTGTAATGTTTAAATAGGCAAAGAGGATAATAAAAATACCTGCAAGAGTATATTGTATTTTTATCTGTTTTATGAGGATGATCAAAGACGCAAGGACAAGATATAGGCTCATAATTGCCGGTCCATAATAGTGAGGGAATCGCCCACTTGACAAGAAAGCAAAACCAAAGATAAAAATAAGGAAATTACACACATGAAGTAAAACGAATTTTGACTTTTTATATTTATAAACAAGTAATCCTAGAGTCAATATTAATATGAATATGACCTTTGAAATGAGGGGAGAAAATGATAGTTGTAATCCATGATTGATAAATCCTTGAATTGTTTCATCTAGCCGAAAAAGATATGAGCTACCTGAGGCAAGATTGCCTTCTGTAAATAATTTAAAAAACTGTCGATAATTCAAAAAATCGTGACGGAGATCAAATAATATGAGTGGACTTATTGAAAGAATAAACGAAATGCCAGCGGCAATAAATGATTTGGCATGTTTTTTTATTGAGCGTATTTCAACCAATTTCCAAAGAATAAACAATGCTAGTGGAACTCCTAAAAGTGCTCCAAGATAATGAAGTTGAATGCTAAAACCAAGAAGAGCGCCAAAGATGATTCCGCCACGAACGGTTGGTTTTTCAAGCCACTGGTGGAAAAAAA